>JAZLHH010000086.1:0-13888 GCA_045616745.1 Candidatus Limivicinus sp. | reverse complement strand
CATTACCTACGACCTTGCAAATGTGTAAACCATCTCATTGCACAATTTGTAAACAATCACACTCTTGACAAGATTGCCGCCCCTACATGCCCTCCGGGTCTGCCAAAAATTCTACCATTGCCTTTCCCTCACGGGGGAGGTGGCGGCAAAACTGATATTTTTTGCCGACGGATGGGGTCGTGAAATCAGGCGCAGCCTGAATCATATCAATCAGTTCACCGCTGTCGCGGTATACCGACCTCACCCACCGCAAGCGGTCCCCCCTCCCCGTGAGGGGAGGGCAATAGTTAAAAATTACTTCAGGGCGATCAGGAGCAGGCCGAAGAACATGCAGGCCTGGGCAATGCCGTTGGTCAGCTGTTCAATCCAGTTTGCCTTCACATCGCTGCTGTCCAGCTTCTTTGCAAAAACAGACATCAGCACCATTCCCAGAATCCACAGAACGAAGAATATCACCTGGGGAAAGCCGGTAATTCCTGCCCAGATTCCCGGGAAGCTGATGGCGGAGCGATTGAGAATCGCCGCGGCAAGCATCAGAACAAAACCGATCGGCATCAGAATTCTCATCTGCATAAACAGCCACCAGACATTCTTTTTCTTCCGTACTACAATGATCTTCCACAAGACCTTTGCCGCCCCGGCGAAAAAGCAGAGCAGTGCGCCGAAAAGGAAGAGCTTGCTGGAAAACAGAAAGCTGATGACGATCATGCTGCCACCGAAAAAGAGCACGGGAATGGCATCTACCAGCGCAAGAGAAATCGTAAAGCCTTCCGGAACAACGTCCTTCGTCATTTTGGGTTTGTCCGTCTTTGCCATAAATAACCCTCCGTTAAAATGATACATTTATCTATATTTGATAAATATCATAATATACGCTTTCCGGCGGAGTTTCAATATAAATTATTCCGGCTGATTCCAAAATCAGCCGGAACAAATACTCAGCAGGATTCTTCTACGGATTTTTCGCAGGACTGCATGGCGGAAATCGACTTTTCCAGAAGCTGATCCAGCTCCCAGCCGAGCTTCTCGGCACCTTCCGTGATGACATCACGGCTGCAGCCGGCGGCAAACTTTTTATCCTTGAACTTCTTCTTCAGGCTCTTGAGTTCCATGCCTTCACAGTTCTTCTCCGGGCGCATCAGCGCGTAGGACCAGATGAGACCCGTCAGTTCATCCACGGCAAAGAGAACCTTCTCCATTTCCAGTTCCGGTTCCACATCGCTGCAGAGGCCAAATCCGTGGGAGCAGACGGCGTGAATCATTTCGTCGCTGACACCGCCTTCTTTCAGCAGCTCCGGCGCCTTTTTGCAATGCTCCTCCGGCCACATTTCAAAGTCGATATCATGGAGCAGACCCGTGATCCCCCAGAAATCTTCTTCGTCTTCATGGCCCAGATCCTTTGCATACCAGCGCATGACACCCTCTACCGTCAGCGCATGACGGATATGGAAGGGATCGCTGTTATACTTCTTCAGCAGTGCCAGTGCCTGCTCTCTGTCAAGGGAAGAGACGAGCGTCTTTCCTGATGCGGCAGCTTCCTCTCTGACGGCAGGCTTTTCCTGCTTCATCGTCGGGAACAGCAGCACATCGCGGATGGAAGGGCTGTTCGTCAGCAGCATGACCAGACGGTCAATACCGTAGCCGATTCCTCCTGTAGGCGGCATCCCGATTTCCAGTGCATTCAGGAAATCTTCGTCCGTATGATTCGCCTCCGCATCCCCTGCCGCTGCTGCGGCATCCTGCGCACGGAAACGCTCTCTCTGATCGATCGGATCGTTGAGCTCGGAATAGGCGTTGCACATCTCCCAGCCGTTGATAAACATTTCAAACCGTTCCACATAGTCCGGCTTGTCCGGTTTCCGCTTGGTAAGAGGAGATACCTCCACCGGGTGGTCCATAATAAAGGTGGGCTGAATCAGCTTGTCCTCGCAGAATTCTTCAAAGAACAGATTGAGGATGTCGCCCTTCTGATGTCTTTCCTCAAATTCAATGCCCTTTTCCCTGGCCAGTTCCTTTGCCGCGGCAGTATCGGGAACCTGATCAAAGTCTACGCCGGCATACTTCTTCAAAGCTTCTATCATCGTGAGCTTCTCAAAGGGCTTGCCCAGATCGATAACATTCTCGCCGTAGGTGATTTGCGTCGTTCCGCAGACTTCCTGTGCCAGATAGCGGTAAAGATTCTCCGTCAGATCCATCATTCCGTGATAATCCGTGTAGGCCTGATAGAGCTCCATCAGGGTAAATTCCGGATTGTGGCGGGTATCTACGCCTTCATTGCGGAAAACTCTGCCGATTTCGTACACTCTTTCCAATCCGCCCACGATCAGGCGCTTCAGGTAGAGTTCCAGGGAGATGCGGAGCTTTACATCCTCATCCAATGCATTGAAGTGGGTTTCAAAGGGACGGGCAGCAGCACCGCCGGCATTGGAAACCAGCATCGGCGTTTCCACTTCCATAAATCCCAGATCGTCCAGATATCTGCGGATGGCCGAAATAATCCGGGAGCGTTTTACAAAAGTATCCTTTACTTCCGGATTCATAATCAGATCCACGTAGCGCTGACGGTAACGGAGATCCACATTGGTGAGGCCGTGATACTTCTCCGGCAGGATCTGCAGGCTCTTGCTCAGCAGAATCAGGCTGTCAGCATGCACGGAAATCTCGCCGGTCTTTGTCTTGAAGACCTGCCCTTTGATGCCGACAATATCGCCGATGTCCAGTTTCTTGAAGTCGGCGTAGGCTTCTTCACCGATGCAGTCCCGGGCAACGTAGCACTGAATGCTGCCCAGCTTGTCCTGAACATTGCAGAAGGAAGCCTTGCCCATGATTCTCTTGGACATCAGCCTTCCGGCGACGGATACATCCTTCCCTTCCAGCGATTCAAAGTTTTCCCGGATTTCTTCGCTGTGAATCGTCTGGTCATATTTCGTGATCTTAAACGGATCCTTCCCTTCTGCCTGAAGGGCGGAGAGCTTGTCTCTCCGGATCTGGAGCAGTTCGTTATCTTCCATTACTTATTCTTCACCGACACGATCTTGAAATTGAACACACCGGCAGGCGCTTCCACTGCAACCGTCTCGCCGACCTGATGGCCGTGGAGTCCCTTTCCCAGAGGAGAGTCATCGGAAATTCTGCCCTCCCGGGGATTGGCCTCCTGAGAACCGACCACGGTAAAGGTTACATCCTCATCTTCGTCCAGATCGTGGACAACAACGACACTTCCCAGCGTAACTGCATTCTTGGCTACGTCTATTTCCGCGTTGTCTACAATTTCCGCGTTCTCTATCAGGTCCTTGATTTCCGCAATCTTGGAATAGAGCTTTCCCTGCTCCGCTTTTGCTTCATCATATTCGCTGTTTTCGGAAAGGTCGCCGAAGCTTCTCGCTTCCTTGATCAGCTCTGCAACTTCCTTCTCGCGAACGGTCTCCAGATATTCCAGTTCCGCCTTCAGGCCCTCCAGGCGCTGAGCGCTCATTTTGTATCTGCTTGCTATTGCCATTGTTTCTTCCTCCTGAATGTATATTAGAAAAAAATATCAGCTCAATAATTTCAAACCGGCCATCAGCTGTTCATCCGCAGATTCCGATGCCGTACCCGTACTTTCACCGACGGTTCCTTCCGTCGTACCCACCGTGTTGGGATCGCTGTTATGAATAATCATGTCCGGAATGACGCCGCCGGCCAGGGCAATGTCCGTGCCGTTGGAGGTGAGATAGCTCTGGGTGGAAAGATGGACCGCACTGCCGTCATCCAGCTCAAAGGTTTCCTGAATACGGGTCATGCCGGTAGTGGCTTCTCCCAAAAGGGTCGCCCAGCTGTAGTCCTTCAGGACCTGGGCAAAAAGCTCCGCCTCCGCAAAGGTTCCTTCATTGATCAGAACCACCATGGGAAGCTGCAGACTCATGGCATCGGAACGGGTGATAATCCGGTTTCCCCCTTTATCTGCTTTGGAAAACAGCTCGCCGTTGGGCAGGAGATAATCCAGAAGGATCGCCACTTCCCCGGAGAGTCCGCCTTCGTTGTTTCTCACATCGAGACAGAGGGCTTCGCATTTCTGGGCAAGCAGATCCTCAATGGCGTTGATTGCGTCCTGACCGCTGCCCGCTTCAAAATTCTTGATTTTCACATATCCGGCATTGGTCTTCTCCAGACGGTAAGAAACCGGACTGACGTAGTTGACGCTGCAGTCAACCGTGTATTTGTCTTTTCCGCAGCCGATGACGAACCTGGTATTTACCTTGGAGCGAATCAGGACACGGACATCGTCAATATCCATGCCGGTCACGTTTTCTTCATCCACTGCGGTGATGACATCGCCGGCAACCAGCCCGGAATTCCCGGCAGGCGTCCCCGGCGTAACGGAAATCACTTCAAAGCCGCCGTTTTCACTCTTCATCATGGTAATGCCTATGTCGGAATAATCGTTTGCGGAATAGAGCTGGTAGGACTGATATTCGTCCTCATTCATGTAATAGCTCCACTTGTCTCCCAGGCCGCTGACGATTGCCCGGGATGCGGAGTCCTTCATGGAGTCTCTGTCAACCGGATCAATAAACTTGTCCTGGATGACATCCTTCAGCTCAATATAACGCTTTGCCTCTCCGTAGGCGTCTTTTCCGCCTACGTTTGTCAGCATTTTTGAATAGGTCAATGCAACGGCGCCGCCGGTAAAAATAATCAGCAAAGCAAGAACGTATTTAATACGAATTCCCGCATTAAATACGCTCGATATGCCTCTTCCGACAGCGTAGAGCAGTCTTCTGAAAATACTCAAAATGATTCTCCCGTCTCAGCTGGCAGCATCCCAGCCGCTTTCGCCGACCCAGCCGCCGGGCAGGTAAGGCAGCGGATCCGTCGTGCTTCCGCCGATTCTGACTTCAAAGTGGAGATGAACACCGGTTGCCGAGCCTGTCATCCCGCAGCCGCCGACCGTCGTTCCCTGATTCACAGCCTGGCCGACGCTGACAGAGATAGAGTTCATATGCCCGTAAAGCGTAACAGCATCTCCGTGGTCAATCATGACGCAGTTGCCGTAACCGCCGTTCCAGCCGGCCAGGATCACCGTACCGGCACGGGCAGCCACGATTGCCGCACCTTCATTGTTGAAACCGTCGATATCAATGCCGGTATGCTGTCTTCCCCAACGGGTTTTATAGCCGGAGCTGATATTGTGGCTTGCCGGGAAGGGCCAGATATAGCCGCTGTCGCTTCCCTGGGTGCTGTAGTCATAGGTCACACCGGATGCGTCTGTATACGTGCTTTCGCCGCTTGCCTGTGCTTCCTCCTTCTGCTGAAGGTAAAGGCTCAGAAAGGCATCGATATTGGCAGATGCGGCGCTGAGCTGCTCTGCTGCCTTTCTTTCCGCCTCTTCGGCTTCCTTGATTTCCTCGGCCAGCTCTGCGAGCCGGTCTTCGGATTCCTGAATCTGCGCTTTCAGCTCCGCCTGCTCCTGCAGAAGAACATTCATTTTGTCTTCGCAGTCTGACTTGTATTCTTCATACTCCGCCTTGACATCTTCCAGCGCTTCTCTTGCCGCCTGGTACTGGTCAAAGAGGGTCTTGTCCGAATCCATCACATCGCCGTAATCATCCATAGAGGCCAGAAGCTCCGAGAAGGACTGGGCGTTGAGAATCAGCGCCAGGATATTGTAATTCCCGTTTTCTTCCATTGCCCGGATGCGGGTACGGTACTTTTCCAGCTGTTCGTCTTCCTTCTTCTGGGCAGCCGTGACTTCCCTGCCCTTGGCAGCAATCATCTGGTTATACACGTCAATCTGGCGTTCAATCAGGACGATTTCCGCGGCGGCAGCTTCATTCCGCTGCTCCAGCGCCAGCTTTTCTTCCATAACCTCGTCCTGCTCCGCCCTCAGAGCCTGCAGCTTATTCTGCGCTGCCTCTCTCTCGGCCTGCTTCTGCTTCTTCTGTTCTTCCAGAACTGCCAGCTGGTCGCTGATGGCATTCTCTTCCGCAAAGGCCACCGGCAGAACGCTGATGAAGAGCCCCAGCACCATAATAATCACAAGAACGATACAGACTATTCTTTTTGATTTGTTTGTCTTCATTATACCTTCAGATAATTCCGGATTGCATTCACACCGCCAAAGGCGCCTACCAGGATCCCGACTGCCAGATAGAAGGCCAGAATCGGCATCATCATGCTTTCAAAGGGAACTACATTGATAATTTCTCCCGTCAGGGAGGATACCAGCTTTTCCGTCAGGAGATTGTAAATACCCCATTCGGCAAAGAAGGCAAGGATCGCACCTAAAATTCCGAGAATCAGACCCTCAATCACAAAGGGCAGACGAATAAATGAATTGCTGGCGCCGACCATTTTCATGATGCCGATTTCTTCTTTTCTGCTGAAGGTTGCCAGCTTGATGGTATTGGACATGATGAAGAAAGAAACAAAGGCCAGCATGATAATCAGGGCAAAGGAAACGGCCGTGATGATATTTCGAATCGTAACAAAGGATTCGGCATAATCCACGTGGGCATTCACCTTGGTAACTCCCCCGATTCCCTCCAGCGCACGCTTGGTTTCCGACATACGGGTGATATCCGTCAGCTGAATGACGAATCTGTCACGGAAAACGGAAGAGTCAATTCCCTGCATCAGTTCTTTGTCATAGTTGCCCATGAACTGTGCCATTGCCTCATCTCTTGTCACAAACTTGGAGGAGGCGATATTCTCCAGGGCAGAAATCTGAGGACCTACAGCCTCTGCCTCGGCCGTGCTGTAGGAATCATCGATAAAAGCGACGACTTCATTCTGATTTTCCAGCGTTTCAATCAGCGAGTCGATATTGACAGACAAAAGGGTAACCGAACCCATGATAATCAGGCAGGCCAGAATAATGGCCACCGTTGCGAAGGACATAAAACCGTGCTTGAAAATGCCGCGGAAGCCTTCTCCCAAAAGATAACCGAGTCTGCTCATGAGAAATAGCCCTCCATCCCGTCGCTGACAATATGGCTGTTGTCAATGACAATCACGCGCTTTGAAAAAGCGTTGACCAGCTCTTTTTCATGGGTAACCACAAGAACCGTCGTCCCGAGCTCATTGATCTTCTCGAAGAGAAGCATCAGCTCCAGGCTTCTGACCGGGTCCAGATTCCCCGTGGGCTCGTCGGCCACGATCATCTTCGGGCTGTTGACCAGGGCTCTCGCAATCGCCACACGCTGCTGCTCACCGCCGGAAAGCTCTGAAGGATAGCGCTTCTCTCTTCCTTCCAGACCAACCAGCTCCAGCACATAGGGAACGCGCTTTTTGATTTCTTTTCTGTCCACACCCACAACACGCATCGCAAAAGCAACGTTGTCATAAACCGTCATGTCCTCAATCAGGCGGTAGTCCTGAAAGACAACACCCAGCGTTCTGCGGACCATCGGGAGCTTGCTGCGGCGAATTTTGGCCATGTCAAAGTCATTGACCATGATCCTGCCGGAGGTGGGACGGATCTCACCGGTGATCATTTTCATCAGCGTCGTCTTTCCGGAGCCGGAAGGACCCACCAGGAAAACGAATTCCCCGTCTTCAATCTTAAGGCTTACCTTGTCCACAGCAAGCGTGTTGCTGCTTTCGTAAACCTTGCTGACGTTTTTCATTAAAACCATAAATTAATACCTGTTTCCGGAGGATAAGGAGTCAAGATACATCTTAACCATCATAGCCACCTTGAATACAATTGCATGATCAAATTCGCGCAGATCCAATCCGGTAAGCTTTTTAATCTTTTCCAGACGGTATACCAGCGTGTTTCTGTGGACATACAGCTTTCGGGAGGTCTCCGAAACATTCAGATTGTTCTCGAAAAAGCGGTTGATCGTGTCCAGCGTATCATCATCGAGAGACTCGATGGAATTCTTCTTGAAAATCTCATTGAGGAACATCTCGCAGAGCGTCGTAGGCAGCTGATAAATGATTCGGCCAAGGCCAAGGCTGTCGTATTTGATAATCGTTTTTTCACTGTCGAAGATGGAACCCACATCGATGGCAACCTGGGCTTCCTTGTATCTGTCGGCCAGCTCGCGGAGATGGTGCGCAACCGTGCTGATGCCGATCACCGTAGTGATGCCGAGCTCTTCCTTCAGCTGCTTTTCAATCCGCTGTGCCGCCGTAACGGCTTCTGAAAGATCATCTTCATCCTTCAGCTGGCGGACAATGACGGCATCGGATTCATTGATATTCAGGACGAAGGTATTCTGCCTGTCCGTGAACATTCTCTGAATGGACTCAATGGCAATGATATCATTGCTCCCCACCTGCCGGACAAGAATCACACAGCGGGGTTCGTCCGTAATAAAATGCAGCTCCTTCGCCCGGACATAAACATCGCCGGGGAGGATATTGTCGGAAATAATATTTTTGATGAAAGCGGCTTTATTGTGCTTTTCATCATAGTTCTGCTTTGCTTCCAGAAAGGCAACCGAAATGATCACGCAGAGAGAACGGGCCTCTGCCCCGGTTCCTTCTACATAACAGGCATATTCAAAACCGCCGTTGTCTTCCGACAGAGAATGAAAGACCCTTCCGCCGAAAACAAGCGTTCCGGCTTCCGCCTCGAGAGCGGAGGCGTCAAAATCTTCCAGCTGTGAACCGATCATGGTCAGATCGGAGCTTGCAATAATATATCCTCGCTCATCCACGACGCCGCAGGGCACGGGGAGCGCTTCCTTCATCCGATTGATAACATTCTGGAATATCTTGCTCGACACAGTCAAAGCCTCCTGTTGTTAAAATGCACGAAGATGATACTCCAAAATTGAGTAATAATCAATAGAAAATAGGGTTTATTTTTGTGTATTTTTCATAGTAAGGTATAAAATATGCTCAAAACCGGAGGATAGAACGGGTTTATTTTTGCTGATTTTGTAGAAAAACCAGGTCTGCTTCCTCTTGTGATAATTCACAAACGAATCCGGGCTCCAGCCCGGATTTCAGCTGCAGTGCCCCGATGGACAGCCTGTGGAGATGCAGAACCGGCTTTCCCACGTACCCGAGCATTCTCTTTACCTGATGATACTTCCCTTCTCTGACCAGGACCCGGCAGGTATTCCCGCCGGTCACAATCAGCTTTGCCGGGAGACAGGTGAAGTCGGAAAGCGGAATCCCCTCGGCAAAAATCTCAGCGTCGCTTTCATCGGGAATTCCTTCCGTCACGGCTTCATAAGCCTTCCATACTTCATACTTCGGAGAAATGACCCGATGGGCATAGTCTCCGTCATTCGTCAGCAGAAGCAGACCCGTCGTGTCCTTATCCAGACGGCCTACGGGAAACAGCCGGAGGCGGGACAGCTCCTCCGGGAGGAGCGTGTCTACATCCTGCGTCAGAATGCCGCTCGGCTTATTCATCATGAAATACCGGAATTTTTTATAGCAGACTTCCTGCCCGTCCAGTGAAACAGCGGATGCTTCCGGGTCCAGCCGGAATTCCGGTGCAGATACCGGGGTTCCGTCCACCGTAACCCGGCCGGCGCGAATCATCTGCTTCAGCTCCCTGCGGGAGGCAATCCCCTGCTCCGAAAGATATCTGTCAATTCTCACGTCAGCAGCAGCAAATCAACGGAAGGCCGCCCACCCCGCAGGTGGAACTGAGGCACATTGCCGCCAGACCGTAATAGCAGAGCCTGTCAGGCGAAAGGCCGGCATTGTATCTGACCGTGTAGTTGTCATAGTAGCTGCCGCCGCTCCGGAGCTGCTCATAGAGCCGGCGGTATTCTTCATTGTCCGGATCCAGCTCACAGGCCTTCCGGGCGTCCTCCATTGCGGCGACCTTGTTGCCCATGTACATATTCGCCCCGGCATGGAGGAAATACCATTTTCCGTCTCTCTCTGCGGCGGGAACGCCGGACAGGGCATTCAGGGCTTCCCTGTACATTCCGTTGCGGATGTAATTCACAGCGGCGCGGTACTCGCTTCGCTCTGCAGATTCCTGCCGGGCATAGTCCTGCTGCCCCCAGCCGCCGAAGCCGCCCCAGCTCTGCTGCTGATAGGCATAGCCGTTATTGCCGTAACCCGACCAGCTCTGCTGCTGGGTATTGCCCTTCTGAATCATGTCGTAGGCCGCATTGATCTGCCGCATCTTCTCTGCGGCAGCCTCGTTGCCGGGGTTCAGGTCCGGATGATATTTTTTGCTCAGGGTGCGATATGCTTTTTTGATTTCCTCGTCCGAAGCATCAGGGCTCAGGCCGAGGACCTTGTATGGATCCATACTTCTCCTCAAACTTGCTCCATAAACCGAAGCAAAGGATATTCTTCAAAATATTTACGTCCTGAACCAGAGGAAGTCTGTCAAATGCCAGCAGGGCTTCCCCGAGGAACATCTTCAGGATGCCGGAAAAGAGCTCTCTGTTGTCCAGGCCGTAGTACCTGCGGAAGGGATTGTACCGGTTGTGCATGGTATCGCTGTCCAGGTCCATGCAGGCATCCATCAGATAGATGAACCGCCCCAGACTGTCTCCGAAGGCATAGAGCGTATCGCTCCAGCGGTCTCCCCGGAACTGAAAAACGCTTGCCATCAGATGGCCGAAGGTCGCCGCCGCCGCATCCGGGTCTTCCAGATGCTGGTCTTCCAGCGCATTCAGCTCAAATATGGACTGTTCCATTGCCGCGCACTGCATCGGATATTCTTCCCGGATTTTCTCCCAGGAATTTTTCAGCATCCCTGCTGCCGCCAGAGACCCCAGGCTGTCGTCATCCCGCCAGTTGTCCCGGAGCTTCAGATACGACAGGGCGACATTCATGTCCGCAGCATAATCGCTGATCTCGCTGCGAAACCAGTTCCGCTTTTCCTTCGGGTGGGCGATACAGCGGTCGCTGCCGGCGGATTCTTCCGGCTCATACAGCGATCCCAGCAATAAAACAAGAAAAGTCATATCGTAGTTCAGCGTGAAGCGGCTGAGTTGCCCGTGCCGATCCCGAAGGCTGCGGCAAAGGCCGCAGTAACAGGCCCTGTAGCGGTTAAACTCAGCTTCCGTGAGATTCCCCACGGAAGCAATCAGGTATCCGAACATATTATGACTTTCCTATGAAGGAATTGCCGCATTTGCGGCATACGATTTTAATCTTTCCGCGGCCTCTCGGCACTCTCAGCACTGCCTTGCAGGAAGGACAGGTGAAGAATTTATATTCCTTCCTCTGGACGAAGCGCTCCTTGATATTCTTGAGGTACACAAAGACCTTCCCGCGGATCCGGATGTACTTCCAGTTTTCCGACTGCCGCTTCGGGAGATTCCTGGAAAGACACCGGACGTAGCTCCAGATCAGCAGAGCAACGGCAATCAGCTCAATCAGCCGGGACTTCAGGATCACCGCCAGCAGAAGAAAAACGGCACATAGCAGAAAAAGGAACTTATTCAGGTCGTCATTCCCGTATCTGCCGTACATAAATTTTTGAATTCTTTCTTTCATGCTCCTATTAAAACACAGGAGCCCGGGCAAAAAATCAATAAAGTGTTAACTCGTATTAAAAATTCTGCTTTTTCAGCGAAAGTTCCACGATTTTCTCGCAGAGTGCGGGATAGTCCAGCCCTGCCAGCTTCGCCGCCTTGGGGAACAGGCTGTTCGGCGTCATTCCCGGCAGGGTATTTGCCTCCAGACAGAAGACATTCCCCTGTTCGTCCATCAGGAAGTCAATCCGGGCAAAGACCTTCAGATCCAGCGCAGCATAGAGACGCAGCGCCAGAGACTGGAGCAGAATTTCTTCCTCCTCGGTAATCGGGGCAGGACAGATTTCATTTGCTCCTTCGTTTCCGCTCTGATACTTGGATACATAATCGAAATTCCCGGAAGGAGATACAATTTCAATTACGCTGAGGGCATTTCCGTCCAGTACGGGTACGGTGAACTCCCGACCGAATATCCGCTCCTCAACGATCACCTTTCCCCGGGCAAGCGCCAGTGCGGACTGCATTTCATCATCCGTATCGCACAGCCAGGTGCCGATGGAGGAACCGCCGTTTACCTCCTTTACCACGCAGGGCGCGTGGTCTGTATACGCCGGCGTGGGGATCCCGTGGCAGGCCATAATCTGCTTGGTATAGCTCTTGTCCATTGCCAGGGCGCTGGCCAGGATATCGCTGCCGGTGTAGGGAATGCCGAGAAGATCCAGCGCACTCTGAATCTTGCCGTCTTCCCCGTCCGCTCCATGAAGACCGAGATACACGCAGTCCGCCAGACGGCAGACTTCCAGAACATTCTTTCCCAGCCGGGAGGGAGAGCTGTCATTCCGCGATGCGATCACAGCCCGGAGATCCGGCGCCTCGTGCTCAATTGCCGCTGCGGGGCAAAGCCCGTCAGGCGCGTCAAAGACTTCGGAAAGAGGGCCTTCCCAGTCTTCCAGCCCCAGGAACATATCCACAAAAACTGCCCGGTGCCCTATGGAACGGAGAGCCTTGCAAACAGAGGTTGCCGTAACCAGAGAGACATGGCGTTCCGTACTGACACCGCCGCCTAAAACAACAATTTTCAAAATCAGGACCTCGAATCTTTTTTATTTCGCCCGGTATTTTACACCATTCCGGATAAAAAGTAAAATATAAGTTATGTTAACTGTTTTATGTATATTATCTTACGTAAAGTATAATATGTTAATACTATTATGTTTCGTAAATTCCGTTGACTGAAATATGTTTATTAAAATATGTATAGTAACTTATGTTATCTTCTGTAGGTATGTACCATCTTCCGGAGCCGCTTTGCAAGCTCCGGAGCGGCTGCATTCGGCAGCATGCGCCAGCGCCAGTTGCCCAGCGCCACGCCGGGAACATTCATTCTGGCACTGCCGTCCAGCTCCAGGACATCCTGCATCTGCATAACGAACAGGTCGGCACAGCTTGCCATCCCCGTGCGGATCATGCCGTATGCCCAGCCCTCTTCTTCCGTGATATGCATGTAATCCCGGGCAAATTCTCTGTCCTCCTCCGGGAGATCTTCCAGCCAGCCCAGAACCGTATTGTTGTCGTGGGTTCCCAGATAGCAGGCGCTGTTGCTTCCGATTCTGTGGGGCAGATACAGGCTCTCCCCTTCGGAATCAAAGGCAAATTCCAGAACCTTCATTCCCGGGAGCCCGGAATCCGTCAGGAGCTGCCGGACATCCGGGGTGATGAACCCCAGATCCTCCGCAATAAAGGAGGTCCCGTAGAACCAGGATGTCAGAACACCCACCAGTTTCATCCCCGGGCCCTTCCGCCAGGAACCCCCCCTGGCATCCTCCGCGCCGTAAGGGACTGCCCAGTAGCTTTCCAGACCCCGGAAGTGATCGATGCGGATCACATCATAGAGGCGGACGGCAGCTTCCATCCGGCGAATCCACCAGCCGAAGCCGTCCTTCTCCATTCTTTCGTAATCGTACAGCGGGTTGCCCCAGAGCTGCCCCTCTGCATTGTAGTCATCCGGCGGGCAGCCGGCCACTTCCTTCGGCACATTGTTTTCATCCAGAAGAAAGAACTGCGGTTCTGCCCATACATCCGCCGAATCCAGCGGTACATAGATGGGAAGATCCCCGATAAAGCGAATCCCCTGCTTTGCAGCATATTCCTTCAGCGCCTTCCACTGGGTAAAGAACTCAAACTGGGTAAAAATCCAGAAATCCACATCCTCCTGCAGCAGGGAAAGGTACTTTTCCCGGGCCTCAGGGAGCCCTCGGCGAATCTCTTCCTCCGGCCAGTCAATCCATGCCTTATTGCCGAAACGCTCTTTCAGCGCCATATAGAGAGCATAACTCTCCAGCCAGGACTCATTCTCCCGCCGGAAGTCGGCAATATGCCGGGCGATCTCCGGAGTGATCCGGGAAAAGGCCCTGCGGAGAAGGGGAAGCCGGTTTGCAAACAGCAGATTGTAATCCACGGTATCTTCCCTGTCGCCCCAGGAAAGAGATTCCACTTCC
>JAZLHH010000085.1:0-4006 GCA_045616745.1 Candidatus Limivicinus sp. | reverse complement strand
ATTTGTGCGTGAGGAAACCATCAAAAGCATTGAAAAAGGCAAAGTAATGGCGATTGTTCGCGGCATTTGGGGTGAAGATTGTCTTAATTTGGCAAAGGCTCTGTACGCTGGCGGCGTAACTTTGCTGGAAGCCACTTTCGATCCAAACGATCCGGCTGAGCGTGAAAAGACTGCTGTAACCATTCGCTTGCTGAATCAGGAAATGGGCGACAAGATGGTTTTCGGTGCGGGTACCGTTACCACTGTGGAAATGGTTAATCAGGCCAAGGAAGCCGGCGTGTTTTTTGCAAGACCCTTTTGTAGGAAATTGCAGACCAAGAATGTAGTTTGTTGCAGCTACAAAATGTAGTTTGTTGCAACGGATCCATCGCGGATGTAGCCAGTGAGCGGAGCACCTGCGGGAGATGCCCCGCCCACAGCCTGAGTCAGCAATCAAAGTTTCCTTCGCGGAAACTTTTTTCAGTTTCTTCTCCCCACCGTCCATGGGAGGGGATACCGGCCTTATCCAGATAAGAAATGCGGAGCATTTCTCTGGCCTCCGGATAAGACTCTGCCTTGTAGGCAGAATACAGATTGCGTCGAATTTCTGCCTGCTGTTTTTCCTCAATGCCGGCACGGATCTTCATGAATCTTTGCCGGTCATCGGGATCATAGTGGTCCTGAATATAATCAACCATCAGCGAGTAAAGAGCCAGTGGAATCTGAGTTCTCTTTTCCATCTTCTCATACCTCACTGTTCAATACCCTGGTGAAGTTGCCGCTGTTCTTCCCAGTATTCATTTTCCGCTCGTATCGCACCGATGAAATCAAGAAGGCGATCGGAAGCATCATAACAATAGCGGTCATTGTAGTAAGGTGAATGTCCTGCTTTAATCCATGCCAGCAACTCCTTCTTTTCTTCCTTCGTGACATCCGGGTATTTAGCCAAATACTTCTGTACATCCCATCTGGACAGATATTGATTCCTCACTTGGATTGCACCTCCATCATATACTGATTCGTGGCTGGACAGAATGTTACACATTCTGTTTTTTGTGGTCAGGGACGATTTCATTTGGCGCTCATCCATATCCGTACTCTCCTTTGAAAGGATCGTTCGGTGAAACATATGGATTAATATCCGTGAAATGACCATCCCGTGGCATGGCCACATTCGAGTCGTAAATCAGTTGACAAAGGAGGCGCAGCTCCTCTTCCATGAGTTCAAGCTCTTCCGTCTTTTCCGCAAGCTGGAATTCATAATCATCACGTTCTTCGACTGCGGAATCCAGATCGATCTCCACATCCTGCAGAGCGTCTTCCAGTTTTTCCATCAGCTTCTGAATCTGCTTCAGGCTCATGCATCCACCCCCTGACGCGCATTAGTCCGGGCAAATGCCTGGTTAATGCTGGATTCCCGAAGCCGGTTATTCTCGCCGGGGAAAAGGATGAGCTCCACATGCTGGATCAGCCGACCGATCAGCGCCGTAGTCATCCGCTTGTCATACAGCACGTTCACCCACTGAGAAAATTCCAGGTTGGTGTTCAGGACAATGGATTTCTGTTCGTGAATTTCCGACAGATAATCGAAGAGCAGTTCAGAACCGACACGGTCATAGGGGACGTACCCGAACTCATCCAGCAGCAGGATCTTTGCAGGATTCAGCTTTTTCTTCTTGAACTGGGACAGTGTCCCTTCCTGCTTGCTTTCGGCCAGAAGATTAATCAGCGTGGCGACACGGTAGAAACGGACAGGGATGTTTTCCCTGCAGGCAGCCATTCCAATCAGGATGGAGAGCATCGTTTTTCCGGTGCCGGTTCCGCCGTACATAATGACGTTCTTACCGCTCTTGTAGAAATCCAGCGCCAGAAGGCTTTCAAAGCTGACACCGTCCGGAAAATCAATTTCATCTGTCCGGTACTGCTCCGCCTGGTATCTGCATGGGAAGCCAGCCATGTTCATGTTCCGTGCAATTCTGGCTGCTTCCCGGTTTGCAATCTCGCTTGTCAGCAGATTCAGGAGAAAATCCTGGTTGTTCTCTCCCTGCTGCGTCATCGCTCTGCTCGCCAGAGACGCAGAAAGCCTGAGCTTTTTGCAGCATTCCGCAAGGGCTTCCTTCATATCATCCATGCTGCGCACCTCCCCTCAATGCCTCATCACAGACAGAGAGGTCGTTGCGCAAGGGAATAATTCTCCCCAGGGGCTTATCAAGGGAAGACTCCAGAGGCTGCAGCACCGGCACATCCGTGTATAACCGCCGGTACAGATTCTTCAGGCTGTCCGGATCCTTAATCTGCAGATTAATTGCTTCGTCTACTGTGCGCAGGGCACTGTCAAAGCCTGTTCTGTCGGTCAATTCGGAAAGTGCTGTCAGAATTTTGCCGCGGTCCGCGCTGCTGCATGTATCCATGAAATGCCTCATGCTTTCCGGCATCATGTCATAAATTCCGCTGTTCCGGAGAGAGCGGGGCTTTTTTGCGATGTACTTAAGGTAAGGCAGCCAGTCCATCCGTTCCTTTTCATCCCCGTACAGGCGTTTGTGCCGGACTATCTCATGAAGATTCTGGTCCATTGCGATCACTTCGCTGGAAGTCAGCTTATACTGGATCGTTTTTTCACAGTATTCAGGAGAAGCAGAATATCTGTGCTTTCCGTCATCCAGGGTAAACCTTCCATATTTATCCGTCGTTGCAGTTCCGTATCCGGCAGTATCGAAGCGGACTGAGGGCAAAGGAAGCAGCGCTGCTTTATCTTCACGAAACAGATCACTGATCAGCCTGTTCTTGTCGTAGTGTTCATGCTGCATATCTTCATCACACTCGGAAAGCAGTTCCTTGTTTTTCTCCACAAGTGAATCAAAACGCGGAACCGGAACGCACCGATTGCGCCGAAGGTATCCCACTTTATTCTCGACGCAGCCCTTCTCCCAACCGGATTCAGGATTCATGAACACGGATTTGAAGCGATAATGTTCTTCAAAGCGAGCAAAACGATCCGTCTTATTCCGTTCGCCACCCTTAATGATTTTTGTGACAATGGTACTGGTGTTATCAAACCAGATCTCAGTTGGAACGCCGCCAACATGTTCGAACATGGCCTGCAAACCTTCCAGAAGACATTCCATGTTCTCTCCATAATTCAGCTGCAGAAATCCGCCGTTGCTGTAGGGAAAGCTCAGAACCAGGTGCTTTCCCTCATGCTTGTACCCCTTCTCATAGAATACAAGCTTTCCGAAATCTGCCTGTCCTTCTCCCGGCTTGTGGATCAGAGGAAGATAATTTTCGTTCTTTCTCAGCCGAAGCTCATCCTTTTTCTTCGCGACATAATCCGCAACCAGACGATAGCTGCAGTTGTATCCGGGAACTTCTTTCTGCAGTCTCCTGTGGACTCGCTTTGCCGTATGCCTCTGCTTCCGTGGCGCCTTCGTGTCATCCATCAGCCATTGATCGATGGTCGGCTTATACGGATCCAGCTTTGATTCGTGAACCACCTCGCTTTCCGGTACAGGTTTCGGAGGACTGAAATCCTCCTGATCAACGTACTTCTTGACCGTACGCCAGTCGCAGTTGAGCTTTTCTGCGATCTCCTTCAGATTAAGCCCTTGATTGTAGTAGAGCTCTCTGATAGTATGGACCTGATCCATTGTGAACATTCTCCTTCCCTCCTTATCGCATTGTTGGTCCAATACGAAAGGATAATGGTTTTGGAATATGTCCGCAATGGATCCTTCTGTTTCGCCTCCGGGCTCCCGGAGGACTCCAGAAAGTTCTGCAATTACCTACAAAATGCAGTTGCAATCAACTACATTTTTGGTCTGCAACAAACTACATTTCTATTATGCAACAATCACACAAACTTAGGGTTGTTTTACCAAGCTCAACTAAATTTATGTAAACAAATAACCCTAAGTTTGCAGTTGATAAGTGGGACTTAGGACTTACCCTAAATTTACACCATGGAAGTGATTCTGCTGGATATATTCTCTATTGTAAAAAACAATATTACGACCCGCGAAGCTGCTGAGCG
>JAZLHH010000084.1:0-2535 GCA_045616745.1 Candidatus Limivicinus sp. | reverse complement strand
TCTCGCCAAGGGTTATTGGGGCAACAAGTCTCGCCACTTTAAGATGGCGAATGAGCAGCTCATGAAGTCCGGCCGTTACGCCTACGTGGGCCGCAAGCTCAAGAAGCGTGACTTCCGCTCCCTGTGGATCACCCGTATTTCCGCCGGCTGCAAGCTCAACGGTATGAACTACTCCACCTTCATGCACGGTCTGAAGAAGGCCGGCATCGACATGAACCGCAAGATGCTCTCCGAGATGGCGATCCATGAGCCCGCCGCCTTCACCGCTCTCTGCGAGAAGGCCAAGGCTGCTCTGTAAGATACAATATGAAAAAGCTGCCGCTTGACGCGGCAGCTTTTTTCATGTGTAAAAATGTAAAATCAGCTTGACTTTTGAATTGTAAGCGCGTATTATCTCTGTAAAGTAACCTTTACTTAGGGGTGAGGGTATGAAAAACAGACTGGAAGAACTGCGAAAGGCTGAGGGCATCACACAGGAAGAGCTGGCCGACATACTGGACGTTTCCCGGCAGACGGTCATCTCGTTGGAAAAGGGGCGCTACAATCCTTCCATCATGCTGGCCTTCAGGATATCCCGCCATTTCAGACTGCCCATCGAAGAGATTTTCATTTATGAGGAGAGTGAAGACAATGAAGCTTAAGGAAAAGATGAAATCGTACAGATATCGGGGATGGGAGAATATTGCTTACGTTGCTTTTCTTGTTTTGATCAGTATAATCGTGGCCCTGTTTAATCATTGGGAGAGCGGCCTCAAAGGTTTCCTGATCCTGATGTTCACGCTGAGTATCAGTCACCTGCTCCAGTTCGTCTCGCAAAGGAAGCTCACCGCCGCACAATGGAAAAAGCAGCAGGCGGAAAAGGACGAACGCTTTCAGTACGCACGCACGAAGGCCTGGGCTTGTGCCGGTCTGATCACGACTGTTCTTTCGGGGATATTCGTTTGCATTTGCGCCATTCTCGAAGAGGAATCGCTGGCTTTTTATTTTCTCTCTGCGGTATTTCTGGCAGGCGGATTGACATTTTCCATGGCACTGAGCGTGTTGCGGAAAAAGCTGTGAACGCCGCTCTCCACCCTCGCGGCACAAACTGTGCATTTGTCAATGATGTGAGACTGGAAAAAGGAGTTCGTTAAGCGCGTTTATCTGACGAAGAGAGGGGCGAAGCCCCGAACGGAGTCAGATAAACGCGGCGGCGAGTTTACGCTGCATCTGATTCGGCGAGAGCCAGCCGAGCACAGACATGGGAATGTTGTTGCTTCGGTACAGATAACGCTTCATCTGGGTCTGTAGATCATCAAAAGAGTAGAATTTCAGGTGATTATAGAATCTTTGCTGATCGTTGCGATGACTGCGTTCCACCTTGCCGTTATGCCATGGCGTTCTCGGACGGATGGTTTTGTGCGTAACATGGATCTCATTGCAGAAGCGATCGAGCGGATGGATGCGGTCGGTTTTTGCTGTGTGGGTAAATTCACCGCCGTTGTCTGTTTGAATGATGCTCGGGGCGTAGCCGAAGAAGACAATCGCTCTCTTGAAAAAATCTACTGTGGAATAACTGCTCTGCTCCTTGTAAGCATAAATGAATCGCTTCCGGCTGGCTTCCTCCAGCATCGTATACTGATAGAATTTCTCACCGTCTGTCCCCACATAGCACGCTGTCGGAACATATTTGACATCCATCTGCCATTTGACACCCAGCTCCTTCGGCGTTTCATACTTCCCAGTGTGTTTGGACTTTTTCTTTGTGGATTCTATCTTATTTCTGTATCCGAGACGGACGAATACGCGGTACAGCGAACCGGGATGCCGCTTGTAGGCTTTTTCCTCTCGCAGCTTGCCATATAGCTCACAGATGCTGATGTTTGGATTCCTTCGGTGATAATCCTGAATCCATTTGAGTTCTTCCTCTGTGTGGGCATTCGGGTGCTGCGTATGCGGTCGGTGTGATTTTGCTTGCAAGGATTCCCTCGTTCCGTCGTACTGCTTGTTCCACCGCATCAGCGACGCTTTCGAGATGTGATACCGGCGACACACAAATCCAATATCTTTTGTTTGCCGATAGAGTTTTACCGAATTTTCTTTCGTTGTAATTTCATGGGCCAAGTACCGCTTGTTTTTCTTTGCTTCTTGTGCTACACTTTTCATGGCGATTGAGATCCTTTCGTTAGGGTTGGTGTGGTAGCTTTATTCTAACGAACTCAATCGCCTTTTTCTATACCCTTGGTCTCACATCTATTGTAACGCTACAGCTCTCCACCCTCGCGGCACAAACGGCCTTGACTTGCTCTTCAAAATCAGTTATAATATAAAAACTATAACATACATAGTTCTTATATGATGCAGCAGGGCCCCTTTCCGTGCAAGATCCGCGAATGATCCTATATTTCGGAGGCATTTGGCATGAATCCCAAACAGTTCAAGTATGTTCTTGTTTTGGCCCGGGAGGGTTCCTTTTCCAAAGCGGCGGAGGTGCTGTCCATCCGGCAGCCGTCTCTGTCCCAGTACATCAAAAAGATCGAGCAGGAAGTGGGCATG
>JAZLHH010000083.1:0-15771 GCA_045616745.1 Candidatus Limivicinus sp. | reverse complement strand
GGGCAGTGACCACCCCTTTGGTATAGGCATTCTTGTTGCCGTGCCCCGTTTTGGCACGTTCGTTGTTGATCGTGATGGCGACGGTGGTATCAAAGCCGAAGTTGGTAACATTGAAGGAATACCTGTCGGATACCTTCAGGGCATCCATAGGGGCGGAAGGGGCATCGAGAAGGGCTTCCAGGTCATGAAACCTCTCTGCACCGAAGACCTTGACGAAGTCATTGCCGCTGCCGCAGGGCCAGACGGAAACAGAAGCCCGCTCTGCACCGACAGCACCGGTGAATACTTCATTGACAGTACCGTCACCGCCGCAGGCAATGAAACGGAGGTCTTCTTCCGGATGTTCCGAAATCGTCTGCCGGACGAATTCCGTGGCATCATTCGGGGCTTTGGTTTTGTAGAGGAAGCAGTCATCGGACCGGGAGAGATTCTGAATTTTCTCTGTCAGCTCCGCTTCTGCAGTGCCGGCACCGGCCAGGGGATTCAGGATAAAGTAATACTTCATGGCATTCTCCTTATATATTGATCAGACCGTAGGTGATTAAAAATTCTGCGATGATATACGTCAGCATGACCGGGAAATGAGACTTGAAACGGGTGTTTTTGTTGAAACGGACGAAGAACAGAATGGTATCGGAACAGAAGAACAGAACCGCACCCAAATAGGTAACCGCCGTGGCAAAGGAAGGATTCGTCACCAGCTGGAAGAATGCGAAGCAGTTCATCGTGCCGTTGATGAGCAGATAAAAGAACATGGGATAAAACAGGACCTTCTTCAGATGGGGATTCAGAGCCTGGAATACACGCCAGACGATCAGGATGTAGACAAAAGCCACCAGAATCGCCAGCCAGAGGGGAAGCGCGGAAAAGTCAATGTTTTTTACATAGCACAGGACGAAGAAGAGGTGGGAAATCATGAAGGCAATGCCTCCGGCGACGAACCACTTCGTACCGTGAGGAATCAGCAGGACATCTCCCAGCCAGGAGAACAGAAGCGCCAGAACGGCTGCGGCAATGACGGGATCCGCACAGACGCAGTACCAGCCCAGCAGTGCCAGAACAATAAAGCCTTTGGAATATGCCCGGAGTTTAATGTTTTTCTGATAACTTGCATACAGGTGAATAACGGATGAAATGATAAAAATTGCAAGAAACAGGAATTTCATTCGATAATTTCCGCCTTTCTGATTGTTCCTGTCTATTATACCTAATACCCGTCTTGTTTTTCAACTGAAATATATTTATAATAACCATATGTTGAGGAATGAGGACAGTATCATACCGCTGCCGAAGATTATCCCCCCCGGAGTCAGCCGGCGATTTGAAAGAAATCAGGAAATTGAGAGAATGATTTCACCGATGCTGGATTCCATGGGGCATATCAACGGTCAGGGGAGATTTCCGGTTTCGGAGATGCGCTTCGGGAGAGTCAGCGCCGGCTTCGCGTCCTGCGAAGTTATTGCCGTGTACAATGTCCTGAACGATCTCGGAATGCACAGATCTCTTTCGGAGCTGATTTATTATGATGAGGCGCTGGGCTTCCTCTTTGCCTTCGGATATTTCGGCACGAAGATCTCCAAAATCGGGAGCATTCTGAGCCGCCTGGATGTGCAGTATGAAAAACTGCGCCCCGGTCCGTTCCTCCGAAAGGCTGTCCGGAGCGAGTGGGAAGAAGGGCAGATTTTCATAGGTACCATCCGGACCCGGTCGGATCTTCCCGTCTGCCCGCTGCATACCTTTGAAATGGTCTTCTGCGGCGGAAAGTGGATCGTATTCAACCGCTTCGACAACTGTGCCCGCTCCATGGTGTATGACGGTATCGAATCCGTCCTGTGGAACGGAAAGCAGAAAGGGAAATTCTACAGCATCTACCGAATTTTGCGATAAAGGAACAGATATGAAGCTTTTTTGTCTGGGCGACAGTCTGACCTTCGGCTACGGCGTCCGTTACGCCGCCCGCTGGGTGAATCTGGCGGGGAAGGAGCTGGGGCTGGATGTCCATAATTATGCACTGAACGGGGACACGGCCATGGGGATGATTCCCCGGCTCTCTGCCATGCCTCTGGACGGAGACTCCCTGCTGTTCATCATGGCGGGAGCCAACGATATTTTTTACAGCGCCTCCTGCGCAACGGCAAGAGCCGGAATGGGGACGCTGATTCATCACGCGCTGGCTTCTCCGGCAAAGCTGGTGGTGGGAATCCCGATGCAGATCGGGAACGGATTCGTTCCGGAGCAATGGAGCCGTGCAGTGGATTTTGCCGGTTCCCGGGCGCTGATGGCGGAGTATCGGGACTGGCTGAAGAAATTCTGCGATGCCTTTTCCGTCCCTTATGTGGACTTCGGAGAAGACTGGCCGGATGCATGGTATCTGGACGGCCTGCACCCGAATGAGGAAGGTCACCGCCGGATGGCGGAGAAAGTAATGGAATGCCTGAACTCAATTTTATAAATCTGTATACCACGGATCCGTGCTTCAACCTTGCCGCGGAACAGTTTGTTTTTGATTCTCTGCCCAGAGACAGAGCCTACTTTATGCTGTGGCAGAATGACAACGCCGTGATTATCGGAAAGTACCAGAATGCGTTTTCCGAAGTGAACGAAGCCTTTGTGGCAGAGCACGGAATCAAGGTCGTGCGCCGCCTTTCCGGCGGGGGTGCGGTATATCACGATCTGGGAAATCTGAATTATACCTTTGTTACCGATGCGGCAGAAGACGAATCCATCAATCTCCGGGTTTTCTGTGAAATTGTGGTGAAGGCGCTGGAAAAGCTGGGACTGCACGCAGAGGTCAACGGAAGAAACGACATCACGCTGTGCGGAAGAAAAATCTCCGGCAATGCCCAGTATCTCCGGGAAGGCAGGGTCATGCATCACGGAACGCTGCTCTTTGACTCCAACCTGGGAATGGTGCAGAATGTGCTTCATGTGGACCCGGAAAAAATCCGGAGCAAGGGCGTAAAATCCGTGCGTAGCCGGGTAGGGAATATTGTTGACAGTCTGCCGGAAAAAATCGATATTGCGGCGTTTCGGAAGGCACTGCTGGAAAGCGTGCTGGAGGGGAATGCCGCAAGGGAATACGTTTTTTCCCCGGCGGATCTTGCCGCAATCGAAGAAATCCGGGATCAGCGCTATGGCCTCTGGGAATGGAATTACGGCAGATCTCCGGAGTGCACGGCAGTGAAGAGCGGAAGAATTGAGGGCGTCGGGCGGCTGGAAGCCTATCTTACCGTGGACAGGGCAGTGGTGACAGGTCTGGAATTCCGGGGCGACTTCTTCAGCGGAAGGAATCCGGCGGAGCTGGCGCAGCTCTTCCTGGGAAGGAAAGCGTCTGCGGAGGAGTATGCGAAAATTCTGGACGAGGCAGATGTGTCCGCCTATATCACGGGGCTGACAGCGGATGAGCTGACGGGGCTCCTCACAAGCTGATTTCCCGTATTGAAAACAGTCGGCGGCTTATATATAATTATAATCGATCACAGACGATAATATTCCGCGAAATCGCAGGAGGGAGAATAACATGATTTTAGATTGCAACCAATATGCCGGGCAGTGCGTCTGCGGCAGAGAGCATACCCTGGAAACCAAGCTGGTGGTCGTGGAGCACAACGCCATCGCCAACTTCGAAAAATACATGGAGCAGGTCGGGCTGGCCGGAAAACGCCGTGCTGTCGTGTATGATACCGTGATTTATCAGCTCACGGAAGGCAAGCATATTCAGGCAGATCAGGAAATTGTGCTGGAGTCCAAGGGACTGCGGGCAGAGGATGTCCTGATTGAGGAAATGATGGAACAGCTGGATCATCCGGAGGTCATCGTGGCTTACGGAGCCGGTACGATTATGGACTTCGGCCGGTATCCCGCATACAAGCTGGGAATTCCTTTCGTAGCCGTTCCGACTCTGGCTTCGTCCGACGGTTTTACGGCCAATATCTGCTCCGCGATTCTGAACGGGCAGAAAAAGAGCACGCCTATGTGCGCCCCGGTGCTGGTGGTAACGGATCTGGACATCATCAGCGGTGCTCCTGCACGGCTGGTAGCCTCGGGGATCAATGATATCCTTTCCAAGTACATTTCCCTGGTGGACTGGAGAATTTCCCGTCTGGTGGACGGAGAATATTACTGCCCGATGGTGGCGGAGCTGGCCAATCAGGCGCTGATGATTATGCGCAATGCCGCAGATTCCTATGTGCAGACCGGCGTTGTTAACCATGAAGCCATGACCATGGCGCAAATGCTTTCCGGCCTTACCATGCAGCTTCTGGATCACTCCAGAGCGGCTTCCGGCGCAGAGCATCTTATTGCCCATCTGGTGGAAATGAAGCCCCCGAGATTTGAAAATGCCGAAGGGATTCACGGCGAGTGCGTCGGCGTGGGAACCTACCTCTGTGCGAAAAAGTATCATGAGCTTTCCGGGCTGACACCCAAGGCCAAAAAGTTTGAACCTCTGACCCGGGAGTGGGTGGAAGAGAAGTTCGGCCAGCGGCTGGCAGACGGAATTATGAAGGAAAACGCGGAAGATGTTCTCGGCACTTTCAATCCGCAGAATATCGTGGATCACTGGGAAGACATCCGGAATCTGATCAGCACCATTCCGTCTCCGGAAACCCTGGCGGCACTGTATCAGGGATGCGGCTGCAAGTACCTTCCCGAAGACATCGGCATCGACCCGGCTCTGTCGGAAGAGATTCTTCCCCTTTCCGCGGCAATCCGGAACAGGCTGACCCTGATCCGGATGCTCCGGGTTCTGGACTTTGCATAATATTTCGGCGGTTTCCTCGGAAACCGCCTTTTCTGTGAGGTGTAAAAAAATGAAAATTACCTGGTACGGCCATTCCTGCTTTGCCGTTGAATCGAAGGAGGGGAGCGTTGTTCTGGACCCGTTTGCTCCCGGCTCCGTTCCCGGATATCAGCTGCCCCCGCTGCGGGCGGATCGGGTGATCTGCAGCCATGAGCATTCGGATCACTTCTGCCCGGAGGCGGTGACGCTTTCCGGGAGGAAGGATGGTCTGCAGATCAGAACGGTTGCTTCCTTTCATGACGATGCAGAGGGCAAAAAAAGAGGAAAAAACAGCATTACCGTGATTTCCGGCGAGAATCTGACGGCAGTTCACCTGGGAGACCTGGGCCATGTCCTGTCTCCGGAACAGACAGAAGAAATCGGGAAGACGGATATTCTCATGATTCCGGTAGGCGGATTTTATACCGTGGACGCCGGACAGGCATTTGAAATCTGCCGGGCGCTGAATCCCGGCATTGTCATCCCAATGCATTTTCGGGACGAGGGAAGAGGTTACGAAGTGCTTGCCCCGGCAGAGGAATTCCTGAAGCTGTTTGATTCTTCCCGGATCCTGCGAAAAGCAGACAGTTCGCTGGAATGGGACGAGTCTCTTCACGGAAAAGTTGTTCTTCTGAAAGGAGAAGCATCATGAAAATCAGGCTGAATCCCGATGCAGAAATCGTGAAGACCGTGCAGGAAGGACTGAAGCAGACGGGCGGCTACTGTCCATGCCGCAGAGAACGAACGGAAGAGTATAAATGCATGTGCAAAGAATTCCGGGATCAGGTTGCAGATCCGACGTATGAAGGCTTCTGCCACTGCATGCTCTATTACAAATCTTTGACAGACTGAAAGGAATTTATACGATGGCTGAAATTAAAATTACAAAGGAAAACTTTGAGGAAGAAGTGCTCAATTCTTCGATACCTGTTCTGGTGGACTTCTGGGCGACCTGGTGCGGCCCCTGCAAGATGCTGGCCCCGATTCTTTCGGATATTGCCGAGCAGTATGAAGGCGTCATCAAGGTAGGAAAGGTCAATGTGGACGAGGAGAATTCTCTGGCGGCCGGATTCGGAATCAACAGCATTCCCACGGTGATTCTGTTCAAAAACGGGAAAGCAGTCCAGCAGGCCGTCGGTTACTATCCGAAGGAAAAGCTCCTGGAGTTTTTTGAGCTGTAAAACAAAAACATCTGACGGAAGCGTAAGGAAGTCCGTATTTTTTAGCTGCATACCGAATACAAAAAACCGACGGAATTTTCCGCCGGTTTTTTACATGATGTATTGCGGAAGCCGATCAGGCGGCTTCTTTTGCTTTTCTGGACTTGCGGTGAAGAGCTTTACCGATTTCAAATACAGGGAAGGTGGTCAGAGCCAGACCGACGGAAATCAGAAGCTCGTTCACGGAGAACTGGCCGGGCTGAATGTCAAACACCGTCTGAAGGCCGGGCATGTAGATGGCAACAAGGGTCAGAACCGTCGTAGCTGCGAAAGCGCCGACCAGCCACCAGTTGACATTCTTCAGCATATCTTTGGAGAAAATGGAATTCGCACGGGAACGCATATTCATGGCGCACATCATCTCTGCAAAGTTTACGGTCAGGAATGCCATGGCCATGGCATTGGCAGAAGCACCGCCTTCGATTTTGTAGCCGATGAAGTAGGCGGCGAACTCAATGACAGCGAGGTAGATTCCCTGCCAGATCATATCCAGTCCGGCACCGTTGGAGAAAATTCCCTCCTCGGAGGAACGGGGCTTTCTGCGCATCAGGTCACCTTCCGCATGCTCCATGCCCAGGGCAAGGCCGGGAAGAGAGTCGGTTACCATATTGATCCAGAGCAGCTGCACCGGAGAAAGAATGGTGAAGTTGAACAAGGAGGCAAAGAACATGATGATGACTTCGCTCATATTGGTGCTCAGCTGGAACTGCAGAACCTTGCAGACATTGTCATAAATCTTTCGGCCTTCTTCCACGGCATTGACAATCGTGGCAAAGTTGTCATCGGCCAGAACCATGTCAGCCACGGATTTGGTGACGTCTGTACCGGTAATCCCCATGCCGATGCCGATGTCTGCCGCTTTGATGGAGGGCGCATCGTTTACCCCGTCACCCGTCATGGCTGTGACGTATCCCAGAGCTTTCCAGGTTTTGACAATTCTTGTCTTGTGTTCCGGCTGGACTCTGGCATAGACGGAGTACTTGGGGATTTCCGTGAGCAGTTCCTCATCCGAGAACCTGTCGAGTTCGGAACCGATCAGCGCCTCGGAAGAATCCCGGATGATACCCAGATCTCTGGCAATGGCAACTGCGGTGTCGATGTGGTCACCCGTAATCATTACCGGGCGGATTCCTGCGGCGCGGCATTCTTTAATGGCTTCATATACTTCCGGACGGCAGGGATCAATCATTCCCAGGAAACCGATGAAAATCAGATTCTGTTCCAGATTCTGCGGTTCCAGAGAAGACGGCATGATGTCATATTCCCGATACGAGGCAGCGAGGACACGGAGCGCACGATCGGCAAACTGCTTGACTTCACCGATAACATACGCTTTATACTCATCGGTAATCGGCACAATCTGCCCGTTTTTCAGGTAGTGGGTGCAGTTGGACAAAAGAGCTTCCACAGCACCTTTGGTATACTGGACGAATCCGGCTTCCGTGCGGTGAATTGTGCTCATCATTTTTCGCTCAGAGTCAAAGGGAGCTTCACCCACACGGGGGAACTGCACATCCAGCTCGTCTTTATACAGCTGCAGATCGTGTGCATGATTGACCAGGGCGTTTTCCGTAGGTTCGCCGGTGGCTTCATGCATTCCGAGAGAACGCTTGGAGTCATTGCAGAGTGCCATGGCTCTGGCAAGGAGCAGGGGATCGTCCGTGTACGTATCTACAACGGTCATCCGGTTCTGCGTCAGAGTACCCGTTTTGTCGGAGCAGATAATCTGTGTGCAGCCGAGGGTTTCCACGGCGGTAAGCTTGCGAATCAGCGCCTGCCGCTTGCTCATTGCCGTCACGCCGATGGAAAGAATAATGGTGACAACAGCGGGAAGACCCTCGGGGATTGCGGCAACGGCAAGGGCGATTGCGGCAATAAACGTATTCAGAGAGGTTTCACCCAGAAGCTTCCAGGAAAACGGCTCTCCGGAGAAAATCATGGATTCTATGATTCCGACGAGAAAAACGACAATGCAGATGCCAATGACAAGCTTGGTAAGAAAATGGCTCAGTTCTGCCATCTTCTTCTGCAGAGGCGTCTGCTCCTGCTCCGCCTGAGAAAGGGCATCGGCAATCTTGCCCATTTCCGTGTCCATGCCGGTTGCGGTAACAACAGCTTTTCCGCGCCCGTAGACAACCGTGGACCCGGAGTAGAGCATATTCCTGCGGTCGCCCAGCGTGACATCGTCCGCGGAATCACGGCACATCAGGACATCGATGATTTTATTTACCGGGACGGATTCTCCCGTAAGCGCAGCTTCTTCTGCCTTCAGAGAGTGAGATTCCAGAATCCTGCAGTCTGCAGGTACGGCATCGCCGGCCTCAAATACGACCACATCGCCAACGGTAATATCTTCGCTTTTGATTGTGACGACTTCACCGTCGCGAAGAACCTTGCTGGTGGCGGCCGTCATCTGCATCAATGCTTCCATGGCAGCTTCGGATTTGCTTTCCTGAATCAGGGACATGACGGTGTTGATAATGACAACAACGAGAATGACGAATACATCGGCAAAATCACGGAAAGAGAAATTGCCGTGTGCTTCCAGCACGGTGATGAAAGCCTGAATCGCTGCAGCGACAATCAGCATGATAATCATCGGGTCGGCCAGAGAGTTGAAGAATTTCCTGATCAGAGAATCTTTTTCAGGTTCGTCCAACTTGTTCTTTCCATGCTCCGCCAGACGCTTTTCTGCTTCCTCAGAACGCAGACCGTCCGCCGTACTGTGCAGTTCTTCCAGAACCGCGGCGCTGTCTTCCAGATAATACTTCATGAAAACCTCCACAGAAAAATAAAAACAGGTACAGCACTTGCTATACCTGAGTCTCACAATTTAAAGCAAACCAGATCTGACGATCGAGATTGTTGACTTGCTGCGTGAACTACGCTTGCTACTCCCTCATAGGACAACTCTTTTATAAAGGAATTGGAAAGATTTGTCAAGTAAGAGCGTGTTGGAGAAGAAGGAATACTTGCAAAATGCTGCCTGATGCGGTAGAATGTACGAGCTTGCCGGTGTGATGGAATGGTAGACGTGACGGACTCAAAATCCGTTGGTGGCAACACTGTGTGGGTTCGAGTCCCACCACCGGCACTGATCAGGACTGCGAAGCGCTGTGTTTCGCAGTCTTTTTTTTTGCAGATTATCCCTGCGGATTTGCCCGAATAAAGCGCTTTGAATGAGTTGACAAAAACCGGCGGGATTTGTATATTTTTATATGGATTGATTCATACATTACTATTGTGGAGGCTTGCCGAATATGAGATTGGTTACACGTTCCGATTTTGACGGACTTGTCTGCGGTGCACTGCTGCTGGAGGCGGGAATCATTGACAATTGGAAGTTTGCACATCCGAAGGACCTGCAGGACGGTCTTGTGGAGGTTACGGAAGATGACTGCCTTGCCAACGTGCCGTATGTGGAAGGCTGCGGGCTGTGGTTCGATCATCATTCCAGCGAACATGAGCGCCTGGAGCTTGCCGGAAAATACAAAGGCGAGAGCCGTATGTCCCCTTCCTGTGCGCGCATTATTTATGAGTATTACGGCGGTGCGGAGCGCTTTCCGCAGTTTGGCGATATCATGGATGCCGTCGATCGCGTCGATTCCGGAAATCTGAGCCTGGACGATATCCTGAATCCGAAGGGCTGGGTGCTCGTCGGCTTTCTGATGGATCCCCGTACGGGGCTCGGCAGATGGCGCAATTTCACCATTTCCAATTACCAGCTGATGGAGAAGCTGCTCGTTGCCTGCCGGACCATGACAACGGAAGAAATTCTCTCCATGCCGGATATTGTGGAGCGGGTCGATGTCTACAATGAGCAGACGGAAAAGTTTGTCGAAATGGTCAAGGTGTATACAAAGGTGGAGGGCAATGTCATTATCACCGATTTGCGCGGGGTTGACCCGATTTATACCGGAAACCGCTTCATGATCTATGCACTGTATCCCGAACAGAATATTTCTGCCTGGATCGTCAGCGGCAGGGGCGGAAAGGGATGCGCGGCTGCCGTCGGATACAGCATTCTGAACCGCACATCCGATGTCAATGTGGGAAGCCTGATGCTCAAGTATCACGGCGGCGGGCACAAGGCCGTAGGCACCTGTCAGTTCTCCGATGAAAATATGGAGGAAGAGCTTCCGAAGATGCTGGCAGAGCTGTGTGCTGCGAGCAATACGTAAGAGAAAGAAGATTTTCTGCACATGAAAAAAGCAGATTCGATTATATACGGCAATATTCTGACCCTGGATACCGATGCCCCGAAGGTCGAGGCTATGGTGGTAAAAGACAGCCGCATTATGTACCTCGGTACACGCAAGATTGCACAGACGATGCAGGGAGCGGATACAACCGTTCTGGATTACGGTGACAATACCATATATCCCGGCTTTATGGATGCGCATACCCACGGACCTATGGCGGGAGAGCGCCTCTACATGCAGGCAAAGCTGGAAGAGCAGAACTGCATGCAGGATTATATCGATATTATGACCGAGTATGTGAAGAACAATCCGGACAAAAAGGTATATTTCGGCGCCGGCTGGGATAAATTTGAAGAACCGAATGCCGCGATGCTGGATGCCATTTGTCCTGATAAGCCGATGGTCCTCCGTACCAGCGACGGTCACTCCATGTGGCTGAATACGGCAGCATTGAAGGACTGCGGAATTGACAGAGCGTATGTTGAGAAATACGGCACTGCCCAGGTTCACACGGATGCAGACGGGAACCCCTCCGGTGTTCTCTGCGAGCGTCCGCTTCACGACGTTACGGCGCACTATGCCATGACGCTGGAGGACATGAAGGAATCTCTCCTTGCATGGCAGGAGTTTGCATTCTCTCAGGGAATTACGGCGGTCGGCGAGGCATTTCTGGATATGTATCCGGTCTGCGCAGATGCGTATGCGGAACTTGTCAGAGAAGGAAAGTGGAAGCTCCGCACCTATGCGTATGCCTGCCACAATGATATCCTGAATACCGACCCTGCCGGACTGGGGGAACAGCTGAAGGCTGAGGCGGAAAAGTACAACAGTGAGTACTTCAGGATTATCGGTCAGAAGATTATTCTCGACGGAGTTGTGGAAGCGCACACGGCTTCCATGCTGGAGGAATATTCCGACCAGCCGGGATATTACGGCGTGCTGAATATTTCGGATCCCGAACAGCTGAAAACGGCAGTGCTCTCAGTAAATGAAGCGGGGTTCCCGGTTCATATCCACGCCATCGGCGATAAAGCGGCGAAGATGACGCTGGATGCCTATTCGGTTTCCGAAACGGAAACCTGCAATTACGGTATCCGCAATGTGATCTGCCATCTTCAGTGCATCCGCCCTGAGGATGTAAAACGCTGCGGTGAATACAATGTCATTGCGGTAGTGGCTCCTACCTGGGCAACGGTTACTCATCCGACGTTTGACGAGTCTGTCACCTATCTCGGGACGGAACGCGCCTGGGCACAGTATCCCGTCAGATCTTTTGAGACTGCAGGGGCAACCATCTGCTTCCACACGGATTACCCTGTCAACCCGGAGATGGATGTTCCTCTTTCTGTCTATACGGCAGTGAAGAGAGCCCTTCCGAGAGTGCATCCCAAAGGCGGACCGCAGTCTGTCATGAATCCGGACGAGTCTGTATCTCCGCTGCGTGCCCTGCTTGCCATGACGGCTAATATTGCGTACATGTGCGGCGAGGAACATAACCTTGGCACGCTGGCCATTGGCAAGGTTGCCAATGCCACGGTCTATACGCAGGACTTCATTCATTACTCCGATGCGGAGGATATCTGCAAAGCAAAACTGGTTGCCACAATTGTTGACGGGAAAGCCGTTTACACTGCGTAAGTTTCCCATCGCATAAAAAGATGATAAAAGCAAAACAGCATGCTCCCCCTCCTTCGACGGCGTTCACTGCCGTTCCGGAAGGGAGCATGCTGCTGATTTGTGGGAATCGGTGCTAATCTGCAATCCCGTATACAATTCTATCGTAATTTTCTTTGTCGGTAGCCCCTTCGGTTGAGAAGCACAGAACGCGGGAATCCTGATTCAGACCGAGTTCCCGGGAAATTTCATACCACTCCGGATTCGTCATCAGTTCCGCAGTAAGACCGGTGGTGACCGCGCCGCTTTCCCCGGAAACGACGGAAGGATCCGTGCCGAGCCCGCGGGCAAGAAGACGCATTCCCTTCTCTGTAATATCGTCGGATACGGAGAAGAAGCCGGAGGCATGTTCTTTCAGAATCTCCCAGGCGAGAGTACAGGGTTCTCCGCAGCACAATCCGGCCATGATGGAATCCAGACTGCCGCTGACTTTCTGAAGAGAACCGGAAAGAGCGGAACGGTAGAGACAGTCCGCTTTGTCGGGTTCCACAATGTATATTCCCGGTTTTTCCGAATCCTCCCGGTAAAGATTGGCAAAAAACGCGGTAACAGCCGCGGCCATGGACCCGACGCCGGCCTGCAGGAAAATGTGCGTCGGGCGAACGTTCTGCAGCTGCACAGAGGCTTCATATGCCATAGTAGTATATCCCTGCATGATTCGGCGGGGAATTTCTTCATAACCCGGCCAGGATGTATCCTGCACGAGAATCCAGCCGTTTTCCTGTGCATGGCGGCTTGCCAGACGCACCGCATCATCATAATTCAGATCTGTGACGGAAGCGTCGGAACCAAGGCAGAGAATATTGTTCAGCCGATCCGCTGCCGTCCCTTTCGGCATATATACAACGGAATTCCGGTGGAGACGGTTGGCAGTCCACGCAATCCCGCGGCCGTGATTTCCGTCTGTGGCAGTGATCAGGGTGAAATCACCGAGCTTTTCCGAGGTTTCCCGGGAAACGAGCAGGGGATAGGACAGCTGTCCGATATCCATACCCAGCCTTTCGGCAATAATCCTTCCGACGGCGTAACTCCCGCCGAGCACCTTAAAGGAATTCAGGCCGAACCGGTAGCTTTCATCTTTCACATAGAGAGAACGAAGCCCAAGCTCGGAAGCCAGACGGCTCAGCTGTACCAGGGGCGTTTCGGAGTATTCCGGAAAGCTTCTGTGATATGCAATTACATCCTGAACATTTTCCGGCCGATAATCACGGATGATTTCATAGTCCGGACATGAGTGCCGGTTCATTTTTACGAATTGAATCATAGAAAGCACTTCCCTGAAAAAGATACCTGATTCTATCACAGTTGCGCTGCGTCCACAAGAAATAAGAAAACAGGGAAAATAACAACAGAGACATCCAAAAGGATGTCTCTGTTGTTGGTGGGGGAAGATGGATTCGAACCATCGAAGGCATTGCCAGCAGATTTACAGTCTGTCCCCTTTGGCCACTCGGGAATTCCCCCAAATATGAACTTAGCCCGGTGAAAGCTGGTGGACGGATTCGAACCCCCGACCTGCTGATTACAAATCAGCTGCTCTACCGGCTGAGCTACACCAGCATTTTGCCAGCCGGTTCATAATAGCAAAAGAGAAGGTGAATGTCAACCTCTAATTTCAATTTTTTGGAAGGAAAATGTAATCGAAATCTACTTCCGTGGGGATTCCGGGAAGTGTTCCGCTGATGGAATACTGCCAGATGTCGAGATGATACAGAAAGCTGGGGAAAGTAACATCAGGCGGGGTGACGGGAAGAGAAAACCACACGGTATAAGGAGTCAGACGGGTGAGGTCATAGCGATAATATCCGATGGTCCTGTTGTAGTAAACTGCGGGAGTATATCCGGCGGCCCTGACGGTTTCGCAGAAGGCCACAGCGCAGTCAGTGAGCGTGGTTACGTCCAGATTTTCCGCCCGGGCCTCATCGGTATACATTTTTTCCCAGTCATAGGCAACAGGGAGATCAATGCTGTAATCCCGCAGCAGCTCAACCGTATACTCAGCCTCTTCAATTGCCTCGGCAACGGTTGTTGCCTGGGTAGCAAAGTAAATTCCCACTTTCAGACCGGCGGCTTTGGCTCCGGCAATATTCTGACGGAAATACTCGTCCTCATACAAACCGCCCTGCGTATAACCTCTGCGGCCGCAGCGGATAAATACGAAATCAAGTCCTCCCTGACCGACCCGGTCCCAGTCAATTTCCAGCTGGTGCTCGGAAACATCAATCCCCTTCAGAATATCATAATCAGAACCGATGTAGACCGGCGTATCTCCCTGCATGGAAAACTGGTCAACGGAAAAAGAATTCCGTTCCACGCCTTCCAGAGGCGTCATCCAGACATATCCGTATCCGTCGTATACATTGACCTGCCCGGCGTGAGGATCCACGGCCTCCGGTTCTTTTTTTCCGCATGACGGGAGGAAAATCAGCAGAAACAGTGCCAGAGAGACCGACACAGTTTTCCGAAATAAGTCAGCAGTTCTTTTTACCACTTGTTTTCCACTTTTTCAGCAAAGCCGGGGAAATCCTTTACTTCGATGACCGTTCCGTCGTCAAGAACGGCGGTTCCGCTGAATTTGCCGAATACCTGATGCTGATCGCTCTTGATGACGACAACGTTTGTGCAGGAGGCTCTGTCAAGGACAGGAACAAAGTTCATTTCAAATCTGCCGTCATCGGAGGTGAAGGTCCAGGGACTCAGGAAATCTTTTTCCTCTCCGGGAATAATAAAGCGGACCTGAGAGAGCTTGTGAGCCTTTCCGTTATAAAACAGCATATTTTCGCTGGCAGCGGAAGTGTCTCCGAATCCGTAACCCAGATTCCAGCCGAACGGAATCCCGTCAACCTGATAGGAGGCAGAACTCCAGTACCAGGTGTTATGATAGGTCCATACGCCTCTGCCCCAGTCGAGAACGGCGAAGGAATCTGCCGGCGAGAACGTATAGGTGGTTCCGCCGTAGCTTACCTGCCCGGAAGCACGCATGCAGTTGATTTTCTGATTGAAGTAGAAATGACCGTCTTTTTCAAAAGGAGTGCAGATGACTATGCTGTCTTCCGGCTCATCCGTCAGCACCACATCAAATTCGATTGCACCCCCGTCACCGAATTTTTCCATTTTCCCGAAGAGATGGCGGGTGCCGTTCCCCGGATTTTCGAATCGGGAGAAATGACCTTTACCGGAAAGTTCAACATCTCCCTTTTCGGAACTGGCAGGAAGATCCGGATGGTTTCCGGGGAAGAACTTCATGGGACTTTTCGTGATTTCCCAGCCCTCCTCAAAATTGAGCAGAGATACGGAATCCATATTCATGTAACCGTTGTTGTCGATAGTCAGGGCCAGCGCAAAGCGGCCGTTATTGATGAGATAATAATCCCACTCCTTGAGACGGAACTTACCGGCCTTTACGTCGCTCCTGCGGTAGACAGGGAGAAGCTTTCTGGCAAAACCCGGTTCGGCAATATTCCCCTTGGAATCCAGCAATCTGGCAGAATTTGTAATTTCGTGCTGCATATCTGTTCCTCCTTGATTTTTCCACTATTATATCATATATTAGGTCCAATTCAAGAATAGGAGACTGTTATGTTAGGTGTACTGGTGAATTCCGTTGCCATTGTTGTCGGAAGTATTATCGGAATTTTGTGCAGGAAGGGGATTCCGGAAAAAATATCTCAGCCGATTATGAAGGGCATCGGACTGTGTGTCATCTATATTGGAATCAGCGGAGCGCTTTGCGGTGAGAATACGCTGATCCTCATTATTTCGACGGTGCTGGGGGTAACGGTCGGAACCTTGCTGGATCTGGACGGGAAGTTTAACCGTCTGGGAGATACGCTGGAAAAACGGTATGCGAAAAACGGAGAGCAGGGAGACTTTTCCCGCGGATTTGTCAGTGCCA
>JAZLHH010000082.1:0-2901 GCA_045616745.1 Candidatus Limivicinus sp. | reverse complement strand
CAAATCAGTTTTTGTTTTTGTTCCGGTTAGTGCTTGTTCTACGAATTCTTTGCGCATTTGTGCAATCCTTTTCTCTTCCCAAGGCATCCACGGTCCCTCCCGTTTTTGCCTCTATTTTACTCTCATGTGTAAAGGATCAGGTTGCACAATCTGTAAACTATCTTACTACTCTATACAAATCTTGCCGCCCGGAGATGTTTCACCCGTATCCGAATATCGCCTGCGATACCGTTGCTGGCTGAAATAAGAAACCCGCTGAGTCATCAGCGGGTTTTGCATGTAATATCGGAATATGCTATACTGATTTCAGACCGATCACGGAAAACAGACAGCCTGAAAAGGAGGCGATTGCTATGGATGCAAGATCAAGATGGTATAAAGAAGCGGCAGTCTATCAGATTTATCCCTACAGCTTTATGGACAGCAACAATGACGGAATCGGGGATATCCCCGGAATCATCTCAAAGCTGGACTACATTCGGGACCTTGGAATCACAGCCATCTGGTTTTCCCCGATGTATGAAACGCCCTACAAGGACTACGGTTACGATATTTCCGATTACCGGAAGATCAATCCGGACCTGGGTACGATGGAAGATTTTGAACGTCTTGTCGAGGAGTGTCACAGACGCGGCCTGAAGGTGATTATGGACATGGTTCTGAATCACACGTCGGACGAACACTTCTGGTTCAAAGAGGCCTTGAAGGATCGGAATTCCCCTTACAGGGACTATTATATTATCCGTGACGGGAGAAAAAAGAACGGAAAGCTGATTCCGCCCACCAACTGGAAGTCTTCGTTTACCGGCTCTGCCTGGGAAAGAATTGAAGGCACAGAAGAATATTATCTCCACCTCTTTACCAGAGAGCAGCCGGACCTGAACTGGGAGAATCCTGCCGTAGTCCGGGAAGCGCTGGAGATTCTGAAGTTCTGGCTGGACAAGGGGGTAGACGGCTTCCGGTTCGACGTGTTCAATATGTTCTCCAAGGTGTATCCGCTGCAGGATGACCCGAAGAACAAGGGCGGCGAGATGTTCTTTGTGGACGGGCCGAGAATGCACGAATTCCTGCATACCATGTACACGGAAGTCCTCTCCCGGTATGATTCCTATACGGTGGGAGAATCCTACCGGCCGCACGAGGCGGATGCCGTCCGCTACGTGACGGAAAGCAGCGAAGAACTGGACACCATCTTCGATTTTGCGCATCTGAATGCAGATAATTTCGTGAAATTCTTCCGGCATCCCTTCTCTCTGAAAACCTTTAAGCAGGGTCTGATCGGGGCGCAGAAGAAGTATTACAACGTAGGGTGGAACACGCTGGTTCTGGAGAATCACGATGTTCCCAGATGCAATTCCCGCTTTGATATCAATGTGGGGAAGTTCCGGCGGGAAGCATCCACGTTTCTGCCCCTGATTACTTATCTTGGATTCGGTACGCCTTTTATTTATCAGGGTCAGGAAATCGGAATGACGAATGCGGACTTTCATTCCATGGAGGAACTGAAGGATCCGGTTTCCCATTTCGTGTATTCACTGATGCGTCATTATCATTTCCCGAAGAAGCTGGCGTTTCAGTGCATTCTGTTCGGAGCAAGAGACCATGCCAGAGTTCCCATGCAGTGGAATGATTCCGTGAATGCCGGATTCAATGCAGGAGCAGAGCCCTGGCAGAGAATGAATTCCAATTATCGGGAGATCAATGTGGAAAAGGATCTTTCCGAAGACAGATCCGTCTACAGGTTTTATCAGAAGCTTCTGCAGCTGAAGAAGGAATTGCCCGTTGCGCTGTACGGTTCGGTTACGGAGTATGATCATGAAAACAGAAGAGTGATCGCCTATTCCCGGGATTATGAAGGTGAGCGGATGTTCGTTGCCGGCAACTTCTCGTCAAAGCCTGTGTCTTATCCGATTCCCGAGGAGCTTCGGAGCAGTGATCTGCAGGTGCTGATCGGGAATTACGATTGCCCCCAGACGGAAAACGGAACGATTCGCTTCCGCCCCTATGAGGCCGCTGCCTTTCAGGTAATTCCCCGAATCCCTTAATTCGGCATCACCATCCGGGGAAACCGGCTTTCTGTTGTTGGTTGTTGGTCCGTGGAAGCTTCAGTGAATATGTAAAGGCTCCACCTGGAAGGTAGCGAAGCGGCCGAGCGGAATTGAATGAAATGCCGGTGGCATTTCAGACCCGCGAGGTGACCGAGCCGCAGCGAGACAGCTGTCAGCGAAGCTGCTTTATATTATGATATTCGCGTCTTTCTTTTTGGTAAATTATAATACAAAAAACAGGAATTGGATATATTTTTGCCAACCGATAAAAAATCGTGCGCCCGGACGTTCCGCAAACTTTCGAGCCGCTCTGTTGCATTTTTCCTTGAAAAGCGTATATAGATACGGTACTATTAGAGTATAAAAACATAAAGGAGTTGTTTACTATGGAAATCAATGAAGAACTGAATGCAGTCCGGGAGACTGTTGAGGCTGCTGCCGAAGAGGACGAGGAGCTGACGGCGGAAGAGCTGGAACAGGTCACCGGGGGAAAGAAACATAGACACAGACATCCACGTCACAGAGAAACGCCTTAAGTATTCCGGAATCTGAGATACAGGGAACGGAGCAGAAGAAAAGCGTATAGAGATTCAATACCATGTGGGTATAAAACATAAAGGAGGTATTTACTATGGAAATCAATGAAGAACTGAACGCAATGCAGGAAGCAGCTGAGGCTGCTGCCGAAGAGGACGAGGAGCTGAGCACAGAAGAGCTGTCTCAGGTTGCCGGGGGCAGACACTTTATTACCGGATACGCGCCGGGTACTCCGTGCCCTGACTGTGGTGCTATTCTGCTGGATAATCATAAGATGCACGATGGAATATCTTTCGAGTCTATATGTCCCAATTGC
>JAZLHH010000081.1:0-26580 GCA_045616745.1 Candidatus Limivicinus sp. | reverse complement strand
AAAAACTATGAATTCTCGGAAAAATTGGTAACAAATTGTAACCATTTACTTGCCAGCTATATGAAACTAATATAATATAGATAGCCATGTATGAGAAGATTTTTATAAAAGGTGCAAGAGAGAATAACCTCAAAAATATAGATCTGGAAATTCCCAGGGAGCAGCTGGTCGTGATCACCGGATTGTCCGGAAGCGGCAAGAGTTCACTGGCTTTTGATACTTTATATGCAGAAGGGCAGCGCCGGTACGTGGAATCTCTGAGCTCCTACGCCAGAATGTTTCTCGGTCAGATGGACAAGCCGGATGTGGATTATATTGACGGTCTGTCACCGGCGATTTCCATTGACCAGAAGACTACCGGCCGGAATCCCCGATCTACAGTGGGTACGGTAACGGAGATTTACGATTATCTCCGTCTTCTCTGGGCCAGAATCGGAATCCCGCATTGCCCGAACTGCGGAAAGGTCATTACCCGGCAGAGTATTGACCAGATCGTAGATAAGATCCTCAATCTGGAATCCGGAACGAAGATTCAGATTCTTGCTCCCGTCATTCGCGGGAAAAAAGGCGAACACGTCAAGGTTATCGAGGATGCCAGAAAGGCGGGGTATGTCCGCGCCAAAATTGACGGGGAAGTCGTCGACCTGGCAGATGATATCAGACTGGTGAAAAACAACCGGCATGATATAGACATCATTGTCGACCGGCTCGTTGTGAAGGATGGCATCAACCGCAGACTTTCCGATTCCTGCGAAACGGCGATTGCCCTCGGAGAAGGAATTTTACATGTAGAGCTGATGTCAAACGGCGAGACGATTGCGTTTTCCCAGAATTATGCCTGCGAGGATTGCGGCATTTCCCTGGAGGAGCTTTCTCCCCGCCTGTTTTCCTTTAACAATCCCAGGGGTGCCTGCCCTGCCTGCACAGGGCTTGGTGTGCAGAGCCTTGTGGATCCGGAGCTGATTGTTCCGAATCCGCAGCTCAGTATTGCGGAAGGCTGCATCAATGTGAGCGGGTGGAACAACCCGAAGCCGGATACGATCGCCAGAATGTATTATGACGCACTGGCAGAAAAGTATCATTTCGATCTGAAAACGCCCTGGAAGGATTTGCCTGAACCTGCCGTGAAGGTTCTTCTTTACGGTACAGGGAAGGAAAAGCTTGAGCTGAAGTATGACAAAGCCTTCGGCTACGGAACGCTGACAAGAGAATTTGAAGGTCTCGTCAACAATCTGAACCGCAGGTATCGGGAATCCACAAGCGAGTATTCCCGAGCAGAGATCGAGGAGTGCATGTCGGAAATCCCGTGCCCGGAATGCAAAGGAAAGCGGCTGAAGAAGGCGGCCCTTTCCGTTACTGTCGGCGGGATGAACATTTATGACTTTACGAATCTCCCGGTATACAGCGAGCTGGATTTTGTGGAGCACCTGGAGCTGACGGAGATGGAATCTGCCATCGCCGGTCAGATTCTCAAGGAAATCAAAGCCCGGCTGAATTTCCTGCTCAGTGTGGGACTTGGCTATCTGACCCTTTCCCGCAAGGCGCTGACCCTTTCCGGAGGAGAAAGCCAGAGAATCCGTCTGGCTACGCAGATCGGTTCCGGTCTTACCGGGGTCCTGTATATTCTGGATGAGCCCAGTATCGGCCTTCATCAGCGGGATAACGCAAAGCTGATTCGCACACTGAAGAACCTTCGGGATCTGGGGAATTCTCTGATCGTTGTGGAACATGATGAGGAAATGATGCGCGCGGCGGATCATATCATAGACATAGGCCCGAAAGCCGGTGTATACGGCGGCGAAGTTGTTGCGCAGGGCAGCGTAGAAGATATCTGCAAATGTGAGCGTTCCTATACCGGTCAGTATCTGAGCCGCAGAGTGCAGATTCCGGTTCCGGAGACGAGAAGACCGGGGAACGGAAAGCTCCTTCGGGTTCTGGACGCCCGGGAAAACAATCTTCAGCATATTGACGTAGAGTTCCCGCTGGCAAAGTTCATTTGTGTAACCGGCGTATCCGGAAGCGGAAAATCCTCTCTGGTCAATGAGATTCTTTACAAAACGGCAGCAATGGTAAAAATGCGTGCCAAGACGCATCCGGGGAAAAGCGGAGGAATCGTCGGCCTTGAAGGAATCGACAAAGTAATCTGTCTGGACCAGAGTCCGATCGGCAGAACGCCCCGTTCCAATCCGGCCACGTATACCGGCGTGTTCAATGATATCCGGGATCTGTTCGCTTCGACGCCGGAGGCAAAAATCCGGGGATACAGTCAGGGGCGCTTCTCCTTCAATGTGAAGGGCGGGCGCTGCGAAACCTGCCAGGGGGACGGACTTCTGAAAATAGAAATGCATTTTCTGCCGGATGTCTATGTGCCCTGCGATGTATGCGGGGGCAAGAGATACAACAGAGAAACTCTGGAAGTAAAATATAAAGGAAAATCCATTTCCGATGTCCTGAATATGACAGTGGAGGAAGCCTGCCAATTCTTTGAAAATCAGGAGAAGATCCTAAACAAAATCCGGACGCTCAACGAGGTCGGACTGGGATATATCCGGCTGGGGCAATCCAGTACGACGCTGTCCGGCGGTGAAGCACAGCGAGTAAAGCTTGCCACGGAGCTGAGCCGAAGGAATACGGGGAATACTCTGTATATTCTGGATGAGCCTACGACGGGCCTCCATATGCATGATGTTCACGCGCTGATTCATATTCTCCAGAAGCTCGTGGATGCAGGCAACACGGTTGTCGTTATTGAGCATAACCTTGATGTTATCAAGGTATCGGACCATATCATCGATCTTGGCCCTGAAGGAGGAAATGAAGGCGGAACGCTTGTTTTCTGCGGTACTCCCGAAGAGTGTGCCAAATGCCCGGGAAGTTATACGGGTCAATACTTAAAGAAAGTACTGGAAGATGGACGAATTTGATCTTGAAGTCATAAACGGGACGGTTACCGCGGTCCTGTACAGCAATGAGGAAAACGGCTACACGGTCCTGAAGCTTGGAGATGCTACCGTGGTAGGCTGCATTCCCGATGCCGTGCCCGGAGAAAAAATCGTCGGGGAAGGCCGCTGGATTACGCATCCGAACTACGGAAAGCAGTTTAAGGCCGAATATGTTTCCCGTTTTATGCCGGAAGATTCGGAATCCATTTTCGAATACCTGAGAAGCGGTGTCATTAAAGGAATCGGCGATGCTACCGCGTCGCAGATTGTAAATCTGTTTGGGGCACAGTCTCTTGACATCATTGAGACGCAGCCGGAAAAGCTGACGGAAATCCGCGGCATTACTGCGGCAAAAGCGAACCGTTTTTCCGAAGAATTTCGCCGGAAAACCGCAGTGAAGAGACTCATGGAATTCATCTGCGGATACGGAATACGGCCGGTGATCGCATTGCGCCTGAACAAACAGTACGGTGAGGATGCAATTCTCCTGGTAAAGGAAAACCCGTATCTTATTACGGCACAAATGATTGGCGGTACCTTCGCAGAAGCAGATGCCATGGCCCTGGATATGGGATTTGAATCGGACAGCAGATGCCGGGTCAAAGCGGGCGTAGTCTTTGAAATGATGCACAATCTGAATAACGGTCACTGTTTTATACCGTATGAACCGCTGTGCAATGCTACGGCAAAGCTGATCAGAACTGATTATGAAGTATGCGCTGCCTGCGTGGATGAACTGGCTGCACAGGGCGAAATCATCATCGAAGATATCAAAGGAATAAAGGCCTGTTATCTTCCGGATCTCTACGAGGCGGAGACTTATATCGCAGAAAGACTTTCACAGATGCGGGACCGTCTGGAAATCATTACCGGTGGTCCGGGAACCGGAAAGACAACGTCGATTATCCGGATTCTGGAACAGTCCGATTCCATGGGTCTGAAGACGCTGCTCACCGCACCGACGGGGCGCGCAGCCAAGAGAATGTCCGAAGTCACGAAACATGAGGCAACAACGGTTCACCGTCTGCTTGGCGCCGCGTTTGACGATGACGGGCAGAGAGTTGTTTTTTCAGTGAATGAAAACCATCCGCTGGAATGCGACCTGGTAATACTTGACGAATGCTCCATGGTAGATGTGCCTCTTTTTGCTGCCCTTCTCCGGGCACTGCCTGAACGTGCAAAGCTGGTTCTGGTCGGGGATTGCAATCAGCTGCCCCCGGTAGGACCGGGTTTCGTATTCAGTCAGATTATTTCATCAGAGCTTTTCCATACAGTCCGCCTGACCAAAATCTACAGACAGTCGGAAAACAGCAATATCGTGAAGAATGCCCACCTGATCAATGAAGGTGTACACCCGGATTTTTCTCAGAATACCGGTGATTTCTTCCGATTGAAACGCCTGGAGGCCGCTTCCGGCGTGGAAACCGTAACAGAACTCTTTTCTGTCCGGCTGCCGCAGAGAATGCATCTGAATCCTGACGATATTCAGGTAATCTCGCCGACACGGAGAGGAGAACTCGGTACTGTCAATCTCAACAGAAAGCTTCAGGAGATCCTCAACCCTCCGGCAGAAGGGAAAAAGGAAAAGCTGTTCGGTGAAGTTACATTCCGGGAAGGCGACCGCGTCATGCAGATCCGGAATGACTATGACATACTGTGGCATACGTCGGACTTTACTTCTGCCGGCTCCGGAATGTTCAACGGCGATGTGGGAACGGTTTCATCCATTGACTTTATCAACGAGACGATGGATGTGAATTTTGACGGGAAAATTGCGACGTACAGCTTCATGAATCTGAACGAGCTGGAACATGCCTGGGCCATGACAGTTCACAAGTCCCAGGGCAGTGAATTCAAGGCGGTCATCCTGGTTCTGAGCGACTCCTCCCAGTTCCTGCTGACGAGGGATGTTCTGTATACGGCGGTGACCCGCGCAAGAGAGCTTCTGATTGTCGTCGGCAGCGATGTGACGGCCAACCGGATGATTGACAACTTCAAGCAGACGAAGAGATATTCCTATCTCAAATATCGATTGAAAGAATTATGTGCCTCCTCGACCTGATTTATCCGAGAAAGTGTACTTTCTGCCATAAAAAAATGGGAAAAGAGAAGGGATGGATCTGCACAGCCTGCAGGAATTCACTCCCGTATTCCCGGGAAGTCAATAAAAAAATCCCATTTGTGGATGAGTGCCGTTCCGTACTCTACTATGAAAATGACGTGAGAGAATCGCTTCACAGATACAAGTTCGGCGGTCTGAGCATGTATGCAGATGTCTATGGAGAAATGCTGATGCTGCATCTGGGCGAATTTATCCGTTCTGCCGATATTATCAGCTATGTACCGCTCAGCAGACAGCGTTTGCGCTCCAGAGGATATGACCAGGCCCGGCTGCTTGCAGAATATCTGGCAAAGGCTTCCGGGAAACGCTGTATTCCGGTTTTGAAGAAACAGAGAAATACGGCACCGCAGTCCGGAACCGGCGGTGCAGAAGAAAGAAAAAAGAATATCAAAGGTGCGTATATTCCTCTGAACAGAGAAGAGTATCAGGGACTTACCGTGCTTTTGACGGATGATATTGTAACAACAGGTTCAACAGTTTCCGAATGTGCCGCAGTACTCAAAACTGCAGGTGCGAAGAGAGTATATGCGGTGACCGTTGCTCAGAAACGATCATAAAAGGAGATAGAAATGCCAGCATTAGAAAAAGACATTGCCATTGATATGGGGACTACCACGACATTGCTTTTTGAGCAGGGAAAAGGTGTGATTTCCAGAGAACCTACGGTTGTGGCAGTAGACAAGTTCACCGGGAAGATTCTGAAGACCGGCGAGGAAGCAGAGAGAATGCTCGGCAGAACGCCGGCCAATATTGTCGCGATCCGTCCGATAAACGCGGGTGTGATTTCCGACTATGAGATTACGGCAACGATGCTTAAGGAACTGATCAACAGAATCACTTCATTCAGCTTCTTCAAACCCTGTATGCTGGCCTGTGTCCCCAGCAGCATCAGCGGTGTGGAAGAAAGAGCAGTAATCGATGCGGCAATTGAAGCCGGTGCCCGGAAGGTATATTTGCTGGAAACGGCGGTTGCCACGGCTTTAGGTGCCGGTGTTGATATTTCGAAGCCGGACGGGCATATGATTATCGATATCGGCGGCGGAACGACGGAGATTGCAGTTATTTCCTCCGGAGGGGTTGTGGAATGCGAGTCAATCAAAGTATCCGGCAGTACCTTCGATGAAGCTATCGTAAAGCACATCCGCAACCGTTACAATCTCCTGATCGGCCTTTCCACGGCAGAGGAGATTAAGAAAAGCATCGGCGGCGTTATACCAAGACCGGATGCAGGAAATGAAGAAATCAAGGGCCGGAATCTGACAAACGGTTTGCCGAAGACGATTTCCGTCAGTTCTGCAGAACTTATTGAGGCTTTTGTAGACCCCGTGAATCGGATTCTCGATTCCATTCAGGCGGTTCTGGAGAGAACGCCCCCCCAGCTTGTGGGTGACCTGGATAAGAACGGAATTATCCTTTCCGGCGGCGGAAGCCTGATCTACGGAATTGACAGACTGATTGAAAGAAGCACAGGTATCCGTACCAATGTGGTGGATGACCCGGTATCCTGTGCGGCATATGGGGCGGGGAAAATGCTGAATCATCTGGAGGACCTTCAGGACGGCATGCAGAACTTCTTCCGAAAGAGACAGCTGAAAGGCTGAAGACCATAAAACGACGAATTAGGAGCTTGTCATGTTTTCAAAAGAAAAAATTCCCTTTTGCTCGGCAGTAATTCTCTGTGCCGGAAACTCCACGAGAATGGGGCAGAACAAAACATTTATGCAGCTCGGGGGTCAGCCGCTGATAGCCAGAACAATCAATGCCTTTGAAAACTGCGGAAGCATCAGAGAGATTATATTGGTAACCAAAGCAGAGAGCCTGGAGCCTTTGGCAAAGCTCTGCAGGGACTCGGGGTTTACGAAAGTAAAAAAGGTAATTGTCGGGGGAAAAGTGAGAGAAGAATCATCTCTGGCAGGCGTTCTTTCTGTTTCAGAAAAAGCAAAGCTCATTGCCGTTCATGACGGCGCCCGCCCCTTTATTCAGCCGGAGCTGATCGAGAGCTGTATCAAGGCAGCGGCTGACTGTAAAGCGGCCGTTCCCGGCGTTTACGGTGTGGATACACTGAAAATGGTAAAAGACGGTTATCTGGCAGGAGACGTCGACAGATCGGCTACGGTAAAAATCCAGACACCGCAGGTGTTTGATGCCGATCTGATAAAAGCTGCCCTGACCAGAGCAGTTTCAGAGAAAAAGAACTATACGGATGACAGCTCTGCAGTTCTTCCGTTTGGCGTAAAGGTCGCCTGCGTTCCCGGTGACAGCAGCAATATTAAAATCACATCACCGAATGATATGAAACTGGCTGAGATTATTCTGGAAGAACTTTCGGAAACGGAGCAGAAATGAGCAATTTGAGAATCGGCCACGGATACGATGTCCATCGCCTTGCAGAAAACAGACGGCTGGTTCTCGGCGGGGTGGAAATCCCGTATGAGAAGGGGCTGCTGGGTCATTCTGATGCAGATGTTCTGGTCCACGCACTGATGGATGCACTCCTCGGGGCGGCGGCTCTCGGCGACATCGGAAAGCTGTTTCCGGATCACGATGATGCCTTTTTGGATGCAGACAGCCTGGTTCTTCTGCAGAAAGTCAATGAAGTGCTTCATGAATCCGGTTATTCCATGGTTAATGCGGATTGTACGGTCATTGCGCAGAAACCGAAGCTGGCACCCTATATTGCGCAGATGCGGGAGAACATTTCGGACGTCCTTCATTGCCGCATGGAAGAAATCAGCGTGAAGGCGACAACAGAAGAAAAACTGGGTTTTACCGGCAGCGGAGAGGGCATAGCGGCCCACGCCGTGGTTTTAATAGAAAAGACAGGTGAGCAAATCCTATGAATAATTTCTTGAATACGCTCTGGAGAGTAGGAAACTACATTACATCGATGAAACTCTCGGATATCATCGATATACTGATCGTGACCTATCTGATCTACCAGGCGATTGTACTGATCAGGAAAACCAAATCAAAAAATGTTGCGAAGGCGGTTCTTCTGTTTGTGGTAATCCTTTGGATTTCCGACCTGATGAATCTGACAATGATCAATTTTGTCCTTCGCAAAACGATGGAGCTGGGTCTGATTGCCGTCCTGATTCTGTTCCAGCCGGAACTGAGAAGACTGATGGAAAAGATTGGAAGCAGGCTTTCTGCCGGCAACAGAAAAATTTCAGAGTCCGACCTGGAATCCGCCATTCAGCAGACGGTGATGGCCTGCTCAGACATGGCGGCGTCCAGAACGGGAGGCCTGATTATTTTTGAAAAGGAGACGAAACTCACTGATATCATTGCGACAGGTACGGTAATCGATGCTCAGGTAAATGCGGAACTGCTGAAAAACCTGTTCTATGACAAGGCTCCGCTGCATGACGGCGCTGTCATTATCAAAGACGGCAGAATTGCCGCAGCCGGCTGCGTTTTGCCGCTGACGAAAAGCACAAATCTCTCCAAGGACCTGGGAATGCGCCACAGAGCTGGAATCGGCCTTTCGGAAGAATCCGACGCTGTAGTGCTGATTGTTTCCGAAGAAACGGGAGCGGTGTCATGTGCAATTGACGGCATGCTGAAAAGGCATCTGAGCTCCATATCCGTGGATAAGATTCTTCGTACGGAATTAATCGGAGATCTGAAAGCGAATGATGAGGATCACTCCTTATACTCGCGTCTGCGCAGATTCTTTACCGGGCAGAAACAGGGGGAGGGAAACAATGAATAAGCTGTACGAGAATAAAGGTTTTCTGATCGTTGTCTCGTTCATTCTGGCCTTTCTTATGTGGATTTATGTTACAAGCACGGTAACTGATGAAGTTACGAGAACCTTTACCGGTGTGCGCCTGGAGCTTTCGGGCGAGAACACACTTCGGGATTCCAAGGGCCTGGTGATTACTGACGTGAGCACGGGAAATGTCAATGTCAGCATTTCCGGGCCGAGAAGAGTGGTTGCTTCTCTGAATTCCGGAGATCTGACAGCAATGATTGATGTAAGCAAACTGAGCCAGTCAGCCTATGCCTCTGTTCAGTATTCCATTGTTTACCCAAACAATATTGACACCTCTGCCCTGAGTGTTCAGAGAAAGCTCCCGGAATCGGTAAACTTTATGGTTTCGAAACAGGTCGACAAGGAAATCCCGGTGAGAGGGTCCTTTAACGGCCAGGTGGCGGCAGGGTACACATCAGAGGCGCCTTTTTTTGAACCGGCTACGATTATCGTGTCCGGAGCAGAGGCCAAGCTGAAGAATATTTCATATGCCTGGGTAAATTTCGGCTCGGAAACGATTCACTCTTCTTATTCTCTGGATACCGGCTATACTCTGATGGACGAGGCAGGAAATCCGCTGGAAGTTGACGGCGTCATATTTTCAACGGATATCGTGAAAGCAACAATGCCGGTTTTGGAAGTGAAGGATGTTCCTCTGGACGTCAACCGTCTTTTCACTGCAGATTTATATGAAGAAAATGTCAGGATTACCATTGAGCCGGAGTCCATTACTTTAGCCGGAGACTCCGCCATTCTGGACGGACTGAATAAGATTTCACTTGGAACCATTGATTTCAGCACATTTGAAAGCACATACGAGCAGACCTTCCCGATTACCATCGACAATTCGCTGACCAACGTAACCGGGATTACGGAAGCAACGGTCACCGTGGAAATTCTGGGAATGGAAACAAGAAGCTTCCGTATAACCAACCTGGATGTCAGCTTCCTTACGGAGGGCTATACTGCCGAGGTGCTCAGCAAGAATCTCGACGTAAAGCTGAGAGGGACTAAGGAAGAACTGGAACAGGTAAAGGCAGAGAATCTCAGAGCGGTTGCGGATCTGACAGATTACGATGAGTCGACGGGACAGCTTCTTGTTCCTGTGAAAATATCCGTTGACGGTTTTACAGATATCGGTGTTGTATTGGGACCGTACAGTATCTCTGTAGACATCCGGAAGGAGGAATCATGACACAGGACGCAGTAGTATTGAATTCTTTTCCGGACGGAACGGCGGAAGTTGCTGTTACCAGAGGGACTGCCTGCGGCAGCAACTGCGGGAACTGTGAATCCTGTATTTATCAGAATGAACTGCACGCAAAGGCACTGAACCCGCTTTCGGCGAAACGAGGCCAGAAGGTGATCATTCAGAGCAAAAGCGCAACCGTATACAAGGCAGAGATGATTGTATACATCATGCCGCTGCTGATGCTGCTTATCGGTTATCTGGTTGCAGATCTTCTTGGCGCTGCCGATTGGGTTTGCATTCTGGCCGGGTTTCTGTCTTTGATTCTCGGCGTGACGGTCGTCGTTTTTACGCAGCGAAACAAACCGGAGTTCCAATTTGAAATAGTGAGGATAGAGAATGATTAAAAGTATGACCGGGTACGGCGGAGCCAAGGGAATTGCCGCAGGATTTGAGGTTTCTGTAGAACTGAAGAGTGTAAACAATAAATTTCTGGAGACAAATGTGAGAATTCCGAGAAACTTTATGTTTGCGGAAGAAGCCCTGAAAAGCAGGGTGCAGTCTCACATCAGCCGGGGAAAAGTGGACCTCTTTGTCAATATCGGCTTTTCAGAAGTCGATGATGTCAGTGTAAAGGTAAATGAAAGCCTGGTCAGAAGCTATATGAGCGCCATCGGAAAAATCGCGCAGGAACAGTCAATTCCGAACGATGTAACGGCAATGAGCATTGCCAGACTGCCGGACGTCCTCACGGTGGAAAGAAACGAACTGGATGCAGACGAAGTGACGGCCGCCATCGAAAATGTCCTGGAAGAAGCTCTGGCAGATTTCGACAGAATGCGGGAAATCGAGGGCGGTAAACTGAGAGAGGATGTTCTCGGAAGACTGCAGACGATTTCCGGATATGTTTCCGAAATTGAGAAAAGAGCACCGGAGACGGTGAAAGCCTATTCCGAAAAAATGCGTCAGAAACTGGAAGAAATTCTCGGAGCTTCCGGAATCGACGAGTCCAGAATTATCACAGAAACGGCGATATTTGCCGACCATATCTGTACCGACGAGGAAACAGTCCGTCTGCGCAGTCATATGGCACAGCTGGAAACCATGATTAACGGAAGCTCTCCGATCGGAAGAAAAATTGACTTTCTGATTCAGGAGTTTAACAGGGAAGCCAATACCATCGGCTCCAAATGTCAGAATTCGGATATTGCCCATATTGTTGTAGATCTGAAATCTGAAATTGAAAAAATCCGTGAGCAGATACAGAATATCGAGTGAGGTCTGCCATGAAAATGTTGCCGATTGGTTTTTCCAATTTTGTTTCGCCGGATCATATTATTTCTATCCTGAGCCCGGAGTCTTCTCCGATTAAGAGACTGATTGCCGATACCAAAGAAAAAGGTATGCTGATTGATGCTTCTTTCGGAAGAAGCACGAGAGCTGTTATTGTGACGGACAGCGGAAATGTTATTCTTTCTTCGCAGACAGCAGATGCTTTGACCGCGAAGATGGATGAGATTTTGAATGCCGGGGAGGCAGCCCATGAATAAAGGGAAATTAATAGTAATATCCGGCCCGAGCGGAGCAGGAAAGGGAACAGTAGCCGGAAAGCTGATGGAATTGAGAAAGGACCTATGCTTTTCTGTATCTGTAACTACCAGACAGCCGAGACCCGGTGAAGTCGACGGAAGAGAGTATTTTTTTATTGACAACGATGCTTTTGACCGAATGGTGGAAAACGGAGAGCTGCTGGAACATGCAAAATATGTTTCCAATTCGTACGGAACGCCGAAAAAATATGTCAGAGACAAAATGAATGAAGGGACGAATGTGCTTCTGGACATTGAGGTTCAGGGTGCGCGGCAGGTTAATGCAATGATGCCGGAAGCCATCATGATTTTCCTCGTGCCGCCTTCCATTGAAGAACTTCGAAGGAGACTTGAGCACAGAGGAACAGAGTCGGAAGCCACGATCCGCGAGAGAATCCAGAGAGCGCTTCAGGAATATGCGGAAGCAGACTTCTATGACTATCTCGTTGTCAATGACGATGCTGATGCTGCCGCATCGGAAATCAGTGCAATCATTACTGCAGAGAGCTGCAGATTTGAAGATAATAAAAATATTTTGAATAATGAAATGGAGAAATTATCATGATGCTTTATCCCCCTGTAAAAGAACTGGTCGAAAAGGTCGGAAGCCGTTACCAGCTGGTGAATCTGGTTGCCAAGAGAGCGAGAGTCCTTTCTGCAGAATCGCAGAACGAACATATTACGCTGGACAAGAAGCCCGTTTCTGCGGCAATTGACGAAGTATACACGGGAAAGCTTTCCATAAAGTAATCGTTGCAGAGTGTAGTGGCAAAAATTGCGGTTTCCGCCGCTACATATTGGATTGACAAACCTTATGAGTATCTGGTCCCGGAGGAGATCGCTTCAAAAGTCGATGTCGGATACCGTGTACTTGTACCGTTTTCCCGTGGAAACAGACTGACGGAAGGCGTGGTCCTTGCTCTTTCCGAAAAAGAGACGGAGGAGGGACTGAAGTCTGTCGCAGCTGTTCTGGATACTTCCGGAATCCTGAGCCCGGAGCAGATTCAGCTTGCTCTTTTCATGAGAGAAAGATTCTTCTGTACCATTTATGATGCCGTCAAATCCATGCTTCCCACAGGACTCTGGTTCGGTGATGACGGGAAAATGCGTGTTCGGGATAAAACGGTTGAGATTGCAAAGCTTCTGATTCCCGGAGAAGATGCCGCTTCGCTGGCGGACGGGCGAAGGAAAAAAGCTCCGCAGCAGGCGAATCTCCTTGCAGAGCTGGCCGTATTCGGAGAGCTGAGTACCGGTGATCTGCTCAGATTTACCGGTGCTTCCAAGACTTCATTGGATGCCTTGAAAAAGGCAGGTATTGTCGAATATCTGTATAGAGAAACCTTCCGAAGACCGGAATACCTGGATAATGAGAGGCAGCAGCTCCCTGTACTCAATGCTGACCAGAGACAGGTGTTTACCGGACTTCTGAACCGGATGGACCGGAATGAATATGCGGTTTCCCTTCTGCAGGGTGTTACCGGAAGCGGAAAAACCAGTGTTTACACGCATCTGATTCAATCAGTTCTGGAGGCAGGAAAAACGGCAATTCTCCTTGTTCCGGAAATTGCATTGACTCCGCAGATGGTACGGACGTTTTCCTCTTATTTCGGTGACGATATTGCCATTCTTCATTCCGGGCTCAGTTCGGCAGAACGGTATGATGAATGGAAAAGAGTAAAGTCCGGTATGGCACATCTGGTTATCGGGACAAGAAGTGCCGTTTTTGCACCGTGCGATAATCTTGGCCTTGTAATCATCGATGAAGAGCAGGAAGAAAGCTATAAGTCGGAAAACAACCCAAGGTATAATGCCGAAGATATCGCCAAATACCGCTGCTGGAAATCCGGCTGTATGCTTCTTCTCGGCTCTGCCACACCGAAAATCAGCACCCGTTTTCATGCAGAAAAGGGCACCTATTCGTTGTATCGTCTGGATCGGCGGTTTAATGAGATGCAGCTTCCTCAGGTCAGAATCGTAGATATGAAACAGGAGCTGAAGAGAGGCAATGCCGGCAATATCAGCTCCTTCCTGAAGGATGAACTGCAAAGAAACATTGACAACGGAGAGCAGAGCATTCTTTTTCTGAACCGCAGAGGGGCCAACAGAATGGTTACTTGCGTGGAATGCGGCTATGTGTATAAATGTCCCCGCTGCAGTGTCAGTCTCACATATCACAGCGTTAACGGAAAAATGATATGCCACTACTGCGGATACCGGCGTGACGCCGGAAAAAAGTGTCCGGATTGCGGCGGCGCATTGAAAAATGTCGGTGCAGGAACGCAGCTTGTGGAAGAAGAGCTGAAAGAACTGTTTCCCGAGACATCAGTTATGCGTATTGATACGGATGCGCTTACGGGAGGAATTTCCCACCGGGAACTGTTTGATTCTTTCAGATCCGAAAGGATTCCGATTATGATCGGGACGCAGATGGTAACGAAGGGTCTGAATTTTGAGAACGTCACGCTTGTAGGGGTCATTTCTGCAGATCAGAGCCTTTATGCCCCTGATTTTCGCGCTTCCGAACGCTGCTTCTCTCTGCTGACGCAGGTAGTCGGTCGAAGCGGAAGAGGCGTGAAACCGGGAAGAGCAGTCATTCAGACTTTTACTCCCGAAAATGAAGTTATACTGCAGGCTGCCGCACAGGATTACGACGCATTTTATGAATCGGAAATTCTGATTCGTGAAATCGAATCCGCCCCGCCGTACGTAGATTATCTGACGGTTACGGCTTCCGGAACGGATGAGGAAGCGGTAGTGACTGCCTGTACATATGCAAAACTGCGTCTGGAGTATCTTCTGAAAGACCGGAAGGATGTTGAACTCCTGGGCCCGGCTCCTTTGAGCGTGGTGAAAGTCAATAACCGATTCCGCTATCGGGTTATTGTTCGAAGCAGAGCAGACAGCTTTGTAAGAAAAATAATCTCCCAGACGGTGAACGAATGTTCAAGGGATAAGAGATTTAGGAAAATAGTATTTTATGCGGACAATGATCCGAATGATTGAGGTAATAATATGGCACTGAGAAATGTACTGATAAAGGGAGACCCGGCGCTGAATAAAAAAAGCCGCCCTGTTACGGATTTTAACAAAAGACTGTTTGATCTTCTGGATGACTTAAAGGAAACGCTGGCGTCTCAGAACGGTGTCGGTCTCGCAGCTCCGCAGGTCGGAGTTTTAAGAAGAGCGGCAGTAGTGCTGGAAACCAATGTTCCGGAAGAGGAAGAAGAGTATTTCATTGAACTGATTAATCCGGAAATCGTCTACCGTGAGGGAGAGCAGACAGGAGCAGAGGGATGCCTCAGCATCCCGGAGCAGTACGGCATTGTTACGAGACCGGAATTTGTGAGAGTTCGTGCCCAGAACAGAGACGGGGAATATTTTGAAGTAGAAGGTTTCGGCCTTACAGCAAGATGCTTCTGCCACGAAATTGATCATTTGGACGGAATTCTTTTTGACTCTGTTGCAGAACGGATGCTGGATCCGGAGGAGTATGAAACGCAATGAGAATTGTATTTATGGGGACCCCGGATTTCGCAGCCGCTTCCTTAAAAAAACTGATAGATGAGAAGTTTAATGTTGTAGGTGTATTTTGCCAGCCGGACAAGGCAGTGGGGCGGGGCATGGAGCTCCGTTTCTCACCGGTCAAGCAGCTGGCAACAGATAATGATATTCCTGTTTTTCAGCCGGAGAAAATGCGGGACGGAACAGCACTTTCCATGCTGAAAAGTTTGAATCCGGATATTCTGGTCGTCGTTGCATACGGCAGAATTCTGCCGGATGATCTTCTGGAACTTCCGCCTTATGGGGCAATCAATGTTCACGGTTCGCTGCTTCCGAAGTACCGCGGTGCGGCTCCGATCCAATGGGCCGTTCTGAATGGGGAATCTGTAACCGGGGTTACCACGATGCATCTTGCGCATGATATGGACGCAGGAGATATTATTTATTCCGAAGAGACGGAAATCGGAGAATTTGAAACATCCGGAGAACTGTTTGACAGGCTGGCTGAAATCGGGGCGAATCTTCTGGTGAAAACGCTGAACGATCTGGAAGCGGGGGTTGCACCGCGTATTCCTCAGAATCACGAGGATGCAACATACTGTACGATGCTGGATAAATCAATCTGTCCGATTGACTTTTCCGGGACTCCCCGGGAAATTGTAAAGCATATTTACGGCCTGCTTCCCTGGCCCGCAGCAACGGCGGAAATCGGGGGAGAGCAGCTGAAGATTTTTTCTGCCGCCTATACGGATACTGTTACGGAGAAGCTGCCCGGGGAGATCGTTTCTGCCGGCAAGGACGGAATCGAGATTGCCTGCGGCGGCGGTAAAACGGTTATGATTACTGAAGTTCAGGCTGCAGGGAAAAAGCGGATGCGGGCATCGGATTATCTGAGGGGCCACAAGCTGAATGGATAAGGTCAGAAAGTCGGCCCTGGATACATTGAATCGATGTTTCGGCTCCGGAGCCTGGTCGGTTCAGACTCTGGACAGTCAGATTAAAACACTTGGGTTTGATGAGCGGGATGCGGCCTTTTGCACATGGCTGGTTTTCGGCGTAATCAGGAATTATGCCCTCCTTGACTGGTGGATAGATGACTACTGTGTCCCGAAGGATTTACCGGTTCGCAATATCCTTCGCCTGGGCCTTTATCAGATTCGTTTTTCAGAAGAAATTCCTGACAGTGCGGCAGTGAATGAAAGCGTGGAATTATGCAAATCATCAGGTTTTAAAAGCGCTGCCGGACTGGTGAATGCGGTACTGCGGAAGGCCGCCAAATCAGAAACAGGAATGCCTGACGATCTGTCTGTCCGGTTCAGTCATCCGTCCTGGCTTGTGGAGCGGATGATTTCGGAACACGGCAGGGAATTCACAGAGAAATTTCTGGAGGCAAACAATAAAGAATCTCAGGTTGTACGTCGTACCGCGTTTTGCCCCGGAGAATTTTACGTACAGGATGAGGCCGCCTATCAGGCAGTGCAAATGCTGGATCCGAAACCCGGTATGCGGATTCTTGACTGCTGCAGTGCTCCCGGAGGGAAATCTTTTACAGCAGCCATCCGGATGGAAAACAGAGGCGAAATTGTTGCCTGTGATATTCATGAAAAGAAAACGGCACTTGTTGCCAATAATGCCGAAAGACTCGGAATTGACATCATTCGTACACTGGCGGCCGATGCGAGAGAATTCCGACAGGAATTTTTTGAGAGTTTTGATGCAGTGATTGCAGATGTTCCGTGCTCCGGACTCGGTGTAATCCGGAAGAAGCCGGAAATCCGTTTTAAAACAGCGGAGGAAATCTCCGGACTTCCAAAGATTCAGAGGGAGATTCTTTGCAACGTATCGCAGTATCTGAGACCGGGCGGAAAAATGCTTTATTCCACATGCACAGTCCTGAAAGAAGAGAACGAGAATGTTTCTTCAAATCTTGAAGGTTTCCGTTTATTACAGAGCAAAACATTTTGGCCGCATATAGACGGTACGGACGGTTTTTATGCCGCAATACTGATGAAGGACGAATAATGAAAGATATCCTTTCCATGCTCCCCGAAGAAATCATTGAAGAGATCCCCGGATTTCGTGCAAAACAGGTTATAAACTGGCTGGCTTCCGGAGCAGATTCCTTTGATGAAATGACGAATTTGCCCAAAAGCCTCCGCAGCGAACTGGCAGAAAAATATAAAATCTATCGGCCGATTGTGTTGCGGAAACAGGTTTCTGCACTTGACGGTACGATCAAGTATCTGTGGCAGATGGAAGACGGAAATGCTGTTGAAACGGTTGTCATGCAGAACAGCTACGGTAATACAGTTTGTGTATCTACTCAGGTTGGCTGCAGACAGGGATGTGCATTCTGCGCTTCCACAATTGGTGGCCTGGTGCGTTGTCTGGAACCGTCAGAAATACTGAATGAGGTTTTCTGCTCACAGCGCGATTCCGGACTGAAAATCTCCAATATTGTGCTGATGGGTATCGGGGAACCTTTGGATAACTATGATAATGTTATCAGATTTCTGCATCTGGTGAATCATCCGGATGTGATGAATATAGGTATGCGTCACATATCATTGTCAACCTGCGGGCTGGTGGAAAAGTTCGACGCTCTGGCGGAAGAGAACCTGCAAATTACCCTCGCTCTTTCTCTTCATGCGCCTGACGATGAGACGAGAAGCAGAATCATGCCGTCGAATCGCGGGAGAGGCGTGAATTCGCTCATGGAGGGGTGCAGAAGATATTATGAAAAAACCGGTCGCAGAGTATCGTTTGAATATGCCATGATTGACGGCGTGAATGACAGTGAAGCGCATGCAGAGCTGCTTGCAAAGCGTGCCGGGCAGGTGAAAGCGCATGTCAATCTTATCTCACTGAATCATGTGGAAGAAAGCAGATTTGAGCCTTCTACCCCGGAAAATATGCAGAAATTTATTGAAATTCTTGAGAATCATGGAGTGAATGTTACTGTTCGCAGAAAACTCGGCAGCGATGTAGATGCGGCCTGCGGACAACTGAGAAGAAAATGCAATACTACGGCATCAGCGACAAAGGAATAATCAGAAAGAATAATCAGGACTGCTTTACCGTAAAAAGCTGCGAGAGCAGGGACTGCATGATTGCAGTTCTGTGTGACGGAATGGGAGGAGCGCAGGCAGGCGGTATTGCCAGTGAGTTGGCCAATCGGGAATTTACCGACTATGTATATTCCCGCCTCACATCGCGAGTTGACAGAAATCCGGATTTGAAATCTGTTTTGCTTACCGCCTGTTCCAAAGCGAACAGTGAGGTCTACGATTATTCTCTGTTTGATATATCCCTGAACGGGATGGGAACAACGATTGTCGGCGGAATTGTCAAAGACAACGGAGAAGTGAAACTGATTAACGTCGGAGACAGCAGAGCATATCATTTTTCAGCTTTGGAGGGAACGGTTCGCCAGATAACGACGGATCACTCTCTGGTAGAGGATCTGGTGAGTTCCGGAATCCTGTCCAGAGACCAGGCAAGAGTACACAGACAGAAAAATATAATAACTCGGGCAATCGGTACAGAAGATACGGTGGAAGCAGATTTTTTTGAAACGCGGCTTGCCTGTGGCGATATGCTGCTGTTGTGCAGCGACGGGCTTTCGAATTATGTATCCGATTCGGAAATGCTGGCGGCATTTCTGGAAAATCCTGAGCCGGAATCATTTTGCAGCAGAATGCTTTCTTTGACATATGAAAAGGGTGCCGGTGACAATGTTACCCTGGTATCGGTGGTTAATATATGAGTGAAACGTATAATGACAAATACATAGGGAAGCTGCTTGACGGAAGATATCAGATTTTGGATGTCATAGGAATCGGCGGCATGGCATACGTTTACCGGGCATTGGACACCAGGCTCAGCAGAAATGTTGCAGTTAAAATAATGCGCGATGAGCTGGTCCACGATGACATATTCATCCAGAGATTCAATGCGGAAGCTCATGCAGTTGCAATGCTTTCTCATAATAATATTGTGTCAATTTATGATGTTTATCACAGTGACAACCTGGAATACATCGTCATGGAACTGATCAACGGGATTACTTTGAGACAGTATATCGAGAGAAAGAGAAAGCTGGATTGGAGAGAAGTGCTTCACTTCTCCAAGCAGGTTGCCGCTGCGCTGGAACATGCACATCAGCGCGGAATTATTCACAGAGACATCAAGCCGCAAAATATCATGCTTCTCAAGGACGGCACGATTAAGGTCGCTGATTTTGGGATCGCAGCCCTGGAAAACGAAGCAATTGTACATGGCGGACAGGCAGTCGGTTCCTTGAATTATCTTTCACCGGAACAGGTCAGAGGCGGCGTGGCTGACGCAAGAGCAGACATCTATTCACTGGGGATTATGATGTACGAAATGCTTTGCGGACAGAAACCGTATGATGTGAAAACGGTACCGGAACTCTTGGTTACGTTGGCAGGCTCCACACCGGCACCAATTACGGAAATGTCTCGTGATGTGCCGCATGAGTTCGCAGAGATTGTAAATAAAGCGTTTGCGCCAAATCCGGAGGACAGGTACCAGAATGCAGAAGAGCTGATTGAAGACTTTGATGCATTCACTGTGGATTTTTTGAATACCGAAAATACGAAGAATACAGACAGTGAGATTGAAGATACTCCGGAAATCCCTAAGAGAAAAGACAGAAAGAATTATTTCGGTTCTTTCATCAGGACCTCGAGGGTCAGCTTCGCTTTATCATCGTTCGGCCTGATTCTGGCTATTGTTTTTTCCTTTTCCCTTTTGTGGAAATTCTGGATGAAGGATATATTTTCGCCGGCTGAACGGGTTCTGGTGCCCGATTTTCGCGGGTATTCATATGAGGAATTAAAAGGAAATACATCCCTTACATCTCTGTTTAATTTCAATCCGAATTATATCGTGGATACTTCTACGGAAGGCGGTACGATCCTTTCGCAGGAGCCTGTAGCCGGGCGAAGCCTGATGAAGAATAAAAACGGGATTGATATCAGGTTGAATGTCAGCACCGGGTATGTTCTGATGGAAGTTCCTGACGTCATCGGCCAGAATTACCGAGAAGCTACTTTAAAGCTGACAAATGCCGGATTTACCGTCGAACTGCAAACCCTGGCCTCTGACGAAATACCTTTAAATGAAGTTATCAGTACAAGTCCGGCCACCGGTGAGCAAATAACGGCCGGTTCTACGGTTTACCTCTATATCAGCGGCGGCAAAGAGATGAAGTTTATCAGAATGCCCAATCTTGTAGGACTGAGTGAAGAAGCGGCCATCAACAAAATGACAAATGCAAATCTGACTTATGCCGGTTCAAGGAGAGAGCACAGCGAGTATGAATTGGGAACGGTTTTTTATCAGAGCACTCCTGCTTTTGCAGAAGTACAGGAAAGAACCAATATTACGATAACAGTGTCTCTCGGTCCGGAGATTACCGTTCCTGTGCCGGAGGTTTCTCCGTAATGGAAGGCCGAATTGAGAAGGCACTCAGCGGATTCTACTATGTGAACTGCAACGGCGTTCTCCATGAATGCAGAGCTGTGGGAAAATTGCGACACCAGGGGATGTCACCTTTGGTAGGGGATTTAGTGGAATTCAGTGAGGATGGCATTGTGGAATGGGTTCTTCCAAGGAAGAACAGTTTTATTCGTCCGGCTGTTGCCAATGTTGATGCACTTGTTTTTGTTGCCACGAATACAAAACCGATTACCGATCCGTTTCTCATTGACAGAGTAACTGTCATAGCAGAAAAGTCGGATTGTCAGGTGATTGTATGCATCAATAAACAGGATCTGGATACTGGCGATGAACTGTATGATATATACTCTGAATCCGGATTTCAGGTGGTGAGGACCAGCGCGGAGACGGGAGAGGGAATTTCGCTGCTGCGGGAAGCTGTTTCCGGGAAAATCTCTGCTTTTACCGGGAATTCCGGTGTCGGGAAATCCAGCATTTTGAATCAGCTGATTCCGGGAGTAAATCTGGAAACGGGTGAAATCAGCGATAAACTCGGCAGAGGAAAGCATACAACACGGCACGTAGAACTGTTCCGAATCGATTCTGAGACATATATAGCGGATACTCCGGGCTTTGCTTCCTTTGATATTCAGATGATGGAAGAAATTGAACCGGAGGAGCTCTCTTCACTGTTTCCGGATTTTCGAAATTTTATTTCCGAGTGCCGATTTCGCGATTGCCGTCATATAAATGAACCGGAATGCCAGCTGCGCAGAGCAGTATCAGACGGCGCTGTGAAAAGCTCAAGGTATGACTCGTATATCAGACTTTATGATATCGTGAAAAATCATAAGCCCTGGGATTGAGTTTGCCGATTTCTTGTGATAAAATATTACGAAATTAAATTTTAGGGAGTAATTCAAATGTCAGGACATTCCAAATGGCATAACATCCAGAAGACGAAGGGTGCTGCCGATGCGAAAAGAGCACAGGCTTTTACTAAAATAGCAAGAGAAATGATCGTTGCTGTAAAAGAAGGCGGCAGCGGAGATCCCAAGAGCAATTCAAAACTGGCTGCAGTAATAGCGAAGGCAAAGGCTGCCAATATGCCGAATGACAACATTAAGCGTACCATTGAAAAGGCGCTCGGTTCCGGAAGCGGCGATAACTACAAAAAGATTACGTATGAAGGATACGGTCCCTCCGGAGTTGCAGTAATCATTGAAACCATGACGGACAACCTGAACCGCACAGCCGGTGAAGTAAGGCACCTCTTTGATAAATACGGCGGAAATATGGGTCAGGCCAACTGTGTTTCCTGGTCATTTGACAGGAAAGGTGTCATTGTTATCGACAATGAAGATGAAGAGCTGGATGAAGACACAGTGATGATGGATGCTCTGGATTGCGGTGCGGCAGACTTTGAGCCGGACGATGCAAGCTTTGTCGTCTATACAACGGAAGATGACATTGCAGCGGTATCTGACGCCCTTTCTGCAAAGGGGTATACATTGGTTTCTGCACAGGTCGAAATGATTCCTCAGAACGGATATATCAAGCTCACCAATGAGGACGATATCAAGAATATGCAGAAGATGCTGGATTTGTTTGAAGACAATGATGATGTTCAGAATGTCTGGCACAACTGGGAAGACGCTGAGTAAAATTTCACATAACGACAAGGCCGATGAGGAATTACCTCATCGGCCTTATGTTCAATTGCAAGTAAACCTGTAAGCCGGGTTCTGTCATTGAAAGCGATCATCTATCTCGACTCCACGTTGCCGTAAAGCTCAAGCCGCCTCCTGAGAGCAACCGGGCAGGTTCTATGCTCTCCCACGGCGTTGCACCGGATAGAGTTTACAGCGTCAAAGCGTCTCCGCCCGACGGGTGAGCTCTTGCCTCGCCTTTCCACCCTTACCGAATTGCTTCGGCGGTATATCTCTGTTGCACTTGTCCGAGGGTCGCCCCTGGCGGGTGTTACCCGTTATCCTTGCCCTGTGGTGCCCGGACTTTCCTCAAATACGACTTTTCAGTCTGTACTCGCGACCGCTTAGTCTGCTTGCGTGCGTAATCTATCATAAATTGCAACATGAGTCAAGCTGTGGTATAATACATTGCTATGAATTTAGAAGAATACGTCAATTCAATAAGAAGCAAAAAGATTGCCGTTTTGGGAATCGGCATCTCCAATATCCCTTTAATCAGACTTCTTTGCTCCTATGGCTGTGATGTCACGGCTTGTGATAAAAGAAGCTTTTCAGATTTGGGCAGTCTGGCTCTTGATTTAATTTCGGCGGGAGCAAAGCTGAAGCTGGGTGAGAATTATCTGGAAAATCTGAATCAGGATCTTATTTTCCGTACCCCCGGTCTGATGCCGTTTCATATTCGCCCGTTGAAAGAATCTGCTCAGGTAACTTCGGAGATGGAGCTCTTTTTCCAGCTCTGCCCTTGCAGAACGATTGCAATTACCGGAAGTGACGGGAAGACAACGACTTCTTCTATAATTGCCCGTCTGCTGGAGGAATCCGGTTTCCGAGTCCATTTGGGTGGAAACATAGGGAAGCCGCTTCTTTGTGAAATCCCTCTGATGAACGAAAATGACGTCTGTGTCCTGGAACTGAGCTCGTTTCAGCTGCATAGCATGTTCTGCTCACCGGACGTCGCGGTAATCACCAATATTTCCCCGAATCATTTGGATAAGCACAAAGATTTTGCTGATTATGTCGAGGCAAAAAAGCAAATTTTCCTTCATCAAAAGGACGATGCAAAGCTTATACTGAATGCAGATGATGCTCTTGTTTCCACGTTTCCCGGAACAGATTATTTTTCTGTTGAAGCTCCTGTCAACGGAGCATATCTGAAGGATGGGGTTCTTTTCCGAAACGGAAGACCTCTGCTGAATACTGATGAGATTTTCATACCCGGGATTCATAATGTCAAAAACTTTCTTGCGGCGTTTGCTGCGACAGAAGGGCTGGTATCCGATGCTGTTTGCTGCAAGGTCGCAAAAGAATTCAGAGGAGTGGAACATCGCCTCGAATTTGTCCGGGAATTAAACGGTGTTGAATTTATTAATGACTCCATTGGGTCTTCTCCGTCCAGAACAATTGCCGGGCTTCACGCCATGAGAAGGAAACCAATCGTTATATTGGGCGGCTACGATAAGCAGATTCCCTTTGATGCTCTGGGAAGAGAACTCCTGAAATATGGAAAAAAGGCGGTGCTTACCGGTGCAACTGCAGATAAAATAGCAGATGCCATTGACGCAGCCGGAGCCTTTGAATATGAAAAAGTACCCGATTTTGATGCTGCCGTATGGAGAGCCTATGAACTGGCTGAACCGAATGATATTGTTCTGTTTTCTCCGGCATGTGCTTCCTTTGACAGCTTTCCAAATTTTGAAGAGCGCGGAAAACATTTTAAGAATCTGGTAATGGAGTTAAACTGATTGAAAATTTCTGATATTTCCCCGAAAGTATTTGAATTGGCTGCAAAAGCCGAAGACAGAGTAAAAGAACAGTTTGCTGAAATTGATTCGGTTGCACAGCAGAATACCTATAAGGTAATGAAGGCATTTCAGGACAACAGAGTGTCGGAAGCCTGTTTTGCGGGAACAACCGGATACGGATATGACGATCTGGGAAGAGATACCTTGGATCGGATTTATGCTGATGTTTTCCATACCGAAGCGGCTCTGGTTCGGATTCATTTTGTAAACGGAACCCATGCCATTACCAATGCTCTGTTTGCACTTGCCGGTCCTGGGGATGTAATCCTGTCGGTTACCGGTAAACCTTATGATACGCTGAGAAAAGCGGTGGGTATGGAGGGGAATGAATTTGGTTCCCTCAGATTTTACGGCATAGATTTTCGTGTCGGTACATTGGAGGACCTTTCTGATCCCAGAATCAAAGCGGTAACGATGCAGCGGTCCTGCGGTTATGAAAATCGTCCGGCGCTCTCCATTGAAGAAATTCGAAGCCTCTGCGAGGAAATTCACAGCCTTCGGCCGGATGTGTTCATATTCTGCGACAACTGCTACGGTGAGTTTACGGATTTGCTGGAGCCTACCGACGTTGGTGTTGATCTGATGGCCGGTTCTCTGATTAAAAATCCGGGTGGCGGCATTGCACCGACCGGTGCCTATATTGCCGGAAAGAAGGAATTGGTACGCAGAGCCGCCTGCCGTTTGACGTCTCCGGGAATCGGGGGAGAATGCGGTTCAACGTTAGGCAATAATCGACTTTTGTTCCAGGGGCTCTTTATCGCACCGCATACGGTTGCACAGGCATTAAAAACAGCAGTATTTGCTGCTTCTGCTATGGAACTTCTGGGAATGGATACAAAGCCGGCTTCCAATGAAAAAAGATCGGATATCATTCAGAGAATATCGCTGGGCGACGGCAATATAATGAAAAAGTTCTGCGAAGGTATCCAGTCAGGTGCTCCGGTAGATTCCTATGTTGCACCTGTGCCGTGGCCAATGCCGGGGTATGACTGCGATGTGATTATGGCTGCCGGCTCATTTATTCAGGGTTCGTCTATTGAGCTTTCTGCAGACGGACCGTTTGTTCCTCCCTACAATGTGTATCTCCAGGGAGGCCTTACGTATGAATCCGGAAAACTCGGAATTATGATGGCACTCAGTGCAATTCTTTGATATAGGACGATGTTTATGAAAAAAAGTCTGATAACTGTTTTAATCGCAGGCGTCATGTTTTCCATGAGTGGATGCATCAGTGATCTTAAGAATGTTGAATTGCCTCCGATTCCTTCCCACACACCGGAGATAGCTCCGGCGCCTGTCAGCACGCCGGAACCTACGCCGGAGGCGGTTGAGGATTTAAATAAAATCTTTATTCGTATGCAGGATATTGAATTGACGGAGAATGACCCGGAGGAGGGATATAATCAGATTCTTCGATTCTCATGTCAGATTCCGTCGGTCGAAATTGAGAATAATGAAACGGCCTCTCAGATGATTAACGCCGTCCTTTCTGATGATTCGTCAAAGTATTTCTCTCAGAATGGAGAAGTAGGAACCGCTATGGACGAGTTTAATTATCTGCACAGCCTTGCCATTGACAACTATTCACCTGAAAACAATCCAAATTTTGCTTTTACCAGAGTTGCTGAGGTGCTGCGAGCAGATAATGCTGTCATCGTATTGAAGCTTACTTCGTCCCGCACACTTTTTGACAAGGAACACCCGGAGATTTCGGAAGATGTATTCTGGTTTGATACCAGAACGGGAATGCTTATTGACGAATATGCTGCTTCCAATCTGGAATATGCGGAGCCGGAACGTTCTTCTGAACCGGGCAGCATACACATAGCAGATGAAAGTACCGGATTATCTTCGGATTACAATATTGTTGATCTGATTACTGTAGATGATGACGGCGATGACTATTATATTTGCTGTGAGGGACCGGTCTATGATCTGCGGATCGGTGACCAATGGTATTGCTCCCGTCTGGAGGGCGAAGCCGTTCAGGTCAGATTGGTATTGCCGGAAGGCATGCATTCACTCCTCGTGAGCTTTAGCTCTGAGGGAAATCTGTATAACTGGTTGATTTCACGGAATGCACAGACCGGTCAACCGGAGTTTCTGGACTATTCGGAACTGACAGCTGTCGGCTAAGATATTCATTATACTGCGAACATTTAGTGGTTGACTTTTACTGCAGCACAATGTATACTACTAAGGCCGCATTGAAGAGGTCTTGAAATGACGGTTTCGTCTGCCTCAAGAGCGAGACCTGTGAGAGGGAGGAAGAATCATGAAGCATGCTGTTATTGTTACTGCCGGAAAGCAGTATCGTGTAGCAGAAGGTGATGTTATTTTCATCGAAAAGCTGGACGAAGAAGTTGGTTCCAATTTCAAGTTTGACAAGGTCCTTGCTGTTATTGACGGTGAGGAAGCAGTTTTTGGCAAGCCCTATGTTGAAGGCGCAACTGTATCTGCAAACCTTGTTAAGACCGGCAAGGCAAAGAAGGTTCGCGTCTACAAG
>JAZLHH010000080.1:0-21050 GCA_045616745.1 Candidatus Limivicinus sp. | reverse complement strand
CTTACTTGCACCGTACCGGCGCACCCTCGTCATTAGTATAGTACACTCCTACGAAAAAATACAATAGAATTTCGCAAATATTTCGTGTTTTATTCGTGTACATTTCGTTATGTTGCGTCGATGAGAAACAATACACTTCCCCTAAGTCATCATATCCTCCCTTATTTCCCCATAGGCTGCCGCAAGACGTGCTATGGTCATAAAGGGTAGAACTTACCTGAGAGAACACGAACAAAAACCATTGAAAATACTACATTTTTACGGCATGGACGCACGGGTTTCTCACTAAAATCAAGGAGAAACTGCCATGAATAGTTTTATCGAAGAGTTTTACTACGGCAATATTGATCCGCAGGCGCGAAGCTCAGAACAGAACAAAAAGGTGCAGCACGATATGCAGATGCTGAACGAAAGCGAGGACTTCCTCACGGATAAACTCTCCGGCGAGGAGAAGAAACGATTTATTCAGTATGTCGATGCCTGGGCATCCGTTGACGGTGAGTCCACCCTCGACAGCTTCATCACCGGCTTCCGACTTGGCGCCCAGTTCGCATTCGATACCTTCGTCACATCGAAAGCACCGTACGCGGACTACCTGAAAGACGAGATATAAACGACGATCCGGCTCTGCCATTACGGCAAGGCCGGATTTTTCTGTTCTATCGGCAAAATTCAGAAAAAAGTTAGTGAGAATATCGCAGGTTTTTGCCGATAGCGGCAAATTGCTCTTCTGATTCTTTCAAACAGATCATTATTTTTCTTGTCGAAAGTTTGAAATTCTTATCATATTCCTGATTTTTCGGTCGAACTGTGATATACTATATGTGTATTATTATATCCAGCAATAAAATTTCACTAATCAATTCTGTGGAGGATTGTTTATGAAGACTTATAAGTTAGATAATTGGGATAAAGTATTAACAAATAAAGGATTATTGTTTTACGCTGAAACAATGGAAGAAATGCTGTTTCATCATAGTCACGATTCATATAAAGTACCGACACTGAATTTTAAGTTTTTATGCTTTGACATTATTACTACAATTGATCAAATCGATGGCTTAATATTAGATCCAGGTAATTTATCGCCGCTTATTGATGAATTTATGTCGTCATATAAAAAGGATTCTGTTATTCAAAAACTCTATGGGAAAGAAATAGATAAGTTGTTCGAGACTAAAGATGAACATGGGGTGTATCGAAACCAATTTAAGGATCCTCGAATCGGTTAATAATTCGCAATATAGTAATGCTGAGAATAAGATTGACCAATTATTAAAAGACATAGAAAATGATTTTTGTGTTACAAATATAAACAATTATAAGAGGTTTAACCCGGAATTGTTTAGGATACGCTCCCATATTGATAAACCGGATAATGAAGTATGCTCGATAGATTTGTTCCATATTCCATATTCAAAACGATATTTATTGAAAAACGAACGATTTAGCATTTCTGGACAACTCATATCCTGCATTAAGGCTATTGATGGAGAGGTTCGGATCGTAATGGAAGCTACTGGAGCCTATCATCTACCGCTGCTTTCCAGCTTGAAGGATGCCGGCCTTTTTGTGAGCGTTATAAATCCGTTGGTCATGAAGCGGTATGCCTCGACTTCCATCCGTAAGGGCAAAACCGATAAGATGGACTCCGTGAGAATTGCAAACTACGGAATCGACAACTGGTTTAAGCTTACGGATTATGCGCTGCCGGATGAGATCTACGCTCAGCTCAGGCTTCTTGGACGGCAATATGCTCACTATATTACCATTCGGGTCGAAAGCAAATTGGCATTGACTGATTTGCTGGACAGAACAATGCCTGGCATAAAAACATTGCTTAGCGGAAAGCGATCGGACGAACCAACAAAGGACAAGCTTTGTGATTTCGTAGCAGAATACTGGCATTTCGACAACATTACAAAGAAAAGCGAAGCTCAATTCATCCGCAGTTATTGTTCATGGGCAAAAAAGAAAGGACACCATGCAAGTGAGTCCAAGGCGAAAGCAATCTATGCCCTGGCTTGCGATGGTATCCCCACTTTGCCATCCAGTGCCGCATCGACCAAAATGTTAACACTGGAGGCCGTGAGAGTCCTGAGAGAAGTGAACAAGACTCTGGAAACCATTTTAACACAAATGCAGGAACTTGCAATTACTTTGCCTGAATACAATACTGTTCGTGCCATGAATGGCGTAGGCGACGTCCTGGCACCGAGACTGATTGCCGAGATTGGCGACGTTCGGCGCTTCCACAGCGGCAACGCGCTGATTGCCTTTGCGGGAATTGATTCGCCACCATTTCAATCTGGAAGCTTTACAGGAACACGACGAAAAATCTCTAAACGAGGATCTTCTTTGCTTCGGAAAACCGGATATGAAGTTATGAAATGCCTTAAAACCGTTAAGCCAGATCAAGACAACGCCGTATACTTGTATATGCTCAAAAAGGAAGCCGAGGGCAAACCTAAGAAAGTGGCTAAAATTGCTGCGCTCAATAAGTTTCTGCGAATATATTACGCCCGCGTTAGCGAGGTGTATGCAATAGGATAACAAAGCGATATTGTTTTTAGGCCAGCGGTTCGCCGGTGGCCTGCTTTGCTACGCCTATTCCCTCAATAATATCCTGCTATTCCTGCTAAGATTTGTCCTTGACTTTTCTTAGCAGGTTTTTATGTAATTCCAGGCTTTGATGAGTTCTCTGAAGCAGAAATCAATATGGAACAATGGAATGAAATCGTAAAAGCATCCAAAAAATATAACGATATAATACAGGAAATAATTCTTGAAATAACCGGTTGGATGTCCCAAACGATTTCAGAGAATGGATGTGTGACAATTTTGGGAGTATAAAAAGTCAAAACCACGGAGAGTGTAGAAAAAAGTCTGTAAATTCATAAACAAGAAAGACCTCCTATGGTAGAACAAAAGAGCCATAGGAGGTTTTAATCATGGCCAAGAAAGAAGTATATCACGTAAAGCCCCTGACGGAAGGGAAAAAGAATATCATTGCAGCTCTCATGGAGGAATATGACATTGAGAATACTGATGACATTCAGGAGGCACTCAAGGATCTTCTGGGAGGAACCATCAGGTCAATGATGGAATCTGAAATGACGGAGCACCTTGGATATGAGAAATCCGGGCATACTTCCCCCTCCATTATTTCTATTTCCTTCCACTCGCATAATTCCCGTAATATCTTCCCTATTTCTTCTTTGTGTCCTCCGTAGAATATTTGTCTCCGATACTTTGGTGCAAATACCACGTGGTATTTGCAGTTCCATGTCGTGTGTGCTAAACTCTCTGTGCCATCTTTACTCATGAGATGACCTCCTTATTCGTATTCTTTTGTTGCAGTTGTCAGACCGCTTCATAAAGCATACCATAAGGAGATTTTTTTGTTTATCGCTAAAGCTTTCCGGAACCCCCGGCACTGCCGGGGGATTTCTATAAACAACAAAAATGGATGTAACTGAAATCAGTTACATCCACTCGATATGGTTGCGGGGGAAGGATTTGAACCAACGACCTCCGGGTTATGAGCCCGACGAGCTACCAGCTGCTCTACCCCGCGATATTTAGCTTAATAACTATACCACGGAGGGGAGAATAAGTCAATCCTTCTTTTCCTGCAATGAAAAAGGGACCGCCGAAAAGAAAAATTGAATAATGCTTTTCCCTGTGATAGTATGGTCTTCATGAATAAACAGAAGTTCAAAAATCGGATTTTATTTTCCCGGCGGGAGTCCCATCTGGAACGGCGCGTCAACGAGGACTTCATTGACAACGGCATCGCCGCCATTCCCTGCCGCGTGAGCGGATATGACGATCTGATCAGCCGATACAGCGTGAAGGGATATGAAACCGTCAACCCGGAGTTTGAAGCCTATGTGGAGGATGCCGCTTCCTACATTCCGGCGGAGTATCCGGTACTGCTGAATATTACCGGCTGCTCCTTTACGGAGGAGGAGCAGGGGCGCATCCGGGAAACCGTCCGGGAGGACTTTCTCTACGCCCTGGGCGCGGTAGAGGAGAAGAACCGAAGCCACCGGAATTTCATTCTGCTCATGTTTGTCGGCATGCTGCTTTCCGGAATCCTGATTTTCGGGTCCCTGGGGCTGAACGGGTCCTCCGTGGAGATTCTTTATCTCCTGTTCTGGTTCTGCGCAGACTTCTTTCTGAGCTATATCTTCCTGGATGCCCGGGAAGCCCGGGAAGCCCGGATTCGGGCCGGAAGGCTGGCCAGTGCCCAGATTGTATTTACAGAAGAGTTTGAGGACGTGGCAGTTTCGGACGAAATCGTCCGGAAGGTATATGAAGGAATTCTTTCCGAAGAAGCAGAAGAAAACAGCTGATGATGCAAAGCCCCTCACCGTTTGGTGAGGGGCTCATTTTACAGATTATTCCAGACGTTCCGATTTGTTCTTGCCCTTGAGCGCAAAGCCGATCGCTTCCACAATCACGAAGAAAATCAGGAAGCCGATGCACTTCCTGGGACCGTAGCCCGTCCAGATGGCGTAGCAGAAGAACAGGCAGCAGAGAATTCCCAGAGCGGGAAGCACGAAGCGCTTGAAGAAGCCCAGATCCTTGGCCTTGACCATGAGGCCGATCATCATGGGAATGTACATGGCATAGAGCATGATGATGCCGATTTCGTCCGGTTCCCAGGCAATCCACTCGAAGTTGTGCACTGCGCCGAACATTTCCGGTCCGCCCATCCAGATCATAACCGTCCAGGCATACCAGAAGCCGCCGGTCATCATGCCCAGCGTGGCAGACTTGACGGAGAAGTTGTTCTGTGCATCGATGCTGCCGAAGAATTCGGGCTTGGGGCCGAGACCGCGGGCGGAGAGTGCGTACATGCCGCGGCAGGAGGCCATAATCAGGCCGTTCATGGTACCCAGACAGCTGATGGTAATGAAGACATAGACAATCGTTCCGATAACGTTGCCGAAAAGGCCGGAGAAGGCGATTCTCGGAAGCGTCTCGCCGAACGGCCAGGTGCCGGTAATGGTACCGACATCACCTACGGAGCTCATGGCAAAAATGTAAAGGGCATAAATCACAACCGTGACGAGAGCACCGCTGACCAGAGCAATGGGAAGGTTCCTCTTGGCATCCTTCAGCTCTGCGTTGATCGTCGTCGCAAGAATCCAGCCTTCATAGGCAAAGGCAAAGCCGACGATGGCGTTGAAGAATCCGCCGGGGGCGGGGGAGTAGGCAGCCGTATTGACATAGTCCAGAACATTAGCCGTTGCACCGGAAGCAAGACCGGCAATGGTACCGACAATGCCCATGAGCAGCAGCGGAATGAGCTTGATGACCGTCATTCCGACCTGGAGCTTGCCGGCAATCTTCGGAGAGAGAATATTGATGCCGTAACCCAGCATCAGGAAGCCGGCGCCCACGCCAATGGCAGTGGGATTGATGATGCCGGAGCTGAAGTCCACGGCCTTGATGCCGAAGGGCTGCAGGAACATCATGGCAGAGAAGAACGCCAGCATGGAGCAGAGCGCAGGGATATAGATGAACTCCATAAACCAGCCGACTGCATAAGCGTAGTTGGGGCCGAGCGCGATTTCCGCATAGTCCACAACGCCGTTGACTTTTTCATATCTTGCACCCAGCTCTGCAAAAACGAGAGAGCAGACAATGCAGATAATACCTACGATAAACACAACAGCAATTCCCTGCAGGAGATTGCCGCCGGTAAGATTCAGGACCTTACCGCCCTTGATGAAGACGCCCGAACCGATGACAATACCGATGACCATGGAAATGGCAGTCCAAAGGCCGTAGCGCTTTTCCATTTTCTGTTCCATAATTAATAAATCCCCCAAAAAAATCGGTAAACTGATTATAAACAATCTCTTTTTCCGAATCAAGATTTTTTGGGGGATTTCTGTCCTTTCTCTATGTATTTTTTACAGATTTACGACAGAAGAACCGAATCCGATTCTTCGGATTTGCCGGCAACCTCTGCGAACTTCTCCAGAAGGTCCTTTTTGGTCAGTTTTTTCTTTTCTTCGCCTTCAATATCCAGGATAATCCTGCCTTCATTCATCATGATCAGACGGTTGCCGTGCCGGATGGCGTCGGTCATGTTGTGGGTGATCATCAGGGTGGTAAGATTGCCTTCTTCCACCAGCCGGCCCGTCAGCTCCAGCACCTTTGCGGCTGTGGCAGGGTCCAGGGCCGCCGTATGCTCGTCCAGAAGGAGCAGCTTCGGCCGTTTCAGCGTGGCCATGAGCAGCGTCAGTGCCTGGCGCTGACCGCCGGAGAGCATACCGACCTTTACTTCCATCCTGTCTTCCAGGCCCAGACCCAGGGACTTCAGCCGTTCCAGATATTCCTCCCGCTCCGCTCTGGTGATCTGCCACTTCAGGCCCCGTTTTTCTCCCCGGCGCTTTGCCAGCGCCAGGTTTTCTTCCAGCTGCATGTGGGGACAGGTGCCCAGCATAGGGTCCTGAAATACCCTGCCGATATGGACTGCCCGCCGGAATTCCGGCAGCTTCGTGACATCTTCTCCTCCGATCAGGATACTCCCGCTGTCTACCGGCCAGACGCCGGCAACCGCATTCAGCAGCGTGGACTTTCCGGCGCCGTTGCCGCCGATCACCGTGACGAATTCGCCTTCCCCGATATGGAGATTCAGATCGTTCAGGGCATGCTTTTCATTGATGGTTCCCGGATTGAAGGTTTTTGAGATATGATTGACATCCAGCATCTGCCTACCTCCTCTTTCTCTGCTTCAGATTGGGGACGGCCAGGAAGACGGCCACAATCAGCGCCGTAAACAGCTTCAGATCGTTGGGATCCAGCTTCAGCCAGAGAATCACCGTCATGACAATGTAATAGAGAATTCCGCCGACTACCACAAAGGAGAGCCGGATGGCAAAATTGCAGCCTTTGGAGAAAATGGCATCGCACAATACCTCGCCGATGACAATGGCTGCCAGGCCGATGACGATGGCGCCTCTGCCCATATTGACATCCGCCGTGCCCTGGAACTGGGTCATGAGGCCTCCCGCCAGCGCTACCAGGCCGTTGGACACTGCCAGGCCCAGAACCTTCATGTTGGAAACGTTGATTCCCAGCGCATTGCTCATGGCGGGGTTGTCGCCGGTCGCACGGACGGCGCTTCCCTGCTCTGTGCCGAAGTACCAGTAGAGCAGGGCAATCACGGCCGCCGCGATTACCAGCCCTGCCAGAATGGCCTGGGGAATATACCGGGAAGAAATCAGAAAGCCTCTGCCGTTTTCGAAGAACATGCCGAAGTTCTTCAGACTGGCCGTCTGATTCGCCTTCATTCCCATAATGCGCAGATTGATGGAATACAGGGCGAACTGGGTAAGGATTCCCGCCAGAATGGCCGGAATCCCCAGCCGGGTATGGAGAAGCCCCGTGCAGAGCCCTGCCAGAATCCCTGCTGCGATGGCAGCCAGTACAGCAATCCATGCGGGGACTCCCGCCAGGATACACATGACCGTGACGGCGCCGCCCGTGGCAAAGCTGCCGTCAACGCTCAGGTCGGCCACGTCCAGGACCCGGAATGTGATAAACACGCCGAGGGACATCAAGCCCCAAAGAATGCCCTGGGCGACTGCCGCGGGCATTCGGGAAAACAAATTCAGGATATCCATAAAGAGTCTGTGAAAAGCAGGTCAGGCAATCGCTTCAAAGTCTTCCGGAATATTCACACCGAACTTTTCTGCCAGCGTGGGATTGTACTTCTTTACGGGATCGGCAAAGTATTCTACCGGCATCTCGGAAATCTTGGATTCGCCCTTCAGAATCTTTGCTGCCATTTTTCCGGTGGTCTGGCCCAGGGAGTAGTAGTCAATGGTCAGCGTGGCAACACCGCAGATGGCGCAGGGGCCTTCTTCGCCGGTAATAATCGGAACATTGGCAGGCTCTGCAATATTGCCGATGGCTTCGGCACAGGAAGCTGCCGTGTTATCCGTGGGGATGTAGAGAACATCGCAGTCGGCACAGGCTGCCTGGGTGACGGCTGCCACGTCATTGGAGTCGGCAAAGGTAAAGGTCTGGGCAGAGAGGCCCTTGCCGGCCAGGTAATCACCGACGACCTTCGCCTGGTATACGGAGTTGGCTTCTGCGGAGCAGTAGAGAATGCCCACGGTTTTGGCAGCCGGGAACAGATCGATAATCATCTGCGCCTGCTGATCCAGAGGCGCCAGGTCGGAAGTTCCGGAAATGTTGCCGCCGACCGTACCGGAGAAGTCCGGAATGTCCAGAGCAACGCCGTATTCCGTAATCGCCGTTCCCAGAACGGGGATGGAATCCGTTGCCGCCACGGCAGCCTGGAGCGCAGGCGTTGCATTGGCAAGAATCAGGTCCACATTGGAAGCGGCAAAGCCGTTGCAGATCGTGGCACAGGTGGGGATGTCTCCGGATGCGTTCTGTTCGTCAAACACAACCGCATCGCCCAGCGCTTCCGTGAGTGCGTCTTTAAAACCCTGGGTAGCTGCATCCAGTGCCGCGTGCTGCACCAGCTGGCAGATGCCTACATTAAACTGATCCCTGGCTGTGGACTTGCCGCAGGCGCAGAGCGCAAAAACCATGGTCAGTGCCAGAATCAGGGCCAATACTTTTTTCATAATGATACCTCCAAATAAAAAAACAGCTCCGCTTCGGCGGAGCTGCTGAAATTACAATACGATTTCTCCCGCCGGTTATTCTGCAAAATGGGCATAATAATAGCGGTAATAGGAACGGGAAGAAGCGCTCAGCACAGACTGAGCGGAAACGGCGCAGTTCACGAACAAAGAAATAGCCATCGGATCCTTCCTTTCTTACAGGTTGCATTCATTATACCAGTTTAAATCAATAAAGCAAGTGTGAATATTACACAATTTTTCTTTTCTTTGTTTCGGCATTTATGTATAATAACATCATGAAAAAAATTCGCTTACTGACACTGACAGTCTGCTGCTGCCTGATCTTTACGCTGGCAGCGCCTGCGGCACACGCCCTGGACGACCCCGTCCTGAAAAGCACCGACGAATGCCTGCTGATTGATATTTCCACCGGTACGGTTCTGTATTCCATTCAGCCGGATGAATACCATTCCATCGCCAGTCTGACAAAGATTATGACGGTTCTGCTGGCCGTCGAGGCTGTGGAACGGGGAGATGCCGGTCTGGGCGACCAGGTAACCGCGACGGAAGACGTCCGCGCCGGCATGGATATTTCCAGCTCCAATATCGACCTGCAGCCGGGAGAGACCATGAGCTTTCAGGATCTGATGTACGGGGCTCTGGTGCATTCGGGGAATGACGCCTGCAATGCCCTCGGCATTTATCTGGACGGGAGCATTCCCGCCTTTGTGAACCGGATGAATGCACGCGCCCGGGAGCTGGGCTGCAAGAGCACCCAGTTCATCGACACCTGCGGAACCCACAACCGGAGTGACGGGCACTATTCCTGCGCCAGCGACCTGTATCTCATTACCATGGAAGCCATGAAGCACAGCCTGTTCTATCAGATCTGCAACACGGTAGACTACACGCTGGCAGCCACCAACGTACATCCGGCCAGGGACATTCACAATTCCAATGCTCTCATGTGTTCCGACGGTCTTTACGGCGGCGGATACATCTACGAAGGCACCGTCGGCGTGAAAACGGGATTTACCAAACCCGCCGGCTACTGCCTGGTCTCCACCTGCGAAAAGAACGGGCTGCATCTGATGTGCATCGTTCTGGGGTGCAACGGGCCTCTGACCTATACCGTGGTTCCCGGAGAATATCAGAATTTCATGGACTCCGCCACGCTCTATGACTGGGCCTTCCGCAGCTTCTCCTACAAGACGATCTTCCTGGCAGGAGAGCGTCTGGCAAGGAAAGACGTTCTGTATGCCAAGGACGGGGAAACCGTTGCCCTTGCACCTTCTCAGAATCTGGAGCTGCTGCTGCCCAACGATATCACCGAGGATCAGATTTACGTACAGGTAATTGCCGACGAAGACAAGCTGGTAGCGCCTATTGAAGCCGGAGACGTGCTGGGAGAGGTTCAGGTGTATATTTCCGGCGAACTCCACACCACCTGCGATGCGGTAGCTTCCACCAGTGTGGACATCAATAACCGGGACAAAACCAGAAACTCGATTCGGGAGTTCTTCTCTTCCCGGGGATTCAAAATCGCCGTGATTTCTTTGGTTGTGCTTGCTGCTGCCGCAATCGGGCTGTTTTCCTATCTCAAGGCAAAGCGCCGTCAGGCCCTGAAGCGGAAGCTGGCTGCCCAGCAGAGAAAGCGGGCCGCCCAGGCGCGGTATCAGGCAGAGCAGCGCCGCAGAGAGGCCGCCCGCCGGTACGCGGAAGAGGAAGAACTCTATGAAGAGGATTCTTACGGGGAGGAACCGGAAGAAGACTACCGGGAAATGTTTTATGAAGAGCTGAGAGCTCCCCGGCAGCAGGCGCCTTCCGCCCCGCAGGCACCCCGCCCCGCAGCTTCCGACGCTTCGCCCCGCGAAGGCCGCTGGGAAGAGGCGAATCTGGACGAGGTTCTCAAATCCCTGGGAATTCATTTGGATGATAAATAAACAAAAAGATGCCCGGAAATCCGGGCATCTTTTGCAATTATTACGGAATTACAGTTCCTCTACGACTGGGGAATCCGCATTCTTTTTGACGCTCTCGATACCGTTCTGGCAGCCGGCCTTGGAAACATAGCCTTCGCTGACCAGAATCGGCTCGCCGTTGGCAGCCTTCAGGCGGAAACGGAACTCACCCTTTTTGTCCTTGTAAATCTCGAACTTGGGGTTAGTGACCTTCTCGAAGCCTTCGACCGTCTGGTCTTCAATCTTGGCCTTGACGGCATTTTTGGCTACGCTTTCAATACCGTTTTTGCAGGCAGAAAGAGAGGAGTAAACCTCACTGGTGCCGATAATTTCGCCGTTGCCGGCCTTGAGATTGAACATGGGGCCGCTTTTTGCCTGTTTTATAACAAATTTTCCCATAATGTGCTCCTTTCCGATGATAAACGAATCTGTAAATTGAATTTTACCACAGAATCATTTGCCCTTGCAAGTATTTGGTGATATTATTCCTCTGTTATGATTGATGTTACACTGTTGGGAACGGCTGCCACCATGCCGTTGCCGGACCGGGCTCTGAGTTCCGTTCTGGTCCGTTATTCCGGAAGAACAATTCTATTCGACTGCGGTGAAGGCACGCAGACCGCCGCCCGCAAAGCGGGCGTCAGTCTGATGAAGACCGACCTGATTGCGCTGACCCACTTTCACGGAGACCACATCTTCGGTCTTCCCGGTCTGCTCCAGACCTTTGGCTGTCTGGGAAGGACGGACCCGCTGTATCTGACCGGCCCGGAAGGGCTGCCCGCCGCACTGGAGCCGATTCTTCGGCTGGCCGGGAAGCTGCCCTATCCCGTCTTTTATTCTCCGGTTCCGGAAGAAGGGCTGCCTTTCGGCGATGCCGTGCTGAAGGCCTTTCCCGTCAATCACCGGGTCAGTGCCTGCGGCTATTGTCTGGAGCTGCGGCGGCCCGGCAAATTTGACCCGGAGAAGGCGGATCAGTACGGCGTACCGGTCCACTGCCGGAGTCAGCTGCAGCACGGGGAATCCGTGACTGTCGGCTGTAAGGTCATTACGCCGGAGCAGGTGCTGGGGCCGGAACGGAAGGGGCTCAAGCTGGTGATTTCCGGCGATACTGCCCCCTGCGAATCACTGACCCGGCAGGCGGAAAATGCGGATCTCCTGATTTGCGACGGAACCTACGGAAGCGATGAATGCGCCGACGATGCGGGAGAATACGGTCACAGCACCTTTTCTCAGGCTGCCCGCACGGCTGCCGAAGCCGGAGTCCGGAAGCTTTGGCTCACCCACTTTTCCCAGATGATGGAGGATCCCTGCGAATTTCTTTCCCGGGCAACGGAACAGTTCCCGGATACCGTCTGCGGTTATGACGGAATGTCTGCAACATTAAAATTTTAGGAGGATATAACATGCTGAATTTCCTGAGATCGGAGGGAATCGACGAAGAGCTGATTTCCCGCATTGCATCTTTTCGGAAAGAATATCCTGCCGCTTCGGAAGACGAAGCCCGGATTCCCAATCCGAAATACAGATACTACGGCACAGAAGTGTGGCGCCGCGCCATCACGGCGATTCTGTCCGGAGAGAACATTCTGCTGGTAGGCCCGAAAGCCACCGGCAAAAACGTCCTCGCAGAAAATCTTTCCGCCGTATTCGGACGGCCGGAGTGGGACATTTCCTTTTATCTCAACGCCGATGCCTCCACGCTGATCGGCACGGACACCTTCAGGGGCGGGGAAGTATCTCTCCGCAAGGGTCCTATTTATTCCTGTGCAGAAGCCGGCGGCTTTGGCGTTCTGGATGAAATCAACATGGCAAAGAATGAATCTCTGGCCGTACTTCATGCCACGCTGGACTTCCGGAGAATTATCGACGTGCCCGGGTACAGCAGAATCACACTGGCACCCTCCACCCGGTTTATCGGCACAATGAACTACGGCTATGCCGGAACCAGAGAGTTGAACGAGGCGCTGGCTTCCCGCTTCATGGTCATCAACATGCCGATTATCTCCACGGAAAATCTGGCCAAGCTGCTGCAGGACCAGTATCCTTCTCTCAAAGAAGAATACACGGCACAGCTGGCTGCACTGTTCGGCGAAATCCGGAAAAAGTGCGAAAGCTCCGAAATTTCCACAAAGGCTCTGGATCTCCGCGGTCTGATGGCCTCCGTCAATCTGGTGTACAACGGACTCAGTCTGGGCAGTGCACTGGATATCGGTCTGGTCAACAAGAGCTTCGACGAGTTTGAGCGGACTCTCGTAAGCGACATTATCGCTTCCCGCATCAACGGCACTCTGACCCGAGACGATCTCTTTGCCTGAAGTAACCGAAGCACAACAGAAAAGAGCCAACAACCTGATCTGGAATGCCGCGGGCAGCTATGCGTTCCATCCGGACTTCAAGGCCTATGACGAAGACGGCCTTGCCGACATCTACTGGAATGTAATCATTGGAGCGGCCAGGAAGTATTACGATTATCCGCAGTTTGAAGAACTGTTCAAAACGCTGGATGAAGAATGCCAGAACATGTTCTGGACGGCACTGGAGAAGCTCATTTACCCCCGGGAGCGGGAGGAACGGCCGGTTCTTGATCTGATCCGGCAGATTTACGAGTCACCGCTGGAGCTGCATCCGGACATGACCACGGAGCAGATTGTCCTTGCCGCCAGAAACTTCTTCCGGCTGTACGGGCAAAGCGGAAAGGAAAAAAAGAAGCGGAATCTGATCGGAGGGAAAAAGCCGAAAACCTCCAGCTATCACAGCTTCTTCCCCGGAATGTTTCTCTGGCATCCTTCCAATGCCTACGGCTCTGCGGAAGGGCAGGACCCGCTGGGAGAGCTGGCTTCCAAAATGAGCGCAGAAGAGCTGCGCGCCTTCATGCATTCCAAGTTCGGCAGTCCTCTGTTTTCTCCCCGAACGTCGGCAGAGCTGGAAAAAAGACTGTGCAGCGGGAATCACCGCAGCTGTCATCTGCTGTTCACAGACGGAGACAGGCCAGATATTTCAAAAATCCAGAACGGATTTGAGGCGCTTTCCCGGCAGCGGGAAGCGGAGCAGGTCATTCTCAACCGGAATTTCTATCAGATGCGGCTGCACGAAAACCGGACGGCCATTGCCAAGCTGGCAGCCAACATTCAGAACTCGGTCCTGATGCATCTGCAGCCTACGCCAGTCAGATCGGAAACCGGGAAGTTGAACGGAACCCTTGCCTGGCGGGCAGCCGTTCTGAACGAAAACCGGGTGTTTACCCGAAATGAGCAGGACAATCTGGGGGATTTATGCGTGGACCTGCTGCTGGATGCTTCCACTTCCCAGACCAACCGGCTGGAAACCATTTCTTCCCAGGCCTATATTATTGCGGAAGCACTCCGCAGATGTTCCATTCCCTGCCGGATCATCAGCTTCTGCTCCATGACCGGCTATACCATACTCCGGGTATACAGGAAGAACGAGGATATCTTTGAATTCGTTTCCAACGGCTGTAACCGGGACGGGCTGGGAATCCGGGCGGCTGCAGAGCTGATCGGAATGCAGAACTGCGAGCACCGGATGCTGATTGTTCTTTCCGACGTCAAGCCCAACGATGTGGTTCGGATTCATCCCGATGATGACAGCGAGCCGGTTGCCTATGAAAAGAAGGCGGGGCTTTACGACACCGCCTATGAAGTTCGCCGGGCCAGAGCGGAGGGAATCTCCGTCATCTGCATCTTCACGGGGGAGGAAGAAGATCTGCCTGCCGCAGCCATGGTATACGGCCACGACTTTGTCCGCATCAAAAGCTTCAGCATGCTGGCGGATACCGTGGGAAAACTGATTAAAAACCAGATAAAGAATCTCTGATAGATCCGATAAAAAAGAATCGCAATCTGCGATTCTTTTTTCTTTCTGTTACATTTTTTCGGGAGCGGATACGCCGATCAGCTGCAGGGCGTTTTTCAGCGTAATCATGGCCGCTCTGACCAGGCCGATTCTTTCGTTTGTCAGCTCCGGATCCTCCGGATTGTTGACCTTGGTACAGTTGTAATAACTGTGGAACACCTTGACCAGGGCAAGAATATAATCCGTCATACGGTTCGGTTTGTAAGTGGCCGCCGCCTCGCCTACCACGGCGGGGAATTCGCTGATCATCTTCAGCATCTGCAGCTCCTTTTCATCCGTCAGACGGCTGTAATTCTCCTGAATCGTAAAGGGAAAGTCTCCCGCGTTTCTGAGAATGGAACACATCCGGGAATAGGCATACTGGGCATAGAACACCGGATTGTTGTTGTCCCTGGAACGGGCCAGGGTCAGATCCAGGTCCATATGCGTAGACACATCCTTGGAGACGAAGAACCATCTGGCCGCATCCACCCCGATATCTTCGCAGAGCTCCCGGATCGTGATGGCATTGCCGGTTCTCTTGGACATTTTTACTTCCTTGCCGCCTTCCACCATGCGGACCATCTGAATCAGAATGACTTCCAGCGTTCCCCGGGGGTATCCCAGCGCTGTCAGGGCATTGTTCATGCGGGTCACATAGGAATGGTGGTCGGATCCCCAGAGGTCCACCATGAGAGGGTACCCTCTCTCGGCCTTGTAAACATGGTTGGCAATATCCGGCGTCATGTAGGAAAGGGTACCGTCGCTCTTGCGGAGAACACGGTCTTTTTCATCGCCGTAATCCGTACTCCGGAACCAGAGGGCGCCGTCCTTTTCATAGGTCAGACCCTTCTGCTCCATCTCCGCCAGGCAGGCATTGATCCGGGCCCTGTTGTTTTCATAAAAGAAGGTTTCATGCATCCAGGAATCAATCTTCACACCGTACAGCTTTAAGTCGGCATCGATTTTGGCCAGTTCTCTGGTTTTTCCTTCCTGCATGAAGTATTGGAGACGTTCCTCCGGGTCGGCATTCAGCCATTTGTCACCGTCCGCTTCTGCGATAGAACGGGCAATCTCCTTCACATCTTCCGCATGGTAACCGTCCTCCGGAAGAGGATACTCTTTGCCGAAATACTCGAAATACCGGGAAATCAGGGATTCACCCAGCATGACGATCTGATTGCCGGCGTCGTTTACATAGTATTCGCGAAGCACATCCCAGCCGCTTGCTTCCAGCATACGGCATATGCTGTCTCCGCAGGCCGCATTTCTGGCATGGCCGCAATGCAAATCCCCCGTAGGATTGGCAGAAACCCATTCCACCAGGATTTTCTTTCCTTCACCGGAACGATTCTTTCCGTAATCGTCACCGGCAGCAATCACGCTGTTGATTACCGCGGTAAGCGAATCCTTCTTCAGGCGGATGTTGATGAAGCCGGGCTTCGCCACGGTAACGGATTCTGCATCCGGCAGGAATTCCCGCAGCTTTTCTGCCAGGGGCTCCGCAATATCCATAGGGCTGCGGTGCAGGGTCCTCGCCAGCTTCATTGCTGCGCTCAGGGCGTAGTCTCCCAGCTTGGGGTCCTTTGGCGTATCCACCACCAGGATACCCTCGTCCGCTTCCATATCAAACGCTGCTTTTACGGCTTCATAAGCCGCTGTCTGTATTTTCTGTTCAAAATCGCTCAAATGAACTGTTCCTCCATTTCCCGGAAAAGGGATTTTGCTTCTTCGGCAGACTTCAGAATCAGAAGCGCCGTATCATCACCGGCAATCGCGCCTGCCAGCCTGCTGCCGCATACGGCTTCCAGCTGGGCACAGGCTCCCTGGGCAAGGCCCGGAAGGGTCTTGACCACAATGATGAATTCTGCCCGGTCGACAGACAGCACACTCTGCTTCAGTATGGCATGATACTTTTCTCCCGCATCCCTCGCCGCTCTGCTCTCGTCCATGGTATAATACGGAACTCCGTTCTCATCCCGCTTCTTCTTCAGATTCAGAGCCTTGACATCCCGGGACAGGGTTGCCTGCGTGCTTTCAATGCCTAATTTTTTCAGTTCCTCTGCGAGGCGGGCCTGATTCTCGATTTTTTTATACTGAATCAGACCCAGAATGGTTTCCTGTCTTTTCGACTTCATGTCATCACTGCATCAGGGGGGTCCAGTAGCTCTGGTTATACATGTCTACGATGCGGTAGCATGCATTGGCAGAGGAAGGATCCTGAAGCTCCAGGTCGGACACCGTCAGCCCGTCACCGACCTTGATCGTGTTGCTGATGGCATAGGTATCGTCATAGTTCCCGTCATAGTCATAGTAGTCCGCAATGAGAACAATTTCGTCATCCGGACGGAAGCCGAGAACATAGTCCTCGCTGACGAAGTCGTCAGCGGCAAAGCTCTGGCCGTCTGCAGGAACGAACTTGGAGCTGACATTGGAATCTTCATCGATGTAATTGTACATGAAACCGATAATGCCGCCCTTGTTGTTGACAAACTGAGCAATCAGATAGCCGCGCTGCCCGTTGTAGAGGGCAGGAATACGGCCGGTAATGATGTCATCACCGTTTTCATCGATCACTTCGCTCTCCAGATAGTAGGCACAGGTCCAGTCGTTGTTGATGCCCAGCCAGGCGCCGCCGAAGGTACCGATAATCTTGCCGTCCGTGGTGAGGCAGTCGGACGTGAGATCCAGACCGAGATCCACATAGCCTGCACCGTCATCCATAAAGAGGCTCTGTCTGACTTCGGTTACCAGCTTCCACTGGTCTTCCGGCAGAGAAATGACATAATTGCCTTCTTCATCTTCCGTCCATACCAGCTGGCCCGGATCAAACTGATTCTCTGCGATATACTCTGCTGCATCGTTGAGGTTGATGCTTCTGCCGCTGTAGCCTGCATAACTGCCCATCAGGCTGGAAAGCAGAGAATAGATATCGTCGCTGGAAACACTGCTGCTTCCCGAAGAGGGATAGGAGCCGCCGGTCAGCAGATCGTAGGGGGAGAAGGAATATCCTGCGCTGGACTGCTGTCCGCCGGAGGACATGCTGGCAAAGGACTGGATGAACTTGGAATATTCCTGAGAGATACCGATATTGTTATAAGTTTTGACAGCCTTGCTCACCGTGGAAAGACTCCGGTACGGGAAGTAGATGGAAAGGCCGTAGGCATTCCTCACAGTATTGGAGGTGCGGTTATACTTGACCGCATCGGTAACGGCTTTTGCCAGGCTGGTGCCGGCATTGCCCATTTTACAGGCAATATCCGTCAGGTCGACCTGGTCGATTCTGGAGTCCGCCGCAAATTCCTTGGCAGAGCTTCTCGCCGTGGCAACCGTCCGGTATCCGGAGTTCTGAATGATGTCCGTGGTATTGTTGGAGAACTCTGCCAGCGCCTTGGGAAGGGTTGCATTCAGTTCCGCAACGTCCGTAACGGACAGGGTGGTATCCTGGCCTCTGCACTGCTGCGCGCAGACCGTGACGAAGTCGTCCACTATACGCTTGCCGAGCTCCAGGGAGCTGATTTTGGGATCGCTGCAGAGCATCTTGACCCAGTTGGTATAGTACCAGCCGATACCGGGTTCCGACTCCTCGGAAGCAATCATATAGTCCGCATAGGGATTGAGCATGAGCCCCGTCTCCGCCGTTGCCATCAGGCAGGCGTCAAAGCCCACGATGTCAAACTGAACGCCGCCGGTCTTGAGAGCCTGGGATATTCCGGCAAGATCCATGGAACCGGCATTTCTGTGGCGCTCGTCATAGCCGTAACCGGTGACAGAACCGCCGCCGTGGTCCCAGAGAATCAGAATGTTCCGGTTGGCCGGGTAGTTCTTGCGAATCGTGCGGATAAACTCACCGAGAGTATCCGGCTCCGTCATCACCTTGTTTCCGTCCTCGTACAGCTTGGTGAAGCCGCCGTTTGCTCCGATTGCGTAGCAGATATTGGAGCTGTTGGAGAAAACATTGTTCTTCCAGCCGCGGCAGCCGCCGCCGTATACGAAGAAGTTGACATTGTCCGGCTTCCCGCTGATTCCGGAGATGATTTCCTTCAGGTCGTTGGTTCCCATACCGTAACTGCTTTCCAGGTCGGTACCGATCATGTAAATCATCACGTTGACGGTTTCATTGGCCTGGGGCTTGTAGTACTTGGCACGGATGTTGGATGCCGTTGCCGTATTCACTGCGGAATAGTCCGTATTCACCTGGGCAGCATAGTTGATGCCCAGGCCGGAAGAAGCGGCAGCAGACGTGCTGCCTGCAGAAGCCGCGGGAAGATTGGGCGTGGTTGCCGGCACTGCGGCAACGCCTGCATTGATATTGGACAGTCCGTAGGGAGTGCCATAGGAATATCCGGAATAAACCGGGGCAGCCGTCTGCACCGGGGCCGGGGCAGTATATTCCTGAACCGTGGAGCCGCCGCCCGAGCATGCCTTCAGCAGTGCGAGGACAATGATGACTATAATGGCAATCCGGATAATACGGCCCAGATTGAGACCGCCGCCGCCATTACCGCCGTTTCCGCTGCCGCCCTTTTTCCCCAGCAGAAGCGCCAGCAGACCCGCTGCCAGCAACCCGCCGGAAGAACCGCCGACGACGCCCTTTTCTCCGTTATTGACAGGACCGGAGGAACCCGTACCGGGTCTTCCGCTGTAGGAACCCGGACCGGACGGACCGCCGCCGAGCCCCGGACCCTGATGGCTTACACCGTGACCGGCTTTCCCGGTAACTTCTCTCTCTCTTGGCATAATGCCCTCCTTAAAAAATCATTTGCGGATATTATACAATATATGCATAGAATTTTGTATATTTTTATTTAACATTTCCCTTTGCTGGAGGATTTCTTCCCCATTTTCCGGATTCAGGCGCTGCGGGAATCTTTTTCTCATCATTTCTGCATTTTCTACTACTCAGAATCGGCAGCCGGTGGTACAATTCATCTTGATATTATGAGAAAAGGTTGGGCAGACTATGTACAGATGGAATAATGACTACAACTGCGGCGCGCATCCCGCAATTCTCAAGGCTCTGGAAGAAACCAACACGGTTTCCTACTGCGGCTACGGCCTGGACGAATGGTGCAGCAAGGCGTCGGATGAAATCCGGGAAGTCATCGGCCGGCCGGACGCAGAGGTGCATTTTCTTCTTGGGGGAACGCAGGCAAATTACACGATGGCAGCGGCAGCGCTCCGTCCCTATCAGGGCGTGATCAGCGCTGTGACCGGGCACATCTTCTGCCATGAAACCGGGGCCGTAGAAAACACCGGGCACAAGATTCTGGGACTTCACGGGATCAACGGCAAGCTGACAGCAGCGGTTATCGCCGCCGAAGCGGAAAACTACCGGGTCAGCGGTGTTCAGGAGCACATTACCGAGCCGAAAATGGTATTTCTTTCCTTCCCCTCCGAATTCGGAACTATCTATTCCCTGCAGGAGCTCCGGGAAATCCGGGAAGTCTGCACGAAGTACCATATGTATCTGTATATCGACGGTGCCCGTCTTGGGTATGGTCTCGGCTCTCCCGCCTGTGACGTGACGATTCAGGACATTGCACAGCTTGCCGATGCTTTCTATATCGGCGGAGCCAAATGCGGCGCTCTGTTCGGAGAAGCCGTGGTACTGCTGAATGACAGCTTCAAGGACCACTTCCGCAGTTATATCAAGCAGAACGGCGGCATGCTGGCCAAGGGCTGGCTGCTGGGACTCCAGTTCAGCACGCTGATGAAGGACGGGCTGTACTTTGACATCACGCGCAAGGCCGTGGAATACGCCATGGAAATCAAGAAAGCCTTCGCAGAGCAGGGCATTCCGTTCTATTATGAGAGCTTCACCAATCAGCAGTTCGTCATCCTCACTGAGGAGCAGATGGCTCAGATCGGGAAGGATCACATTTTTGAGTATGAGGAGAACCTTGGCGAAGGAAAACACGCCGTCCGGTTCTGCACCGGCTGGAGCACACAGCCGGAGGCCGTGGAAGCCCTCATCGCCGACATAAAGAAGCTCTGAAGAACCGAGATACAGCAAAAGAGCCTTGGGCAAACCCAAGGCTCTTTTTGGCGCCTGACGGCCTGACAACCTGTCACAGTCCATATTCAAAGGCAAAAAGATCCCCCGGGATTCCCCGGGGATCTCATTTATTTACTGATATATTTCTGATTTCTGCTGTTCGGTTTGTCCGGAATCGTAAATTCAATCCGGCCTGCTTCCATGACCGGTTTCAGGTACGCCTCGCCAAAATGCTTTGCATCTTTGTAGCCGAAATGCTCTGCGATTTCCCGTTTGCTTCTCGGTTCTTTGCAGAACGCGGCAATCTCATCTTGGGGGTTAACTTGGTGGTTAACTTGGGGGTTAACCAGCTTTTTCAGTTCTTTGCTGATGGTATCCAGTATAAACTCAATGAACTGTGTATAATCGCCCGAAGTCTGCACCATACCAAGCGCTGCATAATATTCTTCCTGCCGGTCATGAATGGCTGATTCGATTGGGAGCCATTCAAATCCCTTTTTCCAGTGGCTGAGCAAGAGTGTATGCCACAGTCTGCCAATCCGACCGTTTCCGTCCGTAAAGGGATGAATAATCTCCAGCCGCGCATGAAAAATACAGCTTTTAATCAGCATATGTGCT
>JAZLHH010000079.1:0-24595 GCA_045616745.1 Candidatus Limivicinus sp. | reverse complement strand
AAGCAAGCAGATAAATCGAATGTGCGGATTTTCACATAAAAAACAGGCACCGTGAAGAGCATTTCTGCAATTCACAGTGCCTATTTTCCTTTGCTTTTGCCGTGCCACGTTATTTTGAAATTACTTCCTTATGTGGCTGTGGCATTCTCTGAACTCTTCATTTTTTCCTTCAGATCAATCACAGTGACTTTTCCGATGCGTTTTACACCGTTCATCACTGTGCGTTTCACAGTATCGTCAGCCGTGCAGTAGTTTTCAAATTCCGGATGACTGCGAACGATATGAATCGCATCAAACAGGCATCTCGTTGTGCACAGACCGCATCCGATGCAGCGATTCTGATCCACTACGGTAATTCCGCAGTGCAGGCACCGGTGCTCGGCAAGCTGCGCAATACCGAGAGATACATTGCTTTTATCCAGCGAAAGGAATCTTCTCGGATCTCTGGCCAGCGTCTGACTGTGTCCGGAGTGTACAAATCGGTGAATGCTCTTTGCCGCTTCGTGGCCTTCTTCAATCTTCCCGGCAGTACTCTTCTTTTCATGCGGGAAGACATCAGGATAAATCGCCGCGAATGCGTCTTTTTCCGGTTCTCCTTCCGTAAACTGAACTCCTAACTTTTCGAGAATATACCGCTCAGCCCCGCTGCAGGCAGGAGCACTGCCGAACACAGTTACCGGATAACCTGTCTGTGCGAGATAATAGGCACAGCTCAGCTCTGCCGGCCCAGTCCCTCTGACGGCAATCGGAAGATCGTAATCCTTCGGATCACCCTTCATGCGGGCTTTTGCGGGAATCAGTAAATCTCTGAACTCCTCTTCTCTGTCGGCAAGCATCTTCATAGCAGCAGAAATTTCCATAGGCCGATCGATACTCTTGCGCGTGCAGACGGTTTCACAGTAATGCGGGCAGCTTTCGCAGAAGGAGGGAAACGGATTGTCCTGACGCAGAAGCTTCAAAGCATCCAGATAGCGATCCTGTTTTACCAGTTCGAGAACTCCCTGCACAGAAACATGGGCTGGACATCCGGCTTTGCATGGAGCAGTACCGCTGTCATAACAGTTAATCCGGTTGTCATTGCGGAAATTCGGATTCCAGTTTTCCCTGCTCCAGCCTTTTGTCTCTGATGCAAGAGGCTGCACCGGATACTCTACCGGACCATTTTTTGTGCAGAGTCTCTGCCCCAGCTTCAAAGCACCGGCCGGGCAGACCTCCACGCACTTTCCGCAGGCAACACAGTTGTCATTAATCTCTGCCCGGTAACAGGAGGCGGAAAGGTTCTGTACGTTATACAGCTGCGAACAGCGGATGGCAAAGCAGTTGCCGACGGAGCAATTACAGATGGCAAAGATGTTGTCTCCGCCGTCTCCGTTGGTAATCTGATGCATAAATCCGTTGTCTTCCGACCGCTGCAGAAGTGCCTCCACTTCCTCGCGGTCCGCGCGTTTACCCTTATTTGTTTCAATGAGATAATCGGCATAATCACCAAGAGCGATGCATCCGCTGTCGGGAAGCTCTCCGCAGCCTTCGCCTCGCCCAATCATCGTCGTGCGACAGACACAGTCACAGATGGCATACTGGCCCTCATATTTATCCAGCCATTTGCTGATCTGCTCTCTCGCAACAGATCTGCTGTCATGCGGAATCGCCTTTTCAATCGGAACAGCATGAAATCCAAGCCCTGCGCCTCCCGGAGGAACCATCTGAGAAATCATCTCCAGCGGCATAGAGGCCATATCATAAAAGAAGTCATAAATCTGCCGACGATTCTCCTCACAAACCGGATTTTTGCTCAGAACCAGGTTTTCACAGCTGCCGACAACAAGGACCGGAACAACGTACTGCTTATGCCGGTCTGCGTTGTGATGATTATATTCCACAATGCCGATGTCTGCCATCTCATCAAGAAGGGTCTGCACTTTCCCGGATTCCCAGCCGATTTTCGCTGCCAGTTCTTCCGGCGTTGTCGGTTTACGGCGGCCCATCGCAAGCACCAGTTCTGCCATTTCATCGGTAAGCAGTGCATCGAGCGTTTTATACTCCGGGCGGTTCTCATCCATCTTGACGAGGCCCATTTTGGCGTCCATGCAGTCCGTCAGCATCTTTGCAGCTTTCACAATCAGTTTTCTCATCACAAATCCGTTCCCTTATCTGTAATTCATTGTGTTAATGATACAAATGTACTCATTTATTGTCAATAATATCTGCCCTTTCATTCTTCCCCTCGCTGTGATATATTGGATTTGTCATGAACCGATTAATTTTTCATGTTGATGTAAACAGTGCTTTTCTGTCCTGGGAAGCAGCCAGGCGCGTCCGCGAAGGTCTCAGCGACCTTCGCCTGATTCCTTCTGCCATCGGAGGAGATCGTGACAAACGCACCAGCGTCATTCTCGCCAAGTCCATTCCGGCAAAGAAGTTCGGCATCCGAACCGGAGAACCCGTTTCCATGGCTTTGCGAAAGTGCCCGCAGCTGGAAATTGCAAAACCGAATTTCTCCCTTTATGAAGAAAATTCCCGGGCGTTTATGGATATCTGCCGCTTTTATACCCCAAGTCTTGAGCGCTATTCCATTGATGAGTGCTTCCTGGACATGAGCGGAACAACATATATGTACCCGGATCCGGTCAGTACTGCGCATGAAATTAAAAATCGGATTCGTGATGAGTTGGGATTCACTGTCAATATCGGAATCGGCAGCAACAAGCTGCTGGCTAAAATGGCCAGCGACTTTGAAAAGCCGGACAAAGTCCATACCCTGTTTTCGGAAGAAATTCCGGAAAAGATGTGGCCTCTTCCCGTTGAAGAGCTCTTCCTCGTCGGCAGGAGTGCTGCCGCAAAGCTCCGGAGCAGTCACATCCGCACAATCGGCGATCTGGCCGCGATGGACCCGGAACAGGTGAAGCATATTATCGGAGGAAAGTTCGGAACGAGACTCTGGGATTATGCCAACGGTATTGACTCTTCCCCGGTCTCCCCCGTCCCGGAAGATGCAAAGGGGTACAGTATTTCAACCACGCTGGAAGATGACGTCCGCAGTTCGGAGGCTGCTGTTCAGATTCTCCGTATGCTGACGGAGGGCGTTTCCCGTCGGATGCGCGCAGACGGAGTCAGAGCCTACTGCATTTCCGTCACCGTCCGTGACAATGATTTCCGGAACCGTTCCCACCAGCGGACGCTGATGAATGCTACGGACATAACCGACGTAATCTTCGAAGTCTGCGTCCGTCTCTTTGATGAACTCTGGGATAAATCCACGCCTCTGCGTCTGATCAGTGTCGCGCTGACGGACGTCACGAAGGATGCCGCGGAGCAGCTTTCCCTCTTTGATGACAGCTCTTCCGAAAAGGCACGGCATCTGGATCAGGCTCTGGATTCCATTATCGGCAAGTACGGCCGCTCTTCCATTTCCCGCGGATCCCCGGAAAAAGCATCCCCAAAACACAAAACGTAAAAAGCAGCAGGAATCCCTGCTGCTTTTATCATAATCTAATGTCAATCTCTCACTTTTTCATCAGAGCGTCCACCCGTTCCAGCACATCGGGTATAAAATGATCTCTGTTTTCCTGGACAGTTGCTACAGCGGACGCCTGTACTTCCTCCTGAAGTTCCGGCGTCAGTGCATCCAGGCTGAAATACCAGATGTCAACAATACATTGCAGTGCCTCTTTCCGAACTTCCGGATTTTTTGACTTCGACGCTGACAGGATGAATTCAGTTCCCTTATTCATATCTTTCTTCAGATTGCCGATGGCCCCAACAAGGAGCTCCCCATAGCAGAGTGTGGAATGATCATCTCCGAGAGAAGCGCCCTTTTCATACCATTCCAAAGCCTTGGCATAGTCATTCCAGTTCAGATATACATTGCCCATCAGCCCCGCTGCTTCTCCGTTGCCGTTTTCCGCAGCATTTTCATACCAAGTCAGTGAAGAATCAAAATCAAATACCTCCGTCATTTTCGCAATTGCAAGCATAGCATCAGCGTCACCGTTTTTTGCAGCTTCTTCTATCGGCATGAATAATTCGTCTGCAGCGGTTCCTGTATCTGCAGAAAACTGATTCTGATTGTTCAGATACAGGGAATACAGCCAACCTTTGGCAGCAGATGCAACAGATATATCACCCGAATCAATTTCTTCCAGGAGATACTTCGCTGCTTTGTCATAATCCGGTTCATACGACGAATCCATCTGCGCACACAGACCGCCGAAATTGACTTTTGCCCAGGGCTGATCCAGTTCTGCGGCTTTTTCATACCAGGAGAGAGCAGAAACAGCATCATTCGATGAGCGAATGTAGAAAGTTCCAAGTTCATACATTGCATCTGCATCTCCGGTTTCGGCAGCATTTATATACCACTCCAGAGCCTTATCGTTATCATTGAGTTTCATTTCATAGAGTTCAGCTACATCGCGAAAGGCAGCGGCAGTACCTTTCTGCTCTGCAGCATAAACAGCAATATTCATTCCCTGCTCTTTTTTCATGTTGTCTACTCTGCCGGAAAGGATATCTGTGGCTATGGCACAAAGATTTTCATAGGTAAAAGTCTGGGCAATGTAGCGCTGTGTAATAATGATGTTCTCTTCGCCGTCGCATCTCGCAAGAACGAGAGGGGCAACCTCACCGTTCAGGAAAAAGTAATTGCCACCGTCAATAAAATAGGCGTTACCGTCCATCGGATTGTAAAAATATACATCGCCGGAGAGTTCCCTGGCTTTCGCAAAGGCGGCTTCGTAACATTCCCCTCCCACCTCTTCGTTCATCACGGCTTCCAGCCTGCCGTTCTGATTAAAGAGAAGTGTGACTGTGAAATCGTCAACGGAAACCGTTGTGTAGTCCATTTTCGGCGTCCAGTAGTCATATCCACTGAGAGGAGCAATTTGCGGGAGAACTTCTCTGACTTCATCAAAGGTTTTGCCGAAGAGAGAATAATCCCTTATCACAAACAGCCCGGAATCGTCAAAGACAAAAGGCATCTCCCCGGGTTTATCCGGCCGGAAAATCTGCTGTGCAATATCGGCCGCGCCCTCCCAGTCATAAGTGACGAGCCTGCATAAAAGATAATAGTTGCTGTATGCCTTATACAGAAGCAGAATATTCTGCTTCGCCCCGTCTTCGCCGACACCGTTCATTAAGAGACATTTCTGCCTGTCGTTCTCGCCGATGGAAAGAGTCACAATCTCGCAGTCAGGTGCTTCTTCTTTCACGTACCAGTCTCTGTCCCAGTGCAGGAGGTCATTTTCAGAAGCAGCGTCTTCCCTGCGGGCAACACTCACGTCGAGGGACCAGGTGCCGGCTTCCGTGTGATCTTCCGTTCCGAATTCATAGAACCACCCGTCAGATCTGTTCAGTTCTACTTCCAGATCCGAATATGTACTCGGAAATACTGTATGATCCAGGATATCGCTGACTTTCTCCTGAGGAAGAAGAATTGTCAGACCGAAGTCTTCATATCGGATAGAATTCCATTCGAAAATACCGAGCAAAGAATCTGTCTCGTATTGAATCTCGTCAATGAAAAATATCTGCTCAGCCAAATTCTCCGCACCTTGCCAGCCAAAAGTCTCCACAGTGCATTCAATACGGTATTTTCCGTCAACCAGATCAAATATCAGGATTTCATCCTGAGAACCGTATTCATTCTTCTTTACCGCAAGGAAACAGGGAAATCCGTTCCGACCTCCTATTGGCTCGTTCTTTACCTCGTAACTGAGAGCTCCCGGCTCATTCGGATAAGTCTCCAAAAAATAATACATAACGTCAACAGGACGCGTACCTTCATCGCAGGGCATAATCTGCATGTGGACGCTGGCGCTTCCTCCCGGCGCTTCAAAATCAGTCCAGTTGATGATATAGGCATAATCGGAAGCAAGAATTGCATCCAGTTCGGCATACGTCTCCGGCAGGTTTTCATTCACCGGGGCATCATTCGCTCCTTCCGGCAGTTCAACAGTCATGCCAAAAGTATCAAAACGGATGGAAGAGCCGTTCTGCCGACCGATCAGTCCTTCGGTTTCATATGTATTCTCCTCCGGTTCCACCTTCGCCTCGTCTGAAGCAGGCGCAGTCTGACTGCCGCAGGCACAAAAAGATAGCACCATAATCAATGCCAAAAACAAAGCCAGGAATCTTTTCATAAATTACACCTCAATAATCAGTATCCTTCTGAAGCAGAGCACAGATTCGCGGTATTATGCCGTGATGCTCTGCGTTAAACCGCCAGTTTTCCGAGGTACACCGCTCCGACGCATAAAAGCACGCTCAGAAACATATAGATAACTCCCGTAATCCATTTTCCGGATTCGAGAAGTGAAAGGGCTTCATATGAAAACGTGGAAAATGTGGTAAATCCGCCGCAGAGTCCGACCTTGAGCATCAGCAGCAATTTTTCATTTCCGTTCCCGTGCCTTTGAAACAGCGCAATAACTGCTCCTATGGCGAACGCTCCAACAATATTAATCAACAGCGTGTTCATTGGGAAAACCGTTTTGTTATTCATCGGAATCAGGCCGATCAGATACCTCATGATACTTCCGAAAAATCCTCCGATTCCCACGGCAATACAGTTCAACATCCCCGTTCCTCCCCAAACTGTTTTCGTAATGTTATTATACAAATTTTTCGCTTTATAAATGATATGAAATTTCAAACCACGCGTTGAATGAACGCGTGGTTTAATTTATGTATTTCTGAAAAGACGGACTCGTTCGTACCGGCCGCCGTTGAATCCGACTGCCAGGTCATAGCCGTTGCAGGGGCCGGAACAGAGAAAGGCCGAACAGCGGGACAGCATATAAAGTGCATAGAAATAATTCACCGTGCTCTCCACTACGCTTCTTTCGTAGTCGGAGGCACTTTCCTTTTCCAGTTCCGAAAGCAGCATGTGCCCGGCAAGGTCAGACACACTGTGGCGTTCCTGTGCAATGACAAAGACACTTGAGCCGAACTCATCCCGGATCCGCTTCAGGATATCGCTGTCCTCCGTGGCAAGGAAGATTCCCTCATAGCCGTAACAGTCAATCCACTCATGAATAACAGGTATCATGTCATCAACGCCGGCCATTTTTCGCGGACCGTCCTTATGGACGATGAGATAATCCGTGCCGCGAATCAGGACCCCAAGTATTCTTCTGTCTCCGATTATTGTATCGGCATATTCTTTCAATTCACTGTGGAACTGATCCCCAAGAACGGACAGATTCAGCTCCGGTTTTACCCAATCGAGAAACATGGTAGCTGCAAGAGTTGACATTTCCGGGAAGAAAACGGTATTGCCGTCATTCGCCTCCGGATTTTGCAGCTTCAGATTGAAGTACTGCTCCAGAAAAGCGACACTGAAATGGCCGACCTTCTCACTTCGGAATACAGGAGTCAAACCGATTTTCGACAGCGCTTCCTGAAATCTGTACACGTTGTTGAGGACACTTCCGATTCCGGCTCCCTCGTCTATCACGAATTCCGCAAAACGAACCTTTTCCGCAGAAAAATTCCCCTGCCCCTGCAGAAAGAAAACATTGTGGAAAGCGTTGACAGGCCCTATGCTGTGAAAGCTCACGTCGAAAACGGCATCATCGGAAACGTCTCCGATGATCAGAACGTCTTTTCCGGGCTGAATTTCGCTCTCGTCGATACAGGGTATTCTGTCTTCAAAAAACCATTGCAGCCTTTTGTCCGTCGTCAGGAGGCAAAGCTTCGTATAACGGAGAACAACCTGGGCAAGAGCAACGGTGTACTCATTTGCACTGCGTATAATTACTGTGGAGAACACACGGAAAAACGCCAGAAACAGCCCGGATTTCTCCTCCGTGGAATACTCGTCGTATTCCGGATAACAGACCTGATCCTTCCACCGGTTCCTGATAAAATCCGGGCGACAATCGCTGTTCTTTACATGAACCAGGTCATATTCCTCTCCTCCCGGCATCAGAACATGAATTCTCTCCGCTTTCGTCCTCCGTGCCTCTCTGAACACGTCAGTTCCGTGGAGAAGAGTCGGGCATTCGATGTATTCTTTTTCACAAATCAGATACATAAAAGTGATTCTCTGTCCCTTACCAGTCAATCGAACCGGTATATTCTTCAATCTCCGGCAGCAGTCTCTTTCTGACTACAGCCACATTGCCTTCCAGAACCTCCCGGGGAAATACTCTTCCGTCGGCCGGTGAGAGTCCCTGCCGGAGATTGGCAAAGGCCATGATTTCCTTTCTGATTTCCACCTGTTTCCCGGCCGGGAAATCTGAGAAAAAGTGTGTGAACATGTCTTCCCAAAGTGTCAGCATCAACTGTGCGGGAACGGCAAAATACCTTTCTGCATAGACAGGATTCATTTTGGGAATGATGTAATGCGTATTGGCAATCATGGCAAAATCAAAGACAGGATGACCGATACACAGATCCCCAAGATCCACGAAGAACAGCTCCCCGCCCTTCACGAGTATGTTCTTGGGATGGTAGTCTCCGTATATCAGTGTGCTTCGATCCGGAACGGAAAGGACCAGCTGCCGCATTTTTTCCAGTTCCTCTGCAGTATACCAGTCTGTTCCTCGCAGCTTTTCTATTTTATCGAGATACAGCTCCTTGGCAGAGACGAAATTTTCTGCATCCGCTGCGGTTTCATGAAAATGGCGCAGTTCCCGGATATAAGCGGGGAACATTTTCTCCTTCTGTTCCGGGTCATCCGTCAGGATATCCGCCAGCGTCTTTCCCTTGAGGAATTCGCTTCGAATCCCCATTCTGCCTTCTGCCTTTACAGGACCGTAGGGCCTGGGAACACGGATTCCGAGCGCATAGGCACACTCCGCCACAAGGCTCTCCCGCAGGATTTCCTCTGCGGAAAACTCCGGATGGAAGAGCTTGCATACCGTATCATCCGGCAAAAGATAAACCGTCGAAGTGGCACCGCACCCGATTTCTTTCCCGAAGCTCAGGTCGAGCTCCGGCAACGAATCATTTTCCCTGTACAACGGCAGCTCTCCTTCTTGCCTCTGCGGCGATGGCGAGTGAATCCAGCTTCCCGTTGGAAAGCTTCGGGAATTCACTGAATATGAAGAAATACTTCGGCATCTTGAAATCTGCAAGCTTCTCCGACAGCAAAGCACGGGCACCGGCTTCATCAAAGTCCGTGCCGGGTTCAAGATAGAGACAGGCAGCGACTTCTTCACCGTAAAAATCGCTGGGAACTCCGACAACCTTTACGTCGGCAACATTGGGCAAGGTGCTGACCGCCTGCGCCACGTCCTGGGGCATGATGTTCTCCCCGCCGCGGATGATAAGCTCCTTGAGTCTTCCGTCCAGATGGAGATAGCCGTCTTCCCGCAGAAATCCAAGGTCACCGGTATGCAGCCACCCGTCCTGATCGATGGACTGGCTGTCCAGACCGGCCTTATAATAACCGGTCATCAGATTATAGCCCTGCAACAGGATTTCGCCCGTCTCCCCGACGGCACATTCGTGCCCGTCCGAGAGGGCGGCAATTTTCATTTTTACGTGTTCCATAGGTTTTCCCACGGTATCCGTAATATGCTCGAATGAATCCTCATAATCGGTAATCGTAACCGGGGCCATCTCGCTGAGGCCGTAGGAGGAAAGGAAGTGATTCTCAGGCAGCTTCTCATGGAACATTTCCAGCTGGCTCCTCGTTGCCGCAGAGCCGGAAAGAATCGTACAGCGCAGAGAGGAAAGCCGCTCCGGACGGAATTCCTTATTCATCAGTATGGCAAGAAACATTGCCGGAACAGCATGAAATACCGTACAGCCGTTTTTTTCAATCGCATCAATCAGCGAGGCGGAATGCGTATTCTGCGGCAGAACCAGAAGTGCATCGGCAAAGGCGCTGGCAAAAAGGCCCGCCACGATTCCGAAGATGTGGAAAAACGGCAGGATATTGCAGCAGACAGAATCCGCGGTAAGGTTCTGGCTTCTCCGGCTGATCTCCGAGGCATTCAGAACGTTGTATGCCGAAAGAATCACGCCCTTCGGCCTTCCCGTGGAACCAGAAGTGAAAATCATGAGGCAGGCATCGTCCTCCTCCACATACTGCGACAGGAAGCCTTCGGACAGTCCTTCCCCGGCCTTTACCAGATCTGCCGCAGGCGTATCCTCGAAGAAGAGAATATCCCGCAGGCAGCCATTTTCTGTCAGAAGTTCGCTCCGGAGATAATCCCTGTCCGTGCCGTAGGAAAGATTGCCTATGCACATCATATTCACATCACCGTTTTCGATATGAGCCAGGAGCTCGACAGGCTTCAGATTGAAGTTCATCAGAACGGCAATTGCTCCCAGCTTCTGAATGGCATAGAAGCAAAGAATGAAGTTCACCGAGTTAAGCCCGACCAGACCGACGTGCGTTCCCTTTCGCACACCCGATTCATACAGACGGGCAGCCAGAGCCGTGGAACCCAGGTCCAGATTATGCCAGGTCCAGTCTCCTGCCGAATCTCGTATAACGGCCGTATTGCCCTGTGCATTGGCCTTTCTCTTCAGGAAATCACGGATAGAGACATGGACAAAGTCTCCGCCTTCACCGGCTTCAATCGGGAGCAGCGTGTCATATCCGGTTGCACGGAAAATTTCCAGCACGACTTCGTTCACGGAGATAACCCGCATTCTGTCATCGCGGAAGCGCTGTCTCGCAATCAGCAGCTCCCGCAGGCCTGCGGAGGAAACATAAGAGGTGTTTCTGAAGTCCAGCGTCAAAACTTCCGTATCGTCAGGCACAGCGCTCAGAACTGCTCTCAGATCCGGTGCCGTACCGACATCGAGGCGGCCTTCGATTTTCACTGTTATTCCGCCGGGAATCTGTTCCGAATAGATCATATCGACTCTCCACTTTCGTTTAATCTTCTTTGTTATTATAACTTAAAATTCTCAAATAATAAAGTACAGCTTTAACTCGTGACAAGTTGCTTTCCGGATGCTATATTATACAGTGTATGCGTATGTATTTTATTGATAAATTGGAAGAAAACGCGAAGCGGTATCCGGGCAGACCGGCTCTGGCGCTGGACTTTGGCCGGGATCCCGTCACGTATTCAGAGCTCTGGGAACAGTCCGGCAGGATTTATGCCGCTCTGAAGGATGCCGGAATCGGCCCGGAGGACGTGGTGATGCTTTTCCTGCCGAGACATCCCCGGATGCTCGTTGCCCTTGTCGGCGTTCTCCGCGCCGGCGCTGCCGCTATGCTCGTGGAGGATTCCTATCCTGCGGAGCGGGTTTCCTATATGAAGAATGATGCCGGCGTCCGTCTCGTGCTTGACGATGCCTTCTTCGAAAGCGCCATGAATTCCCCGTCACTTCCGGGAAGGAAAGCTCTCCATCTGCATGATGCCTGCTTTGTTTTCTACACTTCAGGAACCACCGGAAAGCCGAAGGGCATTATGCACGAATACGGTATTCTCGACATGGGCATCTCCGGTTCGATACCGGGCGAATCCGCTGTAGATTATGATGACTGCGGCCGTTTTGCCTTTGTCCCTCCCTTCAATTTTTCCGCAACCATGATTCACGGCCTTCCCGAGCTTTACAAGGCCAATACTCTCTATATTCTCTCCTATGCGGTTTCCAAAAACTTCAAGAAACTTCATGAGCTTCTTGAGCGGGAAGAGATCACGGAGCTCTTCCTCTCCCCCTCGGTTCTCCGGATCTACAGCGAGGGCTTCCCGCATGTCCGTGCCATCATGACAGGTTCAGAACCGGCAAGCAATCTCTCCGTTCCCGGGTATCCGGTCACGGTGCACTATGCAATGACGGAATCACTCTACTGCGTTTCCAGATACCTGCTTTGTGAACCCTGCAGGGATGCCCCGATTGCTGCAAAGGAAACCGGCGGAAACATTCAGATTCTCGGCGAGAACGGGATTCCCGTTCCTGACGGTGAGGTCGGGGAGATCTGTTTCCCAAATCCGTATTTCCGCGGCTACATCCGCATGCCTGAGAAAACGCAATTCGCAATGCGCGGCGGGCTTTTCCATTCCGGAGATCTGGGATACCGCAGCGAAAACGGCGATGTCTTTCTCCTCGGCCGCAGTGACGATATGATCAAAATCAACGGCAACCGCATCGAGCCCGGGGAAATCGAAGGCGCTGCGAGAGAAATCTCAGGTCTGAAAAATGTGATTGCAAGAGGTTTCTGTGAGGAAGGGCGCTCGTATGTGGCGCTGTACTATCTCTCCTTCGAGGCCGGCGAAGACTGTATATTCCGCGATTCGGCTCTGTCCCGCCGCGCTCTATCGGAAAAGCTTCCGTCCTATATGATTCCCTCCTATTTTGTGCCGATTGACTCCCTGCCGCTCAACCAAAACGGCAAGGTCTCCCGGAAGCTTCTTCCTGCACCGGTGGCCGTCCTTTCTTCAGGAAACAGCAGAAAGCCGCAAACTGCGTTAGAGGAACTCTTCTGCTCCCTGATGGCTGAAGTGCTTTCCCTCGAGTCTTTCGGTGCGGAAGACGATTTTTATGAAGCCGGAGGAGATTCTCTGTCTGCCATCCGTCTGATTACCGCCTGTGCCGAAAAGGGGATTGAAATCACCGTTCCGGAACTGCTTTCGGCCAGAACTGCGGAAGCTCTTGCCCGGCTTACCGGCGAAAGAGACCGGCTTTCTCCGGAAGAACGCCTCAGGGAGGAAACGGAGTGCAGGCAGCATTCCTTTGAGCTGCTTGCCGGGCAGAAAATCTACTGGAAGCTGTTTGAAACATACCCTGAACATCCGTCTGTCTGTGTACCGGTCATTGCCGTTCTGAAAAAGAACACGGATCTGAATCGACTCTGCACGGCAGTCAACAGAGTAATACAGCATCATCCGGCGCTGCTTTCCCGTTTCCGTATTGATGAAAACGGAGCCCCGGTTCAATACTATGCTCCCGATGCTTTCCTTCCTGCCTCCGTCGAGGAAATGACGGATGAGGAGCTCCAGACCGCGAGCCGGAATTTTCTGCACAGCGTCAATCTGCTCACCGACAGTATGGTAACTGCACGAATCATCCGTTCGCCGGAAAAAAATCTGTTTCTGCTTTCCGTTCACCATATTGTAGGTGACGGGATGACAAATTCCCTGCTGCTGAAGCAGATCGCCGCCTGTTATGCTGATTCAAAAGCAGAGCTTCCGCCGGACTGCTACTACTCAATCTGTTCCCGGGAAACCGGGGAAGATGCTGCCGCAATACAGGCAGAAGCAGAAGCCGAATTCAGCAAAAGGCTTGCTGCACTCCGCCCCGGGAGCGCTGTGCTTCGGCCGGACCTGCCCGGTCCCGACTCCGGGAGTGAAAGCTTCTTTCTTCCCGACGTCCTCCCGAAAAGGCAAACCTGCCCGAACCGCGTATTTATTACCGCCTGCCTCCAGGCCATGGCCGGTATCAACGGCTCTGACGAGGCTCTGGTCTATGCCACGTACAGCGGGCGGGACAGCCGGATGAAAAATGATTCCGCCGGTTGTCACACGATTCTTGTACCCGTCTCACTTACGGGAATCAGCAGCCGAAGCAACGCCGATCTGCTTGCCGATGTGCAGGCACAGCTGGACTTCGGCAATGCCCACGGAGAATTTTCATCTGTTACGGAAAGCGGCCTCCCCCTTGATCAAACGGTTATCTTCAATTACCAGTCCGGGACAATGGACTTCGGGTCTTTCCGTGAACTGGCCGAATTCGTTTCCATGCTTCCGCGGGATAAGAATCAGCCCAACTGCCTCTTCAACACCGGCATACTGGACCGGGAAGATGCCGATTCTCTTGCTTTCTACTGCAACTTCCCGAAGAATATGTATTCCCGGCAGACCGCAGCTGAGTTCGGACAACGATTCCTGGCAGCTGTTCACGCTTTAACAGGCGATACCGACAAATAACGCCTCTACTTACGGAGAAAAAGATATGCAGACATATTTTGTTGAAAAAATGAAGCAGAATGCCGAACTATACCCCGATCGGCTTTCCCTTGCCCTGGACTTCGGGCAGGAACCGGTAAGCTTTTCCGAGCTCTGGGACAGGTCCGGCAGGATCTATGCACTTCTGAAGGAGAAGGGCTGCGGCCGTGAGGATTTCGTCATGCTTCTTCTGCCGAGAAGTCCCAAAATGTTTATCGCCATGCTCGGTATCCTCCGCGCAGGTGCTGCTTTTGTCTTTATGGAGGACAGCTACCCGGAGGACAGAGTCCGTCTCATTCACGAGGATCTGAAAGTGAAGTTCACGCTGGATCTCACTGCCTATGAAGAAGCAATGCAGCGCTCTCCGCTGCCCGGATATGAACTGACGGATCCGCATGATGCCTGCTTTTCCTTCTCCACCTCCGGCACCACCGGAAAACCGAAAACAATGATTCACGAATACGGAAAGCTGGACGTATGCCTTGACAGCTGGTTTGCCGATGTCCCGGATCTTCACGAAGAGGATCCGCAGAATTTCGGCATGATATTCCCCTTCAACTTTGCGGCAGCCTTTGTTCTGCCCCTGCCCAAGCTCTACGCGGCGGATACCATTTACATCATGTCATACGACACTGTGAAGAATCTTGTGCGCTTCGAGGAATTTCTCGAAAAAATGCATATTACCGAGATGTATCTGTCCCCCTCCTTTATCCGCACCTATCAGGGAGACTATCATCACATTCGTAAGATCATCGCTGCCGGAGAACCTGCCACCGGGATTTATGAAGACGGCATCGACATCTACGCCTATTACGGCATGAGCGAGACCTGTTTCATGGTTTCTTCGTATCTTCTGACCGAAGCCTGCGACAGAGTCATTGTCGGCAAAAACAACTTTGGCCTCCGGATTATGATTCTCGATGAAGACGGCAACAGCGTTCCCCGGGGAGAGACCGGAGAAGTCTGTTTTGACAACCCCTATTTCCGGGGCTATCTCCATCTGCCGGAACTGAATGCGGAGGTTCGCCGTTACGGCATCTTCCACTCCAACGATCTTGGCTATATCGATGAACGCGGCAATCTGGTCGTCCGCGGTCGGAGAGACGATATGGTGAAGATCAACGGAAACCGGGTGGAGCCGCTGGAGATCGAGCATGTTGTTCGGAAGCTTCTTGGCATTGAGCATCCGGTTGCCAAGGCTGTCAATATGAACGGGCGCGCCTTTATCGTGCTCTATTATCTGGAGAGCGAGAAGATTCCTGTACTGGATGACCCTGCGGAAACCGGCAGAATTCTTTCAAAAAGTCTGACCTCCTATATGATTCCCACCTACTATGTGGGACTGAAATCATTCCCGACCAATGCCAACGGAAAGCTGTCACGAAAGATGCTGCCTGTACCGGATATCAGCGAATTCCGCAGCACCTATGTCGAACCCAAAAATGAAGCCGAATCCGTCTTCAGCCGGACGATGGCAGAGGTTCTCGGTCTGGAGCGTGTCGGAACGGATGAGGACTTCTTCCTGATCGGCGGTGATTCCCTTACGGCCATCCGCCTGATTACCGCCTGTGCCGAAGAGGGCTATCTCATCACGGTGAACGGGCTCTATGAATGCCGCACTGCCGAAAAGCTGGCCGATCGCTTCGGTCTCAGCAGGCTGCAGTCCAATGCAGAGCTTCAGAAAGCGAATGAGACCGCCCTGAAGAAGCCGGCAGAGCTCACAGCCGGTCAGCTGTTCCAGCTGGAAATGGCCGTAAATCAGAAAGCTCCCCGGATTATCACCTATCATGTGGCAATGGTCTTCGGCCTTCGCCCTGAGGTGGATACGGAACGGCTCAGAGCCGCAGCCGAAAAGGTCATTCGGAACCACCCCGTCTTTCTCTCCGCTTTCCGCAGATGTGAGGACGGCAAGGTGAGACAGTTCTATGACGAGAGCCTCTTCGCTCCCGTTGAAACCCTCTCCATGACGGACGAGGAGTTTGCAGCAAGGAAGCCGGTTCTTCCGCAGCCCATGGATCCCTTCGGCGGGAAGCTGTACCGCTGCTGCATCATTTCAACGCCTTCCGGAAATTATTTCTTCTATGACCTGCATCATCTCATCGCCGATGAAATGTCCTCCTCACTCTTCGTGCGCGAAGTGGCCGAGAGTTATTTTGACAGGGATTACACGCTTCCCTCCGACTGGCTTTATCTGATTCAGAGTACCGACAAAGCAGCCGATGCATCCGAATCGGCTGCGGGTATGCGTTCCCGTCTCGAACATTTGAAGGAAAAAGCCGGTTTCACCGGCAGAGGCATTCTGAAAGCAGATCTTTCCGGTCCGGAAACCGGCACAGGGCTCTTCTTTGTGCCGGACGCCTTCCGCCGGAGCGAAGCTTACTCAAACCGCCTTTTCCTCACAGCCTGTGCCATGGCCACTGCCGAAATGAACGGGGAAAGCGCTGCACTTGTCTACTCCAACTATCACGGCCGTGACGATTTCCTCAAGAATGACTCCATAACCTGCTATGTCAATCCCGTTCCTGTCTTTTTAGACTGTCGGGAAGGGCGCAGTACTGAGGAAATGATGAACGACGTCCGGGCCCAGTTTGACTATGGAGCAGCCCACTGCGGCTGTGCCCATATCCTGGAAAATCGGGATGTTCTCCAAAATACCGTAATGTTCAACTACCGGAACGGTACCATGAATATCGGCCGATTCGCCAGGCTCTGCAATGAGGTTTATCTCTGCCCAAAGCCCGCAAATCAGCCCAACTGCCTGGTAATTGCCGGAATCGTCGGCCAGCCCGGCTCTGATCATCTCGGTTTTTACTGCACCTATCCCGAAGGCGTCTATTCCGAAGAGGCCATTCGCCGATTCTATGCCTGCTTTACTTCTGCAGTGCGTCAGCTTAGCGGAAAGGAAGAATTATGATCGGATACTACAACCGCCTCCTGGAGGCAAAAGAAAAATACGGTGACAGGATCATAGCCGTTGATGGAAAGGAATCTCTCCGATACTCCGACCTTCTCTCCGCCGCCTGTGAGTATCGGAACATTCTTGCCGGCATGGGCATTCAGCCCGGTGAGAGGGTCACCCTCTGCGCCTATAACTCCTGCTCCTGGCTCAAAGCCTTTTTCGGTGTGGTATCCTATGGCGCTGTCGCAGTACTGATGAACTATTCCCTTCCCGAGGATGAGATCATAACGCTGATGGAACAGCTGGACTCCGCTTACTTTCTCTACGGCAGCTTCGGCGCAAGAGAAAAGGATGCCGGTTCTCCGGAGCGTATCGTCCGCGATGCCGCAAAGCGAGCCGACATTGACGGCTTTGCCTTTGCAGGCGGGAAGTACTCCGAAGCTATCCCGTTTGACGAATCGAAATACGGTGATCCGGCCTTCGTCGTCTTTACCTCCGGTTCCACGGGTTCACCCAAGGGCGGCATGCTCTCCCAGCGGAGCAATATCACAGGAGCAGATGCCTATGTTGAGGCCATTCCGGAAATGAAGGAGGAGAGCCTCTGCATGGCGGTGCCTCTTTTCCACATTTTCGGTCTCGGTATTGCCGTTACCCATCTTCTTACCGGCGGAAAGCTGCTGCTGCCCGAAAAGTTTACCGGCGGAGAGATCAATCGTTTCCTTCGCGAATATCAGCCGGACGCACTCACCGCCGTTATGACGGTCATTGTCCGCACGATGGAGGATGAAAACTTCCCGGACCAGGGATATTCCTGCGTTCAGAGAATCTATGCCGGCGGCGCTCCCCTGCTGCCGATTCAGCTGATGCGGGTGGAAAAGGGCTTCGGCAATGCCATACTCCTGAACAGTTACGGTCAGACGGAGTCCGACACCTGCATCGCCATGACACGTGTCAGTGACAGCATGGACGTAAGAGTTCACACGGTCGGAAAGCCCTTCCCGCACAGAGAACTGGTCATCATGAATCCCGAGGGACAGGAATGCCCCTGCGGCGAAGTCGGTGAAATCACCCTCCGTGACAACGGCTATATCATGAAGGGATACTATGGTACCGCCAGCGAGCTGCAGGCCATCGATTCGGAAGGATATCTCCACACGGGGGATATCGGCTATCTGGACAAGGAAGGTTATCTGCATCTCTCCGGTCGCATCAAGGACATTATCATCAAGGGTGGAGAAAACATCATTCCCAGCGAGATTGAAGCGGAAATCAACGCATTGCCCGGTGTACGCTTTGTCAAGGTCTTAGGCGCACCGGATGAGCTCTACGGTGAAAACATCCACGCCTGTCTCACGCTCACGCCCGGTGCTTCCCTGGACGACGCCGCGCTTCGCACTGCGCTTACCGGCAAAATTTCCCGCTTCCGTATGCCCGTCAACTTCTTTATCTTCGACGCCTTCCCTCTGAAAGCCAACGGCAAGCTGGACGCCTGCGCCCTGCTGGCCATGATGCTCCGGCGTCTCGATGCCAAGAAGATCGAGGAGGATATTATCAGCGGAATCAAGGTCTTCTCCTTTGAAGCCATGCGCCGCCACAATATTATCGGCCAGGTTGTCGGCATTATTCCTTCGATTCTGTCCAGTCTGGGATTCAGCGAAGGCAAAATCCGCAAGATTGAACTTTGCATGGAAGAGCTGCTGGCGGAACGCACGGATAAGAACTATATCGGCAGGGGCTGGCTGCGGGTGGAATGCCGCCTTTTCCGCGACTTCATCCGCCTCAGCTACCGGGATGACAATCCCGAGCTGCCTTTTTCAAAGGTCGGCCGCGACGTTGAGAAGGCAGCCGGAGCAAGAATTGTTCTGAACATGGCGGATCGCATCAGTTCCCTTCCCCTCAGTGACGGCTGCTTTGAATTCAGTTATGATTTCCTCTATGATTTGGATTTTGATGTTGAGGAGAACTACCTGTTGTGAAAAATGATGAACTGATTCAGGCGTACTTTACACGCCTGCAGCTGCCGGTGCCGGAGCAGCCTGTTCCGGATGCCGAAACGCTGCGCATGCTTCACTTCCGCCATGTCCTGACGGTTCCCTATGAGAACACGGACTATATCACCGGCCAAATCAAGAGCACGGATTTTGAAACCCAGTTCAACGAAATCATTCTCGGTGGCAGGGGCGGCATGTGCATTGATATGAATCCCCTTTTCGGGTCACTCCTGAAAGCCCTCGGCTATCAGGTACGCTTTTTCGCAGCTTCCATCTGCGGCCGCAGAGAGGAAGATATCAATTTCCATGTGATATCCGCCGTGGAGGACTGTGACGGTCAGACCTGGTGGTGCGATGTGGCCAATCCCTTTACGCGTTTCGCCCAGCCGCTCCCGATCCGGATGAACGAGGAGCTTCCTGCCGCGAGCAGTCTGTTCCGCTTTACGGAAGACGACGCAGGAAATCTTACCCTTTCCGAGAAGATTTCCGATGACTGGCGTAATCTTCTCACCGTTTGGGATACGGATATTACGACGGAAGACACGAACCGTTCCAAATTTAACGACGTCGTAAACTATCCGGACAATGCCATCTGCCGGAAGGAAGTCTTCTCAATCGTAACACCGCTCGGCCGCCGGACGCTCGTGGGCAATCTCTACCGGGAATCCTACCCGGGCGGAGTATATAAGCTCGAGTGCCCTGCCGATCTGATGCCCTGGGCATACGCACAGTTCGGCCTTCGCAGACAACAGACTGACACGGAGGTACCAGACAATGGATAAAGCAAGAGTAGCACAGTATTTTGAGCGCATCGGCCTGAAGATGCCGGACCAGATTGTTCCTGACGCCGCTCTGCTGAAGAAGCTGACGTATCACTGCAACATCAGCATCCCCTATGAAAATACCCAGTTCCTGACGAAGAAGATTACTCCCTGCGATCCGGATTCTCTGTTCCGGCGGATCGTTGTGGAAAAAAAGGGCGGCATCTGTCACGATATCAACGGGCTCTTCGGCTGGTTTCTCGGCGAGCTCGGTTACAAGGTGGTACCTGTCGGAACTATCTCGTTTTTTGATAAAATCAAAACGCATGTGCACAAAACCCTGGTGGTAACGGACATGAACGGTGATGAATGGATCACAGAAACCGCCTATGCCGGAATGTTCAAAAACAAATATCCAATACGCTTTGTTCCCGGTCTGGAGCAGACCTTCGGTGACGAAACCTTCCGCATTGAAAAGATCGACGGAGACTTCTGCCTGTTGGGGCCGACGGAAAAGGCCTCATTCTGCATGAAGCACTGGAACATCACCCCCGAAATCGGTTATCGCATCAAGGAGCTGACGCTGGAGTACGAGGATCCGGCCGGTCATCCTGTCAGGTCTATTGCAATCGGCACACCGGGCGGTTACCGTACGCTGAGAGCGGAAACCTACACAGAAATCTTCGATTCGGAAGAATATACCATGGAATGCACGCCGGAAACCCTTCCCTGGGCCTATGCACAGTTCGGCATGGTTCCCGAGGAGTGATATCACACAATGGAACAGGAAAAGCTGAAAAAGTATTTTGAACGTCTCGGACTGGAGCTGCCCGCATCTGTCACGCCGGACGGGGCATTTCTCCGGGAAATTTTCAGGGCACATGTCACGCACATTCCCTACGAAAATATCGACTATCTGAATCAGGACAAACAGGAAATCACTCTGGAGAGAAGTTACTCGCAGGTGGTGGAAAAGAAACGGGGCGGCATCTGCTTTGATATGAATTCGCTTCTGAGCGAGGTTCTCAACACGCTGGGATATGAAGCCTATCCCGTCATAGCCGATCATTACCGAACGCACATGGAGCATACGGACTACCGGCATTCCGCCCTGATCGTACGGGACTGTGAAGGAACAAAGTGGCTTGCCGACGTCGGGGATTCTTTTTCCGGCGCTCTCATGCCGCTGCTTCTTTCGGAAAACGTCGAGCAGCATCCCGGAAATGAAGCCTATCTTCTCAGAAAGAGAGAGGACGGCAGCTGGATGCTTTATGTTCAGCTGAAGAATGCATGGATTGAAAACTATGCTTTTTTTGAGCGGCCTGTCTCGCTGGCGGAGCTGTCACACTTCAAGCTCATTGCCATGAACCCGGAGATTCCCTTTACACAGGATGAGCTCTTCCATCTTCGCACGGAAGACGGCTACCTGCTGCTGCGCGGCCGTAATCTGGCGGTAAAAAATGCGCAAGGCAAGTCTGCCCGCACAGTGGAAGAGGCAGAGCTTCCGGATGTCTATGCGCTCTTCGGTCTTCAGTATCCCCGCACGGTCTATCTGGAAAATCCGAATACATAAAATAATTGCCGGCATTTTGCCGGCAATTTCTGTTAAAATTTCTCTATGTCCTCTGGCCTATGCCTTAAACACTCTCCAAGTATCTCACAATCTTCCCTGCAGATTCGGCATAAGCAATTTCCGATTTGGTGCTGGAACCGATATATCCGCCCACATTGATAACAAAGATTTCATCTGCCATGTCGATTTTCCGCTTGTGCATATCATCGAGCATCTCTTTCGTTCCCTCGGTCCAGACTTCCTCATCCCCGGCGTGGCCGAACAGGCCGACGCTGATCACGATGTTCCCCTCCAGCGTGAGCTTCTTCTGTGCTGCCAGAAATTCCTCTTTAAATCGCGTGCTTCCGCAAAGGGTAATCACTTTATATTTTCCGACCATATTCCCCGGCTCCCTTCTGTCTGATTATTCCGTTGCGGAAAGATATTCATGCAGAAGCGCATCCTGAATTGTTTTACGCAATTCTGTCTGTCTGCCTCCGACTGTTTTCCCGTCAACCTCGGATGCGAAACGGAAAAGCTGGCTTGAGCTGGTGACAATGACTTCCTCGGCAGCGAACATCTCTTCCAGAGAAAACGCTTCCTCCACAACCGGCACGCCCAATTTTTCGCACATCCGAATCAGATGTGCCCGTGAAATCCCGGGCAGAATCAGATGATCCAGAGGCGCCGTGTGAAGCTCACCGTTCTGAATGATATGAACATTGCTGTGAGCACATTCGGTAACTCTGCCGCCGGGTCTGTAGAAAACAGCTTCCTGGCATCCGGCCTCCTTCGCCTTCTGCGAAGCCATAACGTTGGGAATCAGGTTCAGTGTTTTAATATTGCAGTGGAAATACCGGGTATCTTCTACCGTAACCAGCCGGATCGGCTCGGAGAAGTCGGGCTGCACGGCAGGCCGGAGCATGATCCAGAGATTTCCCTTTCCCGGCGCATAGTCATGGCTGCGCATGGCCGTACCGCGCGTAACCTGGTAGTAAACAAACTGATTGCCGGAGTCCAGCTTACACACGAGTTCGGATAAAAGCGTTCTCAGTTCGTCCCTGGTAACAGGCATTTCAATGTCCAGCAAACGGGCACTGCTGAAAAATCTGTCTATGTGTTCATCCAGGGCAAAGATCTTATAGTTCCTGCAGGGTCCGGCATCATACACGCCGTCGCCGAACCAGCTGACGCGGTCGTTCATAGGAACCGTCATTTCCTCAATCAGGCCGATTTTCCCGTTGTAATATCCAAGATCTTTCAAATGCAACACCCCATTCACAGCATCGGAATTCCTTCCGACAATATAATCTCAGCACTTAATTTAATATTTCTGCCCGCGCTTTTCAAGCGGAAAAACGCAGAATATCTCCTATGGCCGAAGGCTCATGCCCTGTGCCCGAAAAAGCATCACTTTTCCCTGTAACATTCTCTGTTCTGCTGCGTATATATAGACAAAGGGAACGAAATTCCCAATCAAAACAGAGAGGAGGAACGAATTATGGTATTCACAGGTATCGCAGCTGTTTTTTCAGCTTTAACTTCTGCCGTATCAAGCATGTGGTTTATGATATTCTGAACCTGATAAATCTGAAAAAGAGGTTGAAAAATTGAACAGTAATATTTAGCTTCCTGCCTGGAGTTCGGCAGGAAGCTTTTTGTCATGCAGAGCTATCGGTCAGAAAATTGTAAGTATCATCACGGCGGCAAAGCCGAGCATCAGGCCGATGAGCTGCTTTCTGTGCAGTTTCTCCCTGAACAGGAAAAATCCGATCAGGGCATTGCAGATCAGGCAGAGCCCGTCCTTCACCGGATAGAAAACCGTGGAATCCATCAGAAGCAGAATCTTCATCGTGCAGACATGGGAAATTCCGCCGAAAATGCCGACAATGAGCCCGTTCAGATTCTCCCGGGAGAAAAACATGACCGTCATGCGGCGGTCCGGCTTTCTCTGACAGAAGAGCAGATATAAGCACATCCAGAGCGTTGCGAAGGTAAAGCCCCAAAAAAGAAACATGGACGACTCCCCTTCCGGCCCCGTCTTCGATTCCACAAGCTGAAAAAGAGCCATCAGCCCGGAAGTCAGTGAATACAGAACCGCAAAAAGCACCCAGATGCGGGAAACCTTCACGCTGACATCCGGGTTGACAATGAACCAGATGGATAAAAACATGAGCAGAATCCCTGCCGCTTTCAGGAAGGAAATGCTCTCATGCCAGAACAGAAAACCGAAAAGAACGGGAATCACAGCCGAGAAATTTCCGAAGAGCACTGTGAGCGACATGGGCCCGTTTCGCAGGGCCTTGATCGTGGTAATAGCCACCCCGGCCATGGACAGGCCAAAGAAGAAGGCAATCAGCAGCGTATGCCCCGAAACGGCGGTAAAGTGCTGACCGATCAGCGAAACCGGTGCACCTATTCCGCAGGCAATCACATTGTAGATGGCATTGTCCCCGTCAGAACAGACGTCTCCCTTTGCGAAAAGATTCTTGAATACATTATTCCCCATCGCACAAAGGAGAATGATAAATAGATATAGCGCAACCATAAGCAACTCCGAAACATCTGTATCGACAGGATTCTGTCAGATTCGGCGCAGGAACATACCGTCTGCCTTTCGCCTTAATTATTTATTATACCTGTTTTCAGGCAAAAGGTAAATGTTCGGCTTCCCCTGTCCGCTGAGATCGGCGGATTTTTCTCTGTTTTCGGGGAGGAATCCTGCAATTTTCTGTTGTAATTATTCCTGAGATATCATATAATTTTTCAGTAACTGTACACAGAAATATAAAGGTATTTTTATCCACATATATCTACAGAAAGGCTGCAGAATTATGGCAAAGAAGAAATCACCCGTCAAGTCCGATATTGTAAATCTGACCGTTCATGAAGCTGCCAAGCTTCTGACTACAATCCGTTCCATGATCGGCAAGGTTCTCATCGTAGACCCGAGCGAAGGCACGCTCTGGGACATTGATGAGAATGAAAATCTTCATCCCGTCAGTCCCTGCTACGCTGTCTGGAATCAGACGGAGCGCTGCAAGTCCTGCACTCCCCTGCAATGCCTGGAGAGAGGTGTAATTACCGACACCTTTGAGCGATACGGAAACGAGTATTACCATGTATACAGCCGTCCCGTCATCATTGACGGGCATGCCTTCGCTCTGGAAATCAACAGGAAGCTGGATGACAGTGATGAGCTGCAGAAAAGCAAATCGCTTATGGAAGATCAGATCAAGAACCAGGAGGTTATCAAAATTCTGGCTTCCGAGTATACCTCCGTGTACTATATCGATCTGACCACGGAAGACCTGACGCCCTACTCCATGAATGAGGAAACGGAAACTACCTTCGGCTCCGTGTTCCGCAGGGGCATCACCTATTCCGAAGCCTATGAGCTCTATGTTGACAAGCTGATCTATCCCGAGGACAAGGCCATGATGCTCAGGGCCGGCTCTGTGGCGAACATCAAAAAGGAACTGGCTCACAAAAAGACCTTCCTGACCCAGTACCGTTCCGCAGACAACAAGTATTCCGAA
>JAZLHH010000078.1:0-8516 GCA_045616745.1 Candidatus Limivicinus sp. | reverse complement strand
TGGACGACAATTACTATAACAAGAACATAGACCGAGACAGGAGCCGCTGCCCCAACTGCGGCGACACGGAATGGTACAGCCGCTACCAAGACTGCTCGATGCACTGATGTAAGTGAATTTACAATTGCTGCGATGCGGTTGCTTCGCTTTGGTTTTGTTAAGAGAAACGCCCGGCGGCAAAATGCACGGCTAATATCCGTGCACTACATCAAAAAGGATGTCCAATTTAAATCAGGAGCGGATACTATCCGCTCCCTACGGCCCTACGGGTCTGCCGTGCCCTGCGGGTTTTCATCTGATTCAAGGCGCCCCTTATTAAGGGGAGCTGGCGGCACAGCCGCCTGAGGGGATATGGCGGAATGGAAGGCTTGCAAATTTTCGGAACGTCCGGGCGGCCGTTCCCTACAATCCTTCTGGTTCTATTTCCACGAACTACCAACTGCGGCTTCTGCGAACTGACTCCCTGCTCGCCCCTCTTTTCAGCAGTTCAGCCTCAAGCTGCAAGCCGCAAGCATTGTTAACCGTTATTCTAACCACCAGCAACCGTGGCTTCTACCAACCGCCTCCCTGCTCCGCTTTACCTGCGAACCTGATGTGCTTCGAAACATCACTGTAATGAATATATCTGCAGTTTTGAAAGGATTCATAAGGTTCACCGCAATAGACTACGCTCATAGCTTCCACATTCGGTTCGCTATCGCATAGATGCTTCATATTTCTGGAAAATTCTTTATTGGGGGTCATCGACGATTTGATTTCGTAAAGAGAAAGCATTCCCTCCTTCCGAAGAATCAGATCTACCTCCACCCCTTTATCTGTTCTCATGTAGAAAAGATTCGGTTCTTTTTTATCATTCAGTCTCGTCTTCATGGCTTCCAGTACGACGATATTTTCGAATATGTTCCCTCTGAGCGGATCTCTGGACGCCTGCCTGGGGGTTTCGATTCCGAGCAGGTACGCAGCAAGGCCCGGCTCCACAAAATATACTTTGGGAGACTTCACAATACGCTTGCTGATGTTGGAGAAATATGGCTGAAGTCTGAAGACTACATACGAGGCTTCCAATACCGACAGCCATTCGCTTAAGGTAGTGGAAGAAACCCCGACCTCTCCGGCCATGCTGTTCAGATTTACCACTTGCCCGATTCTTCCTGCCAGAAGTGTCAGGAACCTGGTAAAGGAATTGAGGTTCTTTACAGCAATCATCTGTCGCAGATCTTTTTCTATATAGGTATCCAGATAGTCTCCGTAATACACACCCGGTTCTCTGGAATTCTCCAGGTACAACTCCGGCATAAACCCTCTGACGATATTTTTGTCTATGTCTTCTGATTTTCCGCTATTCTTTATTTCTTCCAGACTGAGGGGGAATAACGTATGAATTGTTGTTCTGCCTGCAAGGGATTGTGCTACGGCCTCTCTCAATCGGGGTTGGTGGCTTCCCGTTAAAACGAATCTGCCGTTTTTCCTTCTGTCTTCATCCACCTTTACCTGAATTGCAGAAAGCAGCTCAGGCACTCGCTGAACCTCATCGATAATCATTGGTTCCGGGTATTTTTCAAAAAATCCGATATAGTCCGTCTCTGCCAGTTCTCTTGTTGTCTTATCTTCCAGATTTACGTATGTGTACTCCGGAAAGAGTTCTCGTACCAGCGTTGTCTTCCCGGCCTGTCTCGGACCCAACACCGTAACGACCGGTACCTGATTTGCACTTTTCTGTATTTCATCTGAAATGGTTCTGTGAATCATAAGAAGCACCTTCCTTCGCAACATATGCTAACACAAATCGGGCGCAATATTCAAGTATAATTTGAATATTGCGCCCGTTCCTCTGTTTCTCCTTATGAAATCAAAACAGGTTTTGATTTCGAGGGGAGATACTATTTTGCTGCTGTGAGGATGCTTTGCTTTGGTTTTGTTAAGAGAAACGCCCGGCGGCAAAATGCACGGCTAATATCCGTGCACTACATCAAAAAAGATGTCCAATTTAAATCAGGAGCGGATACTATCCGCTCCCTACGGCCCTACGGGTCTGCCGTGCCCTGCGGGTTCTTCATCTGATTCAAGGCGCCCCTTATTAAGGGGAGCTGGCGGCACAGCCGCCTGAGGGGATATGGCGGAATGGAAGGCTTGCAAATTTTCGGAACGTCCGGGCGGCCGTTCCCTACAGCCCTTCTGGTTCTATTTCCACGAACTACCAACCGTGTCTTCTGCCAACTGACCCGTGCCCTGCGGGTTCTGTTGCACACAATGGAAAATGTGAACCGCTGGGATCTTTTGCTCCTTATTGTTTAATCAGTACAGAAGGAACGCCAATCATGGCTGTTTTTTCATAATCTTTTTCACGATTCTTTCTGCGTTTTCAACGGTCAGTTCGCTGAGTCTGTAGGAACGTACCCGTTCCTTAACGAGCATCGGGACAACAAAACCGTTCTCGCATAGTGCCTTGCATCGGTTGATAACGGTTTTATTGGTGACGTCCAGGGCAATGCACAGCGCTGAAGGCGCAAATTCGTATAGCCGGTTCTTCAGCAGATACAGAAGGAGCTCCTGTTCCCTCGGATTCAGATAGGAAAGCCCTCCTTCAATCCATTCCTCGCCGGAACTGATTGACAGTTCATAAACTCTCTCTGCGTACAGAACCATCATCCGCAAAAAATAGTTTACCCAGATTTCCGGGTGAGGTGGGTTATCCCTGCCCGCATAGTACAGTGCCGGCAGACCCATCTGCAGAGATTTGTAGTATTCATCCGTATCGTATGCGAAGTATTCTTCCAGAGAACCGAACCCGTTGAAGCCGTATCCTTTCATGTCCAGAACGTAACCGGAAAGAAGTCTTGCCGTCCTGCCGTTACCGTCTTCGAACGGATGGATTGTAACCATCTGATAGTGAACAACGGCAGCAATAATAAGCGGATGGTCATCCGTTGTATTTACGTATTCCACCAGCTCATCAAGCAGGGCTGGAACATCGCTATATTCCGGAGGTATATACTCGGCATTTCCTGTTTCGGAATCGTAAACAGCGAAGAGATACCCGGGAGGCATTTGCGAGCGTAGCCCGATTTTTTCCCTGGATGCTCCTTTTTCAACCAGCGCCTGTACTTCCAGAATCAGTTCAGTTGAAAACGGTGCCCTTTTGCTCAATTTCTTTTCAAGAAGCTCGATGGCCATGAAGTAATTTCTTATTTCCTGCTCCGGCTTAAGAAAATGCCTGTGCGGATCCGCCTCGATGACATCGTTCGCCTGTTCCTCCGAAAGCGGATTTCCTTCTATCTTGTTTGAGGAATAGGTGCGCTTTTTTTTGGAGTTCTTTCTGAACCGGTTCCGGGTAACGGGCGGAAGAATGGCACTGTTGCACAGTACCCGCTTCTCCTCTACCGCAAGAATCTGTTTCAGCATTTCATTCGTCAGCGTAACTTGTATCATCTCGGTCACCTCATCATGCGCTCTGCTGTAATTATACTACTTTTCTCCCCTCGCTTCCACTATTTTTACACTATTTTCCGCCCGCATTCTGACAAAAAAAGGTTACATGAAAGGACTTATCCAATCGTGTAACCTTTTTCTTATTCCGTTACCGGTCTGCTGCGGTCCTGCCAGATGGAAATGGTATTGTCCATCAGGTTGATGTTTTCCACGCGGCCGTAGAAGGAGCTGCGGACGCCGAGAATGTTATAGAAATCCAGCCTGCCGTCCTCCTGCTGCTTCATCATCATCACGTTCTCGCAGAGGGTATTTTTGTCCTGGTCATGCACAATCGAAAGGCACATGGTTATTCTCCCTTCATCAGCTGCAGGGCCTTTTCCAGCTTTTCATTTCCCTGGTCAAAAAGCGCCACTGCCTCGTGAATCAGCGCCTGGGCATCTTCCTTTGCGTTGTGGGCCAGCTCATGCAGTTCCTCCGCATGATGCCGGTTGTGATCAATCATATAATTGAGCAGTGCCAGGGTTTCTTCCCGGGAATGCTCCTTCACCTCATGGCTGTGAGGATGGTCATGGTGCATGTGTTCGCTCATTTTTTCCTCCCTGTTTATTCGATTCCGAGGACGGTGTATCCCGCCTCTTCCACTGCCTTTTTCAGAACATCGTCTGCTACTTCCTTTGTCAGCGTCACGAATGCCGTACCGGCTTCATGGCTGGCGACAGCGCTCTCTACGCCCTCGATAGCTTCCAGGGCTTTTTTCGTATGCGCTTCGCAGTGAGGACACATCATTCCTTCGATCTTCATTGTCTTCGTCATTGGTTGATTCTCCTTTTGGGTATTGATTCTTTGAATGAATTCTTCCAGCTGTTCCTTCGGGACGGACGGGACCTTCTTCTGCTTTTTCTCTGCATACGGATCCAGCAGATTCAGCCGCAGGGCATTGGAAACCACGCAGAAGCTGGAAAGGCTCATGGCTGCCGCTCCGATCATCGGATTCAGCTGCCACCCGAACAGACGGATGAAGCAGCCCGCCGCCAGGGGGATTCCGATGACGTTGTAGAAGAATGCCCAGAACAGGTTTTCGCGGATGTTCTTCAGCGTTGCCCGGGAAAGGCGAACGGCAGCGGGAACATCGGAAAGACGGCTGTTCATCAGCACCACTTCCGCAGCATCGATTGCCACGTCCGTTCCGGCGCCGATCGCAATACCGATATCGGCAGAGGTCAGAGCCGGCGCATCATTGATTCCGTCTCCTATCATAGCCACCTTTCCCAGAGATTGCAATTCCCGAATGATTTTTTCCTTGCCGTTCGGGAGAACGCCGGCTATTACATTGCCGATTCCTGCCGCTTCGCCTATGGCTTTGGCAGTGCGGATGTTGTCTCCGGTAAGCATCACGGCTTCAATTCCCAGCTCCTTCAGCTGCCGTATGGCGATATGGCTGTCTTCCTTCAGGGAATCCGCCACGGAAATAATGCCCAGCAGTCTGCCGTCCCGGGCAAAGAACAGGGGCGTTCGCCCTGCGTCGGCCTCCGCATCTGCCAGCTGCTTTACCGAGTCGTCAAGGGATACAAAGGATTCCAGAAACCGGCGGGAGCCGCCGATGATCTGCTTTCCGTCCAGATTCCCGCTCAGCCCGTTTCCGGGATAGACGCGGAAGTCCCGGACTTCTCTTTGGGGAATCCCGCATTCTCTTGCTCTGTCGGCTATGGCCCGGGAAAGGGGATGCTCACTTTTGGACTCCAGGGCACAGGCTGCGGAAAGGAGTTCCGCTTCCTCCGAATCTCCGAAGGGATAGATTTCGATTACCTTCGGCCGGCCTTCCGTCAGCGTTCCGGTTTTATCAAAAACCGCAATCTGCACCTTCCCGGTTTCCTCCAGAGAGACTGCCGTCTTGAAAAGAATCCCGTGCCTGGCACCCACGCCGTTTCCTACCATAATCGCCACCGGAGTGGCAAGCCCCAGCGCGCAGGGACAGCTGATTACCAGAACGGACACGGCTCTCGCCACGGCATAGCCGAAGCTCTGCCCCGCAATCAGCCATGCAATCAGCGTAACTGCGGCAATTCCCACCACTGCGGGAACAAAGATTCCGGACACTCTGTCTGCAATTCCGGCAATCGGGGCCTTCGTTGATGCGGCGTCGCTGACCAGCTGAATAATCTGAGAAAGGGTGGTATTCTCCCCCACCCGGGTGGCCCGGCACAGGAGGAATCCGGACTGATTGACGGTTGCCGCGGATACGGCGGCGCCCGGCGCCTTGTCACAGGGGATGCTTTCCCCGGTCAGCGCAGATTCATCTACCGCCGAGCTGCCTTCCAGCACGATACCGTCGCAGGGAATGCTTTCTCCCGGCCGAACGGCAAAAACGTCATCAATGACCAGATCTTCTGCCGGGATTTCGGTTTCCGTTCCGCTTCGGATGACCCGCGCCGTCTGCGGGCGCAGCTGCATCAGGGACCGGATGGCATCCGTCGTCCTGCCCTTGCTTTTTGCCTCCAGCATCTTCCCGACGGTAATCAGCGCCGGAATCATGGCTGCCGATTCAAAATACAGATCCCCTTCTCCCGTGAGAAAGGCATATACACTCCAGACAAAGGATACCGAAGACCCGAGGGCCACCAGCGTATCCATATTGGGGGCTAAATGCCGCAGGCTGCGGAAGCCGGAAATGAAGAACTTCCGGTTGATTGCCATGACCGTCAGGGCCAGAAGCATCTGGACCCAGCCGGATACGGCTTCCTTTTCCAGAAATCCCGGAACCGGGAGGCCAAGCATGTGATGGCCCATGGTGAGGTACATCAGCAGAATCAGAAACCCGATGCTGAGCAGCAGTCTCCTTTTGAGAACCGGCGTTTCCCGGTCTTCCAGAGATTCCACGCTGTTCTCCTTTTTGGGAGAAGCACCGTACCCCGCCGCCTGTACTGCAGAAATCACGGCAGCTTCCGATGCCGTTCCCTCCACTGCCATGCTGTTCGTCAGCAGGCTGACAGCGCAGGAAGTCACGCCCGATACCGAGGAAACCGCCTTTTCCACTCTTGCCTGGCAGGCGGCGCAGGACATCCCCGTTACATTATATTGCTTCAATTTTTCCTCTGGGGGGTTCATAAGAATATCATATCACAATTTCCCCGATTCCGACACCGGAAAGCGAAAATTTGCCGAAATTATTGACGATACCGGAAAAGCCGAAAACGGCGGAACCGGGATCTGAGAATCCGGTTCCGCCATCTTTTTTATCTGAAAGACAATATGTATTATTGCAATTATTGCAGTTTATATTTCACAGCACGGCTGTCCGCGACATCGTATACTTCTTCGTCCTTGCGTGCCCCGATGACTACAATCAGCATTTTCGTTTCTGTGCGGATCAGCTGATATACGATTCGTATTCCGGCATTTCTGATTTTAATCTTCTGGAAACCGGTCAGGTTAATTCCCTGTCTGTTCCCCAAAGGCTTTCCGTATCCGCCCTCATCCATGGGCAAGGGATTCTGCGACACCTTTTTTATTGCTTTACTTACCAGTATTCTCTGGCTGCCGTCAAGTGCGGCAAAATCCTGCTTTGCTTCCGGCAGATATACGACGGACCAGTTCACTCAATCTCAACCTCTTCATAGCCGTCAAGGTCGCCGTCATTGATTCCGAATTCTGACAAAACATCCTTTTCACTGATGAGACCTGCTGCATTGAAATGTTCCATACGCTCAACGGCCATTGAAAGCAATTTGGCATCATTTACTGCATCCATAAGTGCAACGTATTCCTGCGGTGAAAGAAGCACGCATTCAGCCACGTTGTTTTTTATTACCACCTTGGCCCCCGCCTGCTTCACCTCTTCGAAGATCTTCCCGGCCAGCCCTTTATTAAACAACGAAATAGGAACCGTGTTTTGAATTGCACTGATAACCGAATTCATATAAATCACCCTTTCCACTATGATATATAGCATTTATCGGTTAATATGTCAATAAATATACTGATAATCATGCAGACAGCTACATCCAACTACACTCAACTTCACTCAATACTACACTGCACTTCATTGTCAGGTTCATTCCCTTCACTGAACGGAAACACTCGGAAGAAGGTCGCACGGCTGTCGCCGCTTCCTCCTTCCGGGTGGAACAGAATAATCGGGAAAAGCAGTCAGGCTTTCATGGCCGGATTCTATTCGCTTCAAAACAGTGGATTGATGTTTTCAGATAATTCCCGGAGGAATCGGGATTCTATTCAAACAGCCCGGAATCAATAATAGTATTGGCTTCTTCAGCTAACAGCTTCAGAATCATCGTAACATAATAGTCCTTTTCGATGACAGCAAAATCCTTGTCGTCCTGATCTTCGGATGTCGCGCTGATTACATCACGGAAGAGCTCTATATTTTCATGCAAATACATTGTACAGTCCCGTCCTGTAAATGTTTTTATAAATCTTATCCGGGTATTCCCCGATATATCTGTCCACCTGAGTTTTTGTGATATTCTCGTCTTTTACATAGCGGCTAAGTCTTTCACATACCTCGTCAAAGCCGATATCATAATATTGCTCCAGATCCTTCAGCAAGTCCAGGAATTGCAGCACAACGTAATTCTCATTGGTAACAGGAGTTCTTGCCCTCCTGAGGAGAATTCTCTTATTCCTTACCTTTACTTCTTTCACTCTGGTACTTGCGTTGTTAGAAACAATTTCTTTTACATACGGAACCTGAGTGCTGATCCCCAGCTGGTTTGCGAAAGTATAACCGGAATAAAAGCCATCAATCTTACCCTTTTTCAGTATATACTTTGCTTCAGCCACTTCGTCGGCTGCAAGCGGTACTCCGTTCTTCAGAACGCTCTTTTTGGGAATATAATAAATGCCGGTGTCAAACCTTTTGATCTTTCCTGAATCACATAAATTTTTAAACATCTGCCTCAGATTGCCATCAGAAACAGGCAACACTACATCAGATACAAATATTGGCTCATTGGGTTTGTAATTCTCTGCCAGATACTCGTAAAGCATATCTTTCTCCTCTCTCTAACGGCATCAGACACTGTTTGTCCATTATTGTCAGGGACATTCTAACGTATTTCTACATACATTGT
>JAZLHH010000077.1:0-3319 GCA_045616745.1 Candidatus Limivicinus sp. | reverse complement strand
ATCGTGCTCAACGCCAAAAAATGTGTCGGCTGTCATCTCTGTGTACTTGTCTGCCCCGAGAATGCAATCGCTGCGACCGGAAAAAGAGTATCCAACATTCATCTCTGAAAAAAGGTATTGGTACAAGGTCCGGTTCCGCTGTACCGCTTTCCATTCCGCCATATCCCCTCAGGCGGCTGTGCCGCGAGCGCCCCTTACAATAAGGGGCGTCTTGGAAAAATCGATATTCTGAAAAAATCGGGCGCTATTTTGCAACGCGCCCTTCTTTTATACAGAAAATGTTTACTTGTACGTTGCCCGACTTTCGATACACCGGAACAGTGTCAGTCGGGGCGGGTCTCTATCTTAAAACCGTGACCGGCTCAATTACTTAATCTTTCCGCAATATCGCATCGCCGCTTTGCCCAGGGTGGCAGCACGGCTGACCTGCAGCAGGGCTTCTTTCCGAGTAATGTTCCGTTGCTCACGCCGCATGTTGTTTGCAAGCTCCTGTGACTGTCCTGCCAGTTCGATGACAGCCTCCAGCAGCTCTTCCTCCGTTTCAAAACGGAGTTTATCGTTTACTTTAAGTTTTTTTGCCAATTTGACGGAAGCAAAAACAGGATACTTCGCCTTCGCGTCAGACAGAATATCATCACAGGCAAAATGACAGCTGCGGTTGAAATCATCGTAGACGGTCATGTGAAGCGGCTGAGACAGGTCAGTAATGTAGTGGAGAAGAACAGCGTAGTATTCGTCATCGAATGCACCGCTTTCTGTTTTTTCTTTGCACAGCCTGACGGTGTGTAGGATTGCGCCCAGCAGATAGCCATCGGGACAATCCTCTCTTGATTTTCCGATATACTGCAGCTGATCATATGCATCGTCTGCGGTAATCTCATAATCAGCAGGCGCATTGAAAAAGTGTGCCTGTTCGTCGGTCTGCGGTAAACCGTTGATGGCGGCAACCGTGTTCGAAATATCAATGCCTGCGCAATTCTGGAAACGCCTGAACCCGGCTGCCATTCCCATAGCCATATGCGCCTGGTCTGTCCAAGCCAGTGCGCTGGTAGTCGGCAGCAGGTACAGGGAAAGCAGCAAGGCGGTAAAGCCGCGAATAAATGATTTTTTCATTGTTATGGCCATCCTTTCTGATTCAGGCACCGTAACCGATACATTGCGGTACTGCATGAAATATGCACAGCCTTAACCATACGTTAGTTATATTTGTGATTGACAGTCTAATTATACCATATGTTGTATGTTTTTCAACGAAAGCCTGGCAACTCCAGCCGGGGAAGACAATGACAGAACAGTACATATTCCCTTGTCTCAGTATAGTCCCGATACATCTCGGAGACAGCCGCCCCAAGTCCTGTAAGCCCGGTCATACTCATTCCCGCAATCATGACCAGATTCTTTTTTCCGGTTCCGAAGCGTATATACGGAAATTCTCCGCTGCTTATCCGCACAGATGATTCCAGATACTCCATGGTTTTTCACCTCATTTACATATTTTTTGCTTCATATCAAAATTTTGTTTCGTTATTTGTTGTTGCCAAGCCACTTTCATTCTGTCACAGGAGGTTTTCTCCTTGGAGCTTCCTGCACGGGATTTCAGCCTCATTCTTAAGGGCGTTGAGTTCTTCCTTCGTTTTCACGAGAACTCTTGCATTAATTTTTTCTTCGTGTGACTTATGTAAGCTCCGGTTAAAGCGCCGCATACGCATCTGCACCATCAGAACGTGCACCGTCGACTTAACAACAGATATTGCTATGACAATGTATCTATGATTGCGTCAATCGGCGGTACAATCTCTGTTTTTCTGCGGAGACTTGGGCTGAAGATAAAGAAATCGCCCTGCCTTTCCGCTTTTTTACCGAATGTCTCTGCAGCAATCTTTTCTGCTAAGGACGTCTTTTTTCCGGCAATTCCTATATACCCGGTTGAATAATCGGCATCACAGATACTGTACAGTAAGAAGTCTGATTCGCAGCCGCTGCCGATTTCCCGCTTAATCACAGCCTGCATCCTCTCTGCCATAGCGGGGATGAGATCCGGACGCGCGACCTCTATACATCCGATACCGTATTTTACACCGTTATGCTCATAATTCTTGTAGTCTGAGTAGAAGATCTCTGCATCGCTCAGACCCTTATACGAAAGCTTTGCTTCCAACATGCCGGTAAACAGCCCGTCCGTATCGGTAATGCTGGAAAGCTCCTTCAGTCTTTCAAATGCGTACTCATCCAGCTTGGTCACGCCTTTGCTCTTCATGTTTGAAGTGTCGGACAAAAGACCCGCAAGAAGAACTCCTGCCGTGTCCTCCGGCAATACCACATTGCATACCTCGCAAAGCTTATATACAACAGCACAGGTGCTTCCGGCAGGGCAGGACAGAACACAGATCGTCTCGGATGTTTCCACATCTCCTATGCCGTGATGGTCTGTAACACCGACAATCCGCGCTTTCTCTGCGCCGTTTACCATCTGCGTACTTACTGAATGATCGACGAGCCACAGCTGTTTGTCGGTCGCATCCTCCAGAAATTCTGGAACAGAACACTTTAACTCCGAGAACACAAACTGAGATTCCAGGTTCAGTTCACCCGAAATTCTTGCTTCGGCGGATATGCCGAGACTGTTTAAGAGATGCGCCATGCCAATCGCCGAGCATACCGTGTCGGAATCGGGTGTTTGATGCCCAATCACATAAACCGGCTTGTCCTTATAATCAAGTCGGTAGAACATATCTGTAAGAATTTCTCTGTTGATGATATCTTCTTTTTCAAAAGCTGAAAGCTCTGCCCGAAGGGCTTCTGCATCAGCATTTGCGGCTGCTATATCCGATTCATATCTGTTCTGCTGAATAAAAAAAGTTACAGTGACCGAACCGGCAATCAGTACGAGCGCTATCAGAATGGCAATGATTTTTTTCTTCATTTTGGTTCCTTCAATATTTATTTTTCTTTATACTGCTGCGGAAGCAGATATGAGCGGTACAAGGGACGGAACAGGGAATGATGTTTGCCTTCGGCGAGGGAGTGTGGCCGCTTCGCTACCCTTCCAGGGGCAACCTTTGAATAAAATTTGCGGAGAGCATTGCTCTCCGCGTTGCTTTTGCAGCTCAGAACAGCCTTCCGGGCTTCTGTTCCAGGTCCCGGACAGCAGCAATCCGATAGCGGGGAATCGGCCTTCGGGCAGCCAGATTTTCCAGAAAAACATTGAAGCCGGAAAAGGGGGAAATGTCTTCACAGTAGGCATCAAAGTCGATGGAATTATACAGGTAGGAGCTGATCTGGTCCTTGATGATTGCCTCTTCCGCATCCTTCTGCCCCA
>JAZLHH010000076.1:0-4842 GCA_045616745.1 Candidatus Limivicinus sp. | reverse complement strand
AACCAAACCGTTTGGCGCTTCCAATAGAGTGACATTGACTTGCAATCGGGATAATATGCACGCAATAAAGCTGTATCAGAGCAAAGGGTTTTCTGCAACGGGCGTAGAGGACGAAGATGAGATAGAGCTTTCAATGCTGATTTAGTAACATATCCAAATCACAGTTTATCGAAAACAGGGAGTTCGGCCTTACAGCGACATGTACTTTTGCGTGCCCCAGGTCATCAGCAGGCGATGCATCAGACCGCAGAGAACAGCAATAAACAAGGTGTATCCCACGACCAGAGCGGGAATGCCGACGCCGTCCAGGAGCACAACCGCGAGGACAGGCAGGGCCAGAACCGTCCAGGAAATCAGCATGGTGAACAGCACGCCGATTCCGCTTTTTACGGCCTGGGTCTCACTCGTCCAGTCCAGCGCCGGATGGCGGAGGTTTTCCAGCAGCCCCAGCTCTCCGGTAAACAGACACATCAGAACCGGCAGAATCAGAAAACAGGGGAGCAAAATGCCCCGGGGTCTGACGAGGAATATCGAGACCAGAGAGAGAAGAATGACGGCGGGAATGCTCATCACGTTGTGCAGCCGGAGCTTGGACCGGAGCACCTGCCGGCCGTCCACAGGGAGAGACTGAGCAATCCACAGGGATTTACCCTCCAGAGAAACAGAAGGCGTGGAATAGAGCATCATCGAACAGATGAGGCATAATCCGGCCAGCACGATGGCAGAAAGATAATCGCTGATTTCCGGGAGCTCTGCCAGAACGGGCAGAATGTCCTTCCCTTTGATGAGCAGAACCGGTATCCCGGCGATTGCCACGACGGTGCCAAGCCCCGCATTGATCATATAGGCCGGACAGCTGAGAAAACGGCCCAGTTCCCGGCGGAAAAGGGCAGCGTTGGCAGAACCTACCCGGATACTGGCTTTGTCATTTTTCTTTCTGACATTCCGGCTGCCTGTGGCAGTCCGGATAAAGGTTTTCGAGAGGATGACATACATCAGGGCAAAGGCCCCCAGCATAATCGCAGATGCGCCGATTAAGGCAGGAATGCTGTCCTCGGCAATGGCAATGCCCATCCAGTATACCGGTGTGACCAACCCCATGGACCTGGCCAGTCCGGAGGGATCCGCTGCTACGGACATAAGCATATTGTTCATTCGAATCGAGGAAATCATATATACCCCTAAGAATGCAAAGCTCAGAACCGTCGTAACCAGAGATTTGTGCTGTATCCGGGAGGTGGCAAGAGACAGAAGCCATCCGAAGAGTGCGCCTACTGCCAGCATCAGCAGCGGCAGCAGCAGGAAGACCAGCCCAAAGGCAAAATAACCCAGAGGATGGAGCATGTCATACTGTACCGAAATCATCAGCGCCGGTACGGCAACCACAAGGTCCAAAATAAAGTTGATGACAAAGAGCATGAAGAGACGGCTCAGGAGAATATCTCCGGGAGGAACCGGGAGACTCAGCATCAGGTCGTTGTCTCTGGCTTCATAAAGCTGGGCTTTGGCGGCGAACACGCTGCCGATAAACATCAGCCCGAAGGACATGATCGCTGCAAAGGAGAAGAACAGCCAGTCCATGCCGGCTGCCCGGAAGGGCTGCGCGATGGTATCGAAAATGTGCCAGAAGAGAAATCCCAGAGAAATCAGCGCGTAAATCATCAGCGCGGCAAAGCCGATAAGCGAGGCCTTGGACTGCTTCTTTTTCTTGCGCGTAGCACCGGTGAGCCAGACGACCAGCGCTTCCAGCCGCTGCCGAAGCAGGATTTTAAGCATTGCCGTCGTCCTCCAGCTCCAGGAACACATCCTCCAGAGAAGAGTTCCCCTTGACTTCTTCCATGCTGCCGCTGGCAATGAGGCGGCCGTTTTTGATAATGGCAACCTTGTCGCACAGCTTTTCGGCCACTTCCAGAACGTGGGTGGAGAAGAAGATGGCACCGCCGCCCTCGCAATGCTTCCGCATCATTTCCTTGAGCTGATGGGAAGCCTTTGGGTCGAGACCCACAAATGGCTCATCCATGATAATGAGCTTCGGTGCATGCATCCAGGCGGTGATGATGGCCAGCTTCTGCTTCATGCCGTGGGAATAGGAAGAAATCGGCTGCCCCAGATCTCCGGTGAGACCGAAGATTTCGGCATATTTCGCAATCCGTTCCTCCCGGTCGGCTTTGGATACATCGAAGATATCCCCGATGAAATTCAGATATTTTATGCCGGTCATATATTCGTACAGATCCGGATTGTCCGGAATATAGGCGATGATCCGCTTGCAGTCCAAAGGCTGCCGCCGGATATCCATGCCGTCGATGAGAATTTCTCCGGCATCAAACTGCAGAATTCCGGCACAGGCTTTGATTGTTGTGGATTTTCCGGCGCCGTTGTGACCGATGAAGCCGTAGATTTCTCCGCTTTCAATGTTCAGAGTGAGATCGTCTACGGCAATCTTATCGCCGAAAGTTTTCGTGAAATTACTGATATTTAACAATGTATTACCCTCATTCTATGTCCAGCTCGATGGGCTCATCGATGGTATCGGACACGTATTTTCCGTTCTTTTTCCGCTGTCTGACACATTCGGTGAGCAGATACTCAATCTGCCCGTTGACGGAGCGGAAGTCGTCTTCTGCCCAGGCGGACAGCGCATCGTAGAGCTTCGCCGAGAGACGCAGCGGTATTTGCTTTTTCTCTGCCATAAACCGGGAAAATCAGTACAGAGAGCCGGAGTTTACTACAGGCTGGGCATCCCGGTTGCCGCAGAGTACCACAAGCAGATTGGAAACCATGGCGGCTTTGCGCTCTTCGTCCAGATCCACCACGCCGCCTTCACTCAGCCGTTCGAGAGCCATTTCCACCATACCGACAGCGCCGTCAACAATCATCTTGCGGGCGTCGATAATGGCACTGGCCTGCTGACGCTGCAGCATGACGGCTGCAATTTCGGGTGCATAGGCGAGATAGGTAATGCGGGCTTCCAGAATTTCAATGCCGGCCTCTTCCACCTTGCTCTGAATCTCATCCCGGATCCGGCTGGCGACCAGCTCGCTGGAACCGCGGAGGCTGCCTTCATCGGCAACACCGTCACCGGTGGTGTCAATGCCGGGAGCAACGTCATATGGATAAATGCGCACAATGTTGCGGACGGCGCTGTCACACTGGAGAGACAGATATTCCTTGTAATTGTCCACATTGAATACGGCCTTGGCCGTATCGACTACGCGCCACATCACCGCAATGCTGATTTCTACGGGATTGCCCAGACAGTCGTTGATTTTCTGGCGGCTGTTGGAGAGCGTCATGATTTTGAGTGAAATCTTCTTGCTTACCGTTTCCTGTGCGGTCAGCTTGCCGTTGGTGAGAACGGCAGTGATGGGGTTCGTTTTGCTGCTGCTGTCCACATCGCCGCTCTGACTGAGGCGGGTATTGGCAGCCGGGTTCACGGAACCGCAGAAAGGATTGACGAAGTAAAAGCCTTCTTCCTTGAGGGAACCGGCATATTTCCCGAACAGCGTCAGAACCAGGGCTTCCTGGGGCTTGAGAATCTTGAGACCGAGGGCAGGAATCCAGCCGATGCACAGCCAGACAATGCCGATTACCAGCATCAGGACCCCGCCGGTCTTTCCCTGATCGATGGAAGTACTGCCTTTGATGATAAGAACAAATGCCAGGATATACAGCAGCACCATGGCAATCAGCGCTGCAAAACCGATTTTTCTGTTGTTTAATACTTTTTCTTTCATAGCTTAACGCCTCCTTTGATATCAAAATGATATCATAATAATCCGGCTTTGTCAACAACGGCTGCTATCATGCGATAACAGAGTTGAAACGGAGTCGAAGTCTGCAAATTGACGGCCTCGGCCGGATTTGATAAAATTGCAGAACGCACGGGACATATCGTGTCCCGTGAAGAAAAAATCGGAATTGCGCGCTTTGTGTCCTGTATTTTCTTTGCCCTTTTTATTATCCTGAAATCATAGGGAGGTAATGAACGATGAATCAGAACAAAATAGGAAATTTCATGAAGACTCTTCGCAGGGAACGGAACCTGACCCAGGAACAGCTGGCGGAAGCGTTTCATGTTTCCAGAAGAACCGTATCCAGATGGGAAACCGGTTACAATATGCCGGATCTGGATATTCTGATTGAAATGTCGGATTTTTATGATGTAGATCTCCGCGAAATATTGGATGGTGAAAGGAAAAGCGAGAAAATGAATGCAGAAATGAAAGAAACGGTAATCAAGGTTGCCGAATACAGCAACGATCAGAAGCGGCGGATTGCCAATGTGACGCTGATTTACTTTATTCTGGGAATTGTTTCCCTGATTATCAATCAGGGAATGCGGTTTTTTGATCTGCCGGAGACGTTTTTCGTCGGACTGATTGAGGGAATTACGGCAGGGACGGCGCTGGTGTCTATGATTTTCGGGATTCTGTATGTAAGCGATGCCATGGCAAATGTGCAGGAATTCAAAAAAAGAGTGTTTGGGCGCACGAATCCTGCCAAGGAGAAATAGAGCAGTACGGAGAATCCGTCGAAAACCGGGAAAACCATCAGAATAAGACATCACAGAAAAGCTCTCTGCATCTGCAGAGAGCTTAAAATTTGCCGGAGAATCCGTATTTTGACAGTTGACAAGTGTAGACTGATGTGATATTTTATGAGAGGTTACAGCTGTAAACTCATATAAGGAGGTCTTCCTATGGAAGAAATCATGGAAAAGATTACGGACTCGGAACTGGAAGTGCTGAAGGTCCTCTGGGCTTCCGGTACAGAGCTCCCGCTCAGCAAAATCCGTTCCAGCCTTCAGGCGGCGATGGACTGGGAAGCCGCAACAATCAA
>JAZLHH010000075.1:0-7096 GCA_045616745.1 Candidatus Limivicinus sp. | reverse complement strand
ACGAACTGATTCATCAGATATGTGCCGGCAGTCCGGCGGAAAGCTTCATTGACGAACAACGTATCCGAGCTGTTTCAGAATCAGTACAGCGAAGGATAGCGTATCTTGAATCACTATCAAGGATGCAGAATCGTATTGCATCTCAGGATACAAAGGATGATGTAGAGAAAAATGTAGCGCAAAGCTATACATGATATCGTGGAAAATACTGAAATACCAGTACTTTCTGCTTTTTGCATATAGCGCAGTCCGCCGGACAGACTTGCGGAGCAAATCGGACGCGATGCGCAGCGAGCGGACAACACTGACTATCCGATGATACATACATTTGGGCAATTGGTGAAATCGGCGGGCCGCGCTGCTGCAAATGGGATTCATATCTGTCGTTATTCGCAGCGATCGATTTCGTTGAGAAGCATTTTGGGATCCGGATGGAGAAAGAGGAAATTATCTGTAGTTTTTCCTCGCAGAATAATCAGTGTATCGGGTAACGATGCCCGTTTTCGAAGTCCCGTCATTTTGCCTAATTTTTCTTTGGAGGAAAAAGAAACTTTCTACTTGACGAGCCGCTGAAAATCTTGTTTAATAGCGTGGATGTAGAAAGATGGAACGGAGGTGCCCGATGAACATAAAGACCTGTTACCTGAAGGATTATGTATCGCCGGATGTTTTTATTTCCGTTTGTGATCGTCTCAGGAAAGGTGCTCTTTCCGTTTATGATTCTCATAGATATCATGTTTTACCCGGCTTCTGTGATGTACATGTGCATCTCAGAGAGCCGGGTTTTTCATATAAGGAGACGATTAAAAACGGCAGCCGTTCCTGTGCGGCAGGCGGATACACCACAGTGTGCGCGATGCCGAATCTGAGTCCCGTTCCGGACAGTGTCGAAAACCTGCAGAAGGAGCTGGATCTGATCAAAAAAGATGCCTGCATTCATATATTTCCTTACGGAGCAATTACCATCGGTGAAAAGGGGGAAGAGCTTTCTGATCTTTCCGGAATGTCACCTTCGGTAATTGCTTTTTCAGATGACGGAAAAGGGGTTCAGAAGGCGGACATGATGCGGGAAGCCATGCGGACCGCAAAAGGCCTCGGAAAGATGATCGTGGCTCATTGTGAAGAAAACACCCTTCTTTACGGCGGATATATTCATGACGGCGTCTATGCAAAAGAGCACGGTCACAAAGGAATCTGCTCCGAAAGCGAATGGAGACCCATTGAGAGGGATGTGCAGCTCGCACGGGAAACCGGCGTTTCCTATCATGTGTGTCATATTTCCACAAAAGAAAGTGTGGAGATCATCCGAAAAGCCAAGGCGGAAGGTGTGGATATCACCTGCGAGACCGCACCGCATTACCTTCTGATGGATGATACGTTTCTTCTAGAGGACGGAAGGTTTAAGATGAACCCGCCGCTTCGAAGCACAGCGGATCGGGAGGCTCTTCTGGAAGCCATACGGGACGGAACCATCGATATGATCGCAACGGATCATGCACCGCATTCCAAAGAAGAAAAATCCCGCGGACTTTCCGGAAGTGCGTTCGGAATTGTAGGAATCGAATCGGCTTTCCCGCTTCTTTATACCTATCTGGTCAGGCCTGGAATAATCACGATGGAACATCTTTTACGGCTTCTTGTGACAAATCCCAGGAAACGGTTTCATCTTCCGGAAAGCACCGATTTCTCTGTGTGGGATCTTGAAAAATCTTATGAAATTGATCCCGTGGCATTTGTGTCTTCCGGAAAGAGCACACCGTTTACAGGCTGGGAGGTTTTCGGAAGATGTCTTGTCACTGTTTGTGACGGGAACGTGGTATACAAGGCGTCTCCGCCGCGTCCGGAATAACAGGAAAACAGCAGGCAAATGACAGAATTTTACAGAGGTACCGTATGGAAAACGGTTTCTGACAGCGAGTAAAAACAGAAAGAGGCAGATTATGGCAAAACGTACAGACATAAAAAAAATAATGATTATCGGCTCGGGTCCCATTGTGATCGGGCAGGCGGCTGAATTCGATTATGCAGGCACACAGGCCTGTCTGGCCCTAAAGGAGGAAGGATATGAGGTTGTCCTTGCCAACTCCAATCCTGCGACCATCATGACCGATACCCAGATCGCGGACAAGGTCTATATGGAGCCGCTGACGCTCGAGTATGTGGCAAAAATTCTCCGTTATGAACGTCCGGATGCCATCATTCCCGGTATCGGCGGCCAGACCGGACTGAATCTTGCGATGCAGCTGGAGAAGAAAGGGGTTCTTAAAGAGTGCGGTGTGGAACTTCTCGGAACCAGTTCCGAATCGATTGAACGGGCGGAAGACAGAGAACTCTTTAAGGAAATGTGCCAGTTGATCGGAGAACCGGTCATTCCTTCCGAAATCACGTATTCTTTAGATGAAGCAAAGGCGGCCGCTTTGCGGATCGGATACCCCGTAGTACTTCGTCCTGCCTTTACGTTAGGCGGAACCGGCGGCGGATTTGCTGATAATGAGGAAGAACTTCTGGAGATCGGGCGCAACGCCTTCAAGCTTTCTCCGGTGCATCAGGTCCTGATTGAAAAGAGTGTGAAGGGCTACAAAGAGATTGAATTCGAAGTGATGCGGGATTCCGAGGATCATGCGATCACGATCTGCGGAATGGAAAACGTGGATCCTGTCGGGGTTCATACCGGAGACTCTGTGGTGGTGGCCCCCATTCTTTCCTTAAATGACCATGATCTTAAAATGCTCAATGACAGTGCGTTAAAGATCATCCGTGAGCTGAAGATTTCGGGTGGATGCAATGTACAGTATGCGCTGAATCCGGAAAACGGCGAATACTTCCTGATTGAAGTCAATCCCCGGGTTTCCCGGTCTTCGGCACTGGCCTCCAAGGCTTCCGGTTATCCGATCGCCAGAGTGACTGCCAAGATTGCTGTCGGCATGAGCCTTTCGGAGATTCCGGTGGCAGGCGGAACCGCCGCCATTGAGCCGCGTCTTGATTATATCGTAGCTAAGTTCCCTCGGTTCCCCTTTGATAAATTTACCACGGCACCGAATGTTCTCGGCACGCAGATGAAGGCAACCGGCGAAGTGATGGGCATCGGAACCACACTGACCGAATGTATGCTGAAGAGTGTCCGTTCTCTGGAAACCGGAGTGTGCCATTTCCACCTTGCGAAGTTTGATGGAATGACCAATGAAGAAATCTTCCGGTACCTGGGCACTTTCCGGGACGATAATATCTACGGAATCTTCGAATTATTACGCCGCGGTGTTTCTGTCGAAGACATCCATGAAGCGACAAAGGTGACGGAACTGTTCCTGAATACGTTCCTTGCAATCGTGGAAATGGAGCAGAAGCTTCGCGATCATGTCAACTCAATTGATATTCTCAGGGAAGCAAAGAAGATGGGATTTTCTGATAAGTTTATCGGAAGACTCTGGAACTTAAAGGAAATTGAAGTCTACGAAAAGAGAAAGAAAAACGGGATCACACCGGTATTCCAGATGGTGGATACGCTTCATACCGGTAAGTATATTGCTTACCTGTATTCCTCTTATACCGGAGAGAATGAATCAAGACTGACCGGAAAGAAGAAAATCGTGGTGCTGGGGGCCGGCCCGATCCGTATCGGTCAGGGAGTGGAATTTGACTATTCCACCGTGCATGCCGTGCAGACCATCAAACGGGCAGGCTATGAAGCAATTATCATCAATAACAATCCGGAAACCGTCTCCACAGACTACACCACGGCAGACAAGCTTTATTTTGAACCGCTGACTCCCGAAGATGTGATGGCGATCCTGGATTTTGAAAAGCCGATGGGCGTCATCGCTTCCCTCGGCGGCCAGACGGCCATCAACCTTGCGAATCCGTTAATGGAGAGAGGCGTAAAGATTATCGGCACCGACTGTGAGGCCATCGATCGGGCTGAAAACAGGGACAGCTTTGAAAAAGTTCTGATTGACCTTCAGATACCACAGCCGAAAGGACAGGCCGTCACAAAAATCGAAGACGGTGTGAAAGCTGCTCAGGAAATCGGTTATCCGGTACTGGTTCGTCCTTCTTTCGTACTGGGCGGCCGTGCCATGGAAATTGTCGGAAATGAAGAGCAGCTTCGCCGCTACTTAAAGACGGCGGTTGAGATCGATGAGGATAAGCCGGTTCTTGTTGACAAGTATATTCAGGGAAAAGAAGTGGAAGTCGATGCCATCTGTGACGGGCGGAATGTATTCGTACCGGGCATCATGGAGCTGGTAGAACGTACCGGTATCCATTCCGGCGACTCGATCAGTGTGTACCCGACTTTCTCCATTTCCAATAAAGTAAAAGGAATTATTCTCCAGTATGCGAAAAAACTTGGGCTCGGGATCGGCATCGTAGGCCTTTATAATATTCAGTTTATTGTAGATAAAAATGATGACGTCTATATCATTGAGGTGAACCCCCGTTCCTCCAGAACCGTACCGTTCCTTTCCAAGGCAACGGGTCACTCTCTGGCCGACATTGCCACAGAGGTGATATTAGGGAAGAGCTTAAAAGAGCAGGGGATTTTTGACCTTTATCCCGAGGAAAAGAACCGTTTCTATTGTAAGGTTCCGGTATTCTCTTTCAATAAGATCAAAGGACTTGATTCCTATCTGTCTCCCGAGATGAAGTCAACCGGCGAGGCCATCGGATACGACAATAAACTGAACCGTGCCCTTTTTAAGGCCCTTCAGGCATCGGGACTCCGGCTGCAGAACTATGGAACGGTATTCGCCACGATTGCCAGAGAAGATCAGGAAGAGGCGCTTCCGCTTGTACGCCGGTTCTACAATCTCGGATTTAATATTCAGGCAACGAAAGGAACGGCCCGCTTCTTAAAGGAGAACGGAATCCGGACTCATATCTTACAGAAGATCAGTGAGGGCTCCGAGGAAATCCCGGAGGCCATCCGTCAGGGACATCTGGCCTATATCATCAACACGAGAACCGTGGGTGCCGCGGCACCTGCCTCCGACGGCATTAAGATCCGGCAGCTGGCCAACGAGAACAATGTGGCCCTGTTTACATCGCTCGATACTGTCCGCGTTCTTCTCGATGTTCTGGAAGAGACCACACAGACGATTTCGACGATTGATGCGTAAATCCGTATCGAAGAACGTTGCTCATACAACGTTACCTGGAAGTCGTTTGGGAAAGCTGCAGGAAAGGAGCTTATGAAACAGGTAATTTTAGAAATAATCAAAAACGAACCGCTTACGGCCAACGTATATAAGATGATTCTGAAGGGCGATCTCAGCGCGGTCACGGCACCGGGGCAGTTTGTGAACCTTCTGCTCGACGGTTTTTTTCTCCGCCGCCCCATTTCCGTATGTGACGTGAACGGCGATGAACTGACCATCATTTACAAGGTGGTGGGGAAAGGAACGGAGGCTATGAGCACAATGCAAAAAGGCAGGGTGCTCGATGTGCTCACCGGACTTGGCAACGGCTATGACCTGAGCACGATTGGAGACCGCCCTGTGCTCATTGGCGGCGGCGTGGGGGTTCCGCCCATGTATCTTCTGTGCAGGAAACTCCGGGAAGCCGGAAAAGATGTCAGCGTGATTCTCGGATTCAATACGAAGGAAGAGGTTTTCTATGAACAGGAGTTTCGTGCTCTCGGGGCAAAGGTACTGGTGACGACGGTAGACGGCAGCTACGGCATCAAAGGATTTGTGACAGATGCTCTCAGAGAACTTTCGTATACGGATTTCTGCGCCTGCGGGCCGGAACCGATGCTCCGTGCTTTGTTTAAGGCGACCGGCACCACCGGTCAGATGAGTTTTGAGGAACGGATGGGCTGCGGCTTCGGAGCCTGCATGGGCTGTTCCTGCAAGACCATCACCGGCAATAAGAGAATCTGTAAGGACGGACCGGTGCTCAGAAAGGAGGAAATCCTGTGGGAAGATTAAGTGTGGACCTATGCGGGATCGAACTGGACAACCCGGTGATCCCCGCCAGCGGAACCTTCGGATTCGGTTATGAATTTGCCGAAATCTATGACATCAACCGTCTGGGAACTTTTTCTTTTAAGGGAACCACAAAAGACCCCCGTTTCGGAAATCCGACCCCCAGAATCGCAGAGTGTACCGCCGGCATGATCAATGCGGTGGGACTTCAGAATCCCGGGGTGGAAAAGGTGATCTCGGAGGAACTTCCGAAACTTGAAAAGGTATTTCATAAGCCGGTGATGGCAAATGTATCCGGCTTTTCCGTAGAGGATTATGCCTATACCTGCGAACGGCTCGATGCCTGTGACCAGGTGGGCTGGATCGAGGTAAATGTCAGCTGTCCGAATGTGCATGGCGGCGGAATGAGTTTCGGTACCGATCCGAAAGCGGCAGCCGAGGTGACCGCGGCAGTAAAAAAAGTTACCCAAAAGCCGGTGTTTATGAAGCTGACGCCGAATGTGACGGATATCGTCTCTGTGGCGAAGGCCTGTGAGGATGCCGGCGCTGACGGGATCAGCCTGATCAATACGCTGCTCGGGATGCGGATCGACCTCAGGAAACAGAGCCCGGTGATTGCCAATACGATGGGCGGTTTTTCCGGCCCGGCGATCTTCCCGGTGGCTCTCCGGCTGGTGTATCAGGTGGCCAGGGCCGTCAAGGTTCCGGTAATCGGTATGGGCGGGGTCTCCACGGCCGAGGATGTGCTCGAGATGATGATGGCCGGCGCTGCTGCCGTAGAGGTGGGTGCTGCCAATCTGGTGAATCCGTATGCCGCGAGAGACATCATCCGGGCTCTTCCGGAAACAATGGACAAGTACAATATTGATAACATAAAAGATATTATAGGAGGTGCAGCGCATGGGTAAGGACGTAATCGTAGCTTGTGATTTTGCTTCGAAAGAGGAGGTTTTTGCCTTCCTTGACCGGTTTACGGGAAGAAAGCCCTTTGTAAAGATCGGAATGGAGCTTTTTTACGCAGAAGGACCGGAAATTGTGCGGGAAATCAAAAAGAGAGGGCATAAGATCTTTCTTGACCTGAAGCTTCACGATATCCCCAATACCGTTAAAAAATCAATGGCCGTGCTTTCAAGGCTTGACGTAGATATCACTAATCTTCACGCTGCCGGAACCAC
>JAZLHH010000074.1:0-4608 GCA_045616745.1 Candidatus Limivicinus sp. | reverse complement strand
CCAACGAACTTGAGGCCCTTCACGGGGAATTCCGTGCCCAGCATCATCATTCTGGGCATCATGTTGTCCCAGTCCTTCAGCTCATAGCCGTAGGCCGCACCCTGCGGCACATTGACATAGTTGCACATGGTCCAGGGCGTTGCGATTTCAATTTCTTCAATGTAGGGGGTGACGACATAGCCGGTACGCTCTTCGAAAAGCTTTATGAGCTTGGCAGCGAATTCCTGCTTGGTTTTGACGTAATCCTCCTGAGAGACATTGGCCCAGTCATCCTCCATGAAGGTACTGGTCAAGGAGAGAACGCAGGTGCCTTCGGGGGAGAAGTCCGGATTGACCACGTTGTAGCAGACGGAAACCTGGTTGCAGTTGGTGGCGATCTTCTTGCCGTCCTTATATTCCTTCACGGTGTCGGCAGAGGTGGGAAGAAAGATGGTGTAGTCATGGATGCCCAGCTCCTCGGCCGTCTTGTCCAGGCCCATGTAGACCACGAACATACGGGCGGAGTAGGTGCGGGCGTTGGCCAGCTTCACCATCCGCTCCGGGACGACTTCCGGCGGGCACATGGTAGCGTAGACCATGCTCGGGTTGGCATTGCAGAGAATATGCTTCGTTTCGATGGTGCCTCTGTCGGTCTGAACACCGCATACGGCCTTGTCATCGTCGAAAAGGATCTTTTCGGCAGTGCAGTTGAACCAGGCTTCTCCGCCCATTGCGCGGAAACGCTCCAGCATACCGGTGGTAAGCTGGTGGCTGGTTTTTGCGGGAATCCAGGCGCCGTGGTTGACATACAGCCACAGCATGTTCACGTACTGCAGGAAGGAGAGGCTGTCAGCATCCACTCCCAGATAGCCCCAGTAGGTATTCATGATGTCCTGCGCCAGCTTGGGCATCTTCATGGCATCGAAAACCTTGTTCACCGGGTAGCTTCCCAGACGAAGGAAGTTGGGAAAATGTTCCTGCATGTACTTGGGATCCGTCTTTCCGTTGACGGAAAGGGAGTAGTCGCCTGCCTCATGGAACTCCGTTCCCAGGTCAAAAAGGTCCTGGATGGACTTGCGGCAGCCGGGAACATAGCTTTCCATGGCGTCCACAAAGGCTTTGACGGAACAGGGAAGGGTGGCATCAATATGCGTTTTGCCGTCGGAAGCCGTGGTGATGACGCGGAAGTTGTCCGGAACCATCAGCCATTCGCCCTCCGTACCGAAGGTGTTGACAACAATCTGCCGGCAGCCGCCCGGCTTTTCGGCGGTACCCCATTCGCAGATTTCATGCAGCGCGGTTTCAAACTCGAAACGGCCGCGGCGGAAGCTGGATGCACAGCCTCCGGGGAGATTGTGGCGCTCAATCAGGAGCGTCTTCTTGCCGGCCCAGGCCATCTTGCAGGCCGCAGCCAGACCGCCGTTACCCGCTCCGATAACAACGGCATCATACTTGGGCATTTCAATTCCTCCTTATCATTCGTGGTGTTACCAAACTTATGCAGGTTAATAGTAGTCTTGCCGAACGGCTATTGTCAACGGAAAGTACGGAGTTCCCGCCAAATTCGGCAGTATCTGTAATAAGACACCTTGACAATTATATGATTTGTCAATAAAATAACACTGTAAGATTCTGGTAATACCAGGAGCATTTTTATATCAATGGCAGAGGGAGGCCGGATCATGGGCTTTACAAAAATTACCACGCTCTCGCTTACGGATCTTTTTGTTCAGCAGATTGAAAATATGATTCTTTCCGGGGAGCTTTCCATCGGGGAGCAGCTGCCTCCGGCCCGGGACCTGTCCGCAAAAATGGGGGTGTCCCGGCCTGTGATTTCCGCGGGGCTTGTGGAGCTGGAAAAGCTGGGCTTTGTAGAGATCCGGCCCCGGCAGGGTGTATTCGTGTGCGACTACCGGCGCCGGGGCTCCATGGAGACGCTGGTGGCCATCATGCGCTATAACGGCGGCGCTCTGCGGCAGAACGAGGTACGCTCACTGTTTGAAACGCGGGACGCCATGGAATGTCTCTGCATGAAGCTGGTCATCGAAAAGGCGGGCATTGCCGATCTGGAAGCCCTCTCCCCGATTCTGGACGAGCTGCGGGAGTCCTCCGACTGCGAGACCGCGGCAGAGCTGGTGTTCCGGTTTCATCACGAGCTGGCCGTGCTCAGCGGAAACGTGCTGATGCCGCTGCTGTATCATTCGTTCAAGCCCCAGGGAATTTATCTGTGGAGTATGTACTGCAAGCGCAACGGAATTGAGAAAATGTACGAGCTCAAGCTGGACCTCTATTCGGCACTTCTGAACCGGGACACGGAAAAGGCGGTTGAGAGGACCCACTTCATCATGGACAGGGCCATCGAGGAACTCAGCTTCTACGGCGCGTGATTCCGTCCGAGACGGATGATTCAATGTATATGACCCGGCATTCAGGACCGCAGCAGGATAAAAAAAGCGGCGGCAGGCTGCCGCCGTTATTCAGAAATAACTCTTCCCATGGAAAGGATTTTGAAAAATGTCTTGGTTTATATTCGCTTTGATCTGTCTGCTCGGATGGGGACTGGCCGATCTGTTTTATAAAAAAAGCACGGATGCTGCTGACCGGTACTCCCACTTAAAGATTGCCGTCTGGGTCGGACTGGTTATGGGTATTTGCGCCCTGGGACTTCTCCCCTTTTCCGAAACGCTGAAGGACGGCAGTGCCGCCGATTTTGCCGTCAGTGCCGCCAAATATCTTCCCGCATCCATCGGGTATATTGTTTCCATGGTAATCGGCTATGCGGGTCTGCGCTATCTGGAGCTGTCGATCGTTTCTCCGATACAGAACGCCTCCGGCGCGCTGTCCGCGATTGCTATGTCGGTGTTTTTCGTTATCACTTCGCAGGACGCCCTTGAAAGCATCTCGGACGAGACCGGTTTTACCTTTGGAAATGTATCGGGAATCCCGCTTCTGAATAACATTCTGATCATTTGCGGTGTTTTGGCAACAGTGATCGGTGTCATTCTGCTGGCGGTGGTCGAGCAGAAGCTGTCAAAAGATGAGGGAGAAATGCCGAAGGAAAACCGGAAGTACCGTTTCGGCGCGCTTGCTCTGATTTTTCCGATTCTTTACTGTGTGTTCGATACTCTGGGGACTGCGGCTGACGGAATCATTCTCAATGAAGAGAGAGGTCTCGGACTTGGGGAGATTGACGTGATCGTCCTGTACGGTCTGACGTTTTTCCTTGCCGGAATCGCTGCCTGGATATTCCTGTGGATCAGGGAGAAAAAGCCGTATAATCCGTTTTCCGCAAGGGAACGCAGCAAGGGGATCGCAGCAGTCTGTGAAGAATTCGGCCAGATCTTTTACGTCTACGCCATGGCGGAAAAGCCGGTCCTTGCCGCGCCGATGGTCGCTTCCTACTGCATCGTATCCGTGCTGCTGTCAAGGATCTTCCTCAAAGAAAAACTGAAAGCATCTCAATATGCCTGCATCTTCGCAGTGATTGCCGGAATCCTGATGCTTGGGATTTCGGAAGGAATCGGAGAAATGTAAGTAAAACACTTATGGTCTCTGATTATAAATCCTGCGATGCCGGCACTGGCTTATTTACCGGCTTTGGGGCGCAGTAAATTCAGGTATCATCCTATTGCACCGGTGTTCCGACTTCAATCAGATTCCCGTCCGGATCATAAAAGCGTACCACGCGCTGACCCCAGCTGTGTGTCATGGGCAGGTTGACAAATACCGTTTTCGGGTAAAGCGTTTTCAGCTTTTCATAAAAGGCATCCACGTTTTCCTCTTCAAAATACAGCTCGCAGGCGTTGTTCTGAGGAAGTACGTCTCTGCCGATAAAGCCTCGCCAGTATTTTTCTTCCTGTAAAACCAGCCCGTCTGACAGGATCATATTGCCGTCATTATCAGCAAGCATTTCAAGATTGAAGAGGTCATGATAATACTTCATTGCCTTTTTGCAATCTTTCACAACAATTAAAAAACCGCTCAATTTCATATTCTGCCTTCTTTCTGATATCCTATCGGTGCGAACCGAATCCCGTTTATGTACTGCTGCAGTCATCTTCAAACCGTGACAATTTGTCACGGTTTCATTTTCTTCACTGAGTCACCGCTGTTTCAGCTTCCTCCAACAATATGCCAATTATCCTTGCAACCGGATCAGGTTTCTTGAGAAAACCGACCCAGCTCTGGGCAGTTTCCCAGTAGGAATAGTGGCGTATAGAGCTTGGATTATTTCACATACTCATGCGGCCGCTCTACATAGTCCTTGACCTTATAATCGCCGATCTTCTCATACCGGCCGTTCTTTTCTTCGGCTTTCTGTTCTGCATCCTGAATGTTCTCATGCAGAATGGCATCAAAGAAGATACGTTCCAAATACTCATACTTCGAATAGATTCCCTGCGAACCCCACACCAGCGCGTTTCGCACATAGGCAGCATTTGTCCGGAACAATTCATGATCCACCTCAAAGCCGAGATGCTTTGCCAACAGGACGGCAAACACGATAATACTGCGGGTGTTGCCCTCACGGAACGGGTGCGTCTGCCAGATCGAGCAAATGATCCGAACCATACGGAACACAACATCACGGTCGTTCTTACCGGTTCGTTTCAGCTTTGCGATCTCTTT
>JAZLHH010000073.1:0-14209 GCA_045616745.1 Candidatus Limivicinus sp. | reverse complement strand
TCCGTAAGGATGCATTCCAGATGCCGACCCGTTACCTGGACAAGTATGCCCACCTGGATTACTCCCGCTGGATGCAGGATTGATTCCATTCAGAAAATATTGACTGAATAACAGCACGGAGCCTCATTGCTTTTGCAGTGAAGCTCCGATTTTTTGAAAGAAAAGCTTTCCTTACTCTGTCGGATGTATTAAACTGTAAAAAAGAGATTGGTATTTGCCCCTGAATCGGGAACAGAAAAACCGGTGCGAAGGAAGTGGAATATTGACAATCAGAAATACGGAAATCTTCGTGACAGTGGCGGCCTTGGGGAATATGAGTGAAGCAGCCAGAGCGCTGTATGTTTCGCAGTCTTCCATCAGCCAGGCCATTTCTGCCATAGAGCAGGAATACAGTGTCGTGCTGTTTGAAAGGCTGAATCATCGTCTGTATCTGACGGCAGCCGGGAAGGAAATGCTGGGATATGCCAAAGTTCTGCTCAATGCGGAATCGGATATGGAAAGATTCCTTCGCTCCAGCGGTGCCCATCGAATGCTTCGCATCGGCAGCACTGTCACAATCGGGACCTGCGTAATCAGCCCGCTGATTGCCGACCTTCGGAAGAATGATCCGGAGCTTCGCATTGAAGTCATGGTGGAGAATACGAATAAAATTGAATTGGCGTTGCTGAGCAATGATATTGACATCGGTCTGGTGGAAGGAAGAATCAATAACCCGGAGCTGATTACCCGGCATGTCATTCAGGATAAGCTGGTCCTTATTACGCCGGAGTCTCACAGATTTGCTTCCCGGGGGATTGTTGATGTAAAGGAACTGGAAGGGGAGCCGTTTATCCTCAGGGAAAAAGGCAGCGGGACCAGAAATCAGTTCGAGGAGCAGATGAAGAATCTGGAAATACCGGTAGATATCGTCTGGTCCTGTTCCAACTCGGAAGCGATTATCAATGCAGTCGAGGCAGGGCACGGAATCAGTGTCATTTCAGAGCGCCTGGTTCGGGAAAGTGCGCTGAATAAAAAGCTGGGAATCTGCGATGTGAATCAGCTGAATCTGGAGCGTTTTTTCGACGTTGTATATCATAAGGATAAATGTATCACAGAACCGATGAACGGTTTTATTCAGGCCTGCAAAAAGTATGGCGGCGGAACAGGGGAGCACGGCGGAAATGAGTGACACAATGAGAATTCAGACCCGCTGCGGCGCCGTCAAAGGTCTCAGCCTGGAAGACGGCGTCCTGTTCCGGGGAATCCCTTTTGCAGAAGCGGAGCGCTTTTCTCTTCCGACAGTCATTGAAAAATGGGAAGGAGAAATCGATGCCACGGGTACGGAACTGGAATGTCCCCAGCTGTCCGCGTACACAGATGACAGCGAAAGATTCTATACCAGAGAGTTCCGCCCCAATGTCCAGTGGAATTATGCGGAAAGTCCGCTCACACTGAATATTGTTGCGCCGAAAGATGGAAAGAACTGTCCGGTGCTGGTTTTTATTCACGGCGGCGGTTTTTTTACCGGAAAGCAGAGTGAACTGCCGGCGGGCACTTCTACGGAATTTGCCAAAAGGGGAATCGTTCTGGTTTCACTGGGATACCGGCTGAATATTTTCGGACAGTATCGGTCGGGGAACTATTGCCATTATGACCAGATTGCCGGAATAAAATGGGTCAGAGACAATATCGCGGCCTTTGGCGGAGACCCGGAAAACATTACGGTTTCCGGCCAGTCTGCCGGAGCCATCAGTGTAATGAATCTCCTGTACAGCGAAGAACTGAAGGGAATGATTCGGGGTGCCTTTATGATGTCCGGGGGCGGCTTCTTTCCCAACTTCGGATATCCCTGGACGGAGGAAGAATCCCGACCGTTCTGGGATGCTGTTCGGGAAAAAGCAGGATGCGCCACAGATGAGGAAATGAAAACAGCTCCGGCAGAGACAATCTGGAGAGCCTGGTGGGATGAAAAGCAGAATCACGGCAGTATCCATCTTCTGTTAGGAGCCGTTGACGGGCATATCGTTCCGGGGCGACCGGCGGAAATTCGGAAAAGCGGGAAGGTGCTGGACGTCCCTGTGCTGATTGGCGTTACCTCTCAGGATATGATAGCTCCGCTTGCCATGCATCGTATTTTAATGTCCTTCGGTCTCTGGAGTGCAAAGAACCAAAGACAGCCGGTATACGGCTACCTGTTCGACAGAGTCCCTCCCGGTAACTGCTACAGAGCATTCCACTCCTCGGATCTCTGGTATGTGTTCGGTAATATGGATAAATCCTGGAGGCCTTTTGCGGAGAGAGACTATGAAATCCAGAAGGAAATGACGGACGCGGTGGCAGCCTTTGTCAGGACGCAGAATCCGGGCTGGGAGCCGATTTCTCCTTCCATGCGGAAGCTCCGCTGCTTTGGAGATAAAAAATATCGGATGATTTCCGGCCTGCAGGCATTCCCGGAACTGTTTTTCAATACGCTGTTCCGCCGCGGTCCTATGTAAAAGAACATACAATATCAGAATCAATATACACAGAAAGGAACTGTCCAATGGAAGAATCCTATATCCGCAAAACCAGCGGAATCAAAGGCAAGGACAAAATCGGCTACGCCCTCGGCGATTTCGGATCCTGCCTGCTGTTCGGGCTGGTGCAGTCAATTCTGCAGAAGTACTATACCGATGTGCTTCAGCTCAATATTGTCAGCATCATGATTATGATGATTGTTGCAAGAGTCTGGGATGCAATCAATGACCCAATCTGGGGCAGAATTATTGACCGGGCTCCGGTGTATCCGGACGGCCGTTATCGCCACTGGATTAAAATTTTCGCAATTCCCGTTTCCGTATCCGCCGTTCTGATGTTCGTCAAGATTCCCGGTCTTTCTCAGAACGGTTATCTGACCTATGCGTACATCACCTATATCCTCTTCGGCATGCTCTACACCTGCATCAACATTCCTTACGGTTCCATGGCGCAGGTCATCACTTCCGATGACAGGGAGCGTTCCGCACTGTCCGTATTCCGTTCCTGCGGTTCCACGTTCGGTGCCATGCCGGCGATGGTGCTGGTAAGCTTCTGCTATGTTACGGTCAGCGGCGTGAGAAAGATGTCCGCCTCCAAGACGCTGATCGGCAGCATTCTGATTGCCGTTCTGGCAGTTGGCGCCTTCTATCTCACCTATGCCTGGACGAAGGAGAGAGTGCAGACAAAGCCGGCGCCGAAATCCTCCGGAAACAGCACATTCAAAGTCATCAAAATGCTGTTTTCCAGCCGGCCGTTTGTAGCCGTGTGTATTGCCAGCATGCTGTTTCTGACGGCTCAGATGTTTGCACAGGCATATAATGCCTACCTGTTTGACTATTATTTTGAAGCGCCCGGTCTCACTATGCTGCCCACCGTCTGTCAGTATCTGCCGGTTGCCGTTATTATGTTCTTTGCCGGAAAAGTCGGCAATAAATACGGCCGTCGGGAAGTGTGCTCCTACGGTATGCTCTTTGCCGGCGCATGCTATCTGATTCTGTACCTGATGGGCACAAAGAGTGTCTGGGCATTCCTTGCAGTCTGCCTTGCTTCCGGTATCGGAACGGCATTTATGTTCCTCCTGATCTGGTCTCTGGCCACGGATGCCATTGACTACAATACAGTGACTTACGGTCTCCATGATGACGCCACCAGCTATGCTTTCTATACCTTTATGCGGAAGCTGGGACAGACGATTGAAGCGATTCTCGTGAATGCATCTCTTATGCGGATCGGTTATACCGATAATGTGCTGAACACCAGCAAAATCAACGGAGCAACTCTTGACCGCATGTATGCAGACTCCGTGCTGATCCCTGCGGTACTGTTCCTGCTGGTATTTGTATTCCTGCGTTTTGTCTATCCCCTCAGCAAGGAGCGCACGGCCCAGCTCCAGATTGAAAAAGAAGAAGTCCTTCGCAGACTCAGCGAAGAGAATCCTGCAGAATAAGGAGAATAACATGAAAATATACTCGGTTTATGATCCGGAATTCCGGAAATACGGTCAGGTGATTGAAGGCTATGACCTGAAAGGCCTGCTGGAAACGCTGGATGCGGTAACACCGCTTCCACCGGAGAAGACGGCTTATGTCGCTTCACAGCCGGAGCTGGAGGCGCTTCCTGTATATCAGCAGATACAGAACAACCTGTTCGGCGGAATGCCGGTCCAGCTGGGGTGGTGCAACGGTCACAACACCAAAATGAACTGCCTGGAGTACCACAGAGACAGCGAGATCAATCTGGGGACGGAAGACTTTATTCTTTTGCTGGCCAGGCGGGAGGAAATAGAAGACGGTTTCCTGGATTCCGGTATGGTGAAAGCCTTCCGTTGCCCGGCAGGGGTTATGATTGAAGTGTATGCAACAACGATGCATTTTGCCCCCTGCAGCGCGGAAAAGGGCAAGGGATTCAAAGTTCTTGTTGCTCTGCCCAGAGGAACAAACGGCCCCAAGCCGGATATTACCCCTCTGAATGCAGAAGATCGGATGCTTAGAGCCTGCAACAAGTGGCTGCTGGCACATGCAGATTCCAACCAGGCGAAAGATGGCGCAGTGGTGGCAATCAAAGGGAAAAACATCGATATCTGTGATGATATCTGAATAAGAAAAGAGCCCGGGATGCTGTAAGGCAAATCTCGGGCTCTTCCCTTGTTGTGAATTTATAATTGTACGTTATACAATTTCGATAAATTATGCGGCACTGCTATTCCATCCCGCCCCGGCTGATAAAGTCTTCCACCATCACCAGCCCGGCAGCTTTATCCTCCAGCAGCCGATTGAAACGGCTTTTTTTAACAGAAGTGGTATGGCTTTCATCTACACCGACCTGAAGGTCCTCATACAGGAGTGAGAGATAGTACTCATTTTCAAACATCTGGCCGTAAAGAACAATCTCCTGAGGATCTGCCAGATAGATTACAAACTTCAGAGCAGAGGAAAGAGCGGTTGCAGCTCTTTCGACCACGGCGCCGACTTGTTTATCCCCCTGTTCGGCAGCACTGAATATCGTATTCAGAGTAATCTGCTGCCGGTCGCCTTTGCAAAGCGCATAAAGGATCGGGGTATTTTCCTTTGAATAAATTTCCGTCACATCTGAAAGAATGGCAGAAGGGGAGGCAATGGTTTCCAGACATCCGGTTTTTCCGCAGGAACAGAGCTTCCCGCCGTGCCTGATAACGGGGATATGCCCGATTTCCGCGCATTGCTGTGTCCAGCCGTGCCAGATACTGCCGTTTACCATCAGTGATGCCCCGATTCCATACTCACAGCGCAGGAAAAAACGGGAGATCCCCTGATCGCCTCCGGTCAGATAGTTGTGGGCGGAAAACAGTGCCCGGACGTTGTTGGACATGACCGTGCGCAAACCGGTGTGCTGTTCGAAACGCTCCACAATGGGATAGTCCTGCGTATCGAGAGAACGGAAACTGTTCCGGATACACCGGCAGTCTTCGGAAGTAATGCCGCGGATGGCGATTCCCAGACCGATAATTTTTTCTCTGCCGATTCCATACTGATCCACAAGCTGAAGAATTCGGGAAGAAAGCATATTTACGGTATCATCAGCCGGTGCCCGTTCTGTCAGCTCCCGATGCTCTGAAAAAATCACGCTGCCGTCCAGCCAGATAGCCGAGAGAATGGCTTCCTTCAGGTTAATCAGAATCCCGAGGGAGCAGAAAGCATGTTCATTCAGGCCGATTGTGACTTCTCTTCGACCGGCGCCGCCCGCAGGAAGGGAGTCCCCCTCCTGCACGAGGCCTTCGTCGATCAGCTCGCCGACAATTTTGGTGATTGCGGCAGGGGTAAGTTCCATAGCTTCGGCAAGCCGTTTACGGGACATGCCGCCCTGTTCGTGGAGGATTCGTAAAGCAGCACTTCGATTGGTACGCTTTACGTCCAGCATGTTATCACCTTGATAGTGCATGGAGTCTCACTTTCTTAAATTGCGAAATCCGGAAATTTCATGCGGAAATCAGGGATTATAGATGCGCTCCTCGATGGCTTCAACCTGAGCTGCAAACTTGTGCATATTCTCTGCACGCCAGTCTTCCAGATCCTGGCACCAGTCGGTGTTGAGGAACGTCTTTGCCATTTCTACGGCCAGTTCCGGGCCGACAATCCATCCGCCCAGACAGAGGACGTTGGCATTGTTGATGGCGCGAGCCATTTTAGCGGAATAGGTGCCTTCGCAGGCTACGGCGTATACACCGCGGTGCTTATTGGCGACAACGCTCATGCCGGCACCGGTGCCGCAGATGAGAATGGCCTTTTCATATTCACCGGACTGCAGCTTCGGAGCAATATCCGCAGCAACCCGGTAGTAGGGATGTACATCGTTCAGGTCTGTGGTTCCCAGATCATCGTATTCGATACCGGCTTCGTCAAAATATGCCTTGATTGCTTCCTTGGCAGAAAAGCCGGATTTGTCACTTCCCAGAGCTATTTTCATGTCAGATTCCTCACTTCAGCGAAATTGCTTTTTTAGCCTGTTCCACAACGTCTTCTGTAGTCAGGCCGAGAACCTTGCGCAGATACGGCATCTTGCCGACTTCGCCGAATCTGTCTTTTACGCCGACGGCGCATACAGGAATCTTTTCCTGTGCCAGAGCTTCCAGAACGGCAGAATGGAGACCGCCGATAACGCTGTGGTTTTCAACAGTGAGAACCGCACCGGTCTTTTTGGCGGAAGCGAGGATGGTTTCCGTATCCAGAGGCTTCATGGTATGGACATTGATGATTTCAGCATCGATTCCCTCAGCCTTGAGGAGCTCGCCTGCTTCCAGAGCATTTTCCGTTACCAGGCCGGTGGTAAGAATGGTGACATCACTGCCTTCCTTCATCATATCGGCCTTGAAGAGATCAAACTTGTAATCTTCATTCAGCAGTCTGGGCAGCTCCTTGCGGAACAGACGGATATACACAGGGCCGTTATATTCATTGATGACGGGGAATGCAGCCTTCAGCTGAATGTCATCAATGGGTTCAAAAATAACCAGATCGGGGATGGAACGGATTACACCGATATCCTCAAAGCTCATGTGAGTACCGCCGTTGAGCTCAGCTGCAATGCCGGGGTCTGTGCCGACGATTTTTACGTTCATTTTGGCATAGGCAATGGAAATGGCAAGCTGGTCGCAGATGCGGCGGGTGGCAAAAGGCGTGAAGGTTTCAATGTAGGGCTTGAAGCCGTAGCTGGCAAGTCCTGCGGCAACGGAAGCCATGTTGGATTCCTGAATTCCGCAGTCAAACATCTGATTGGGGAACTTTTCGTACAGACCGCGCAGGCCGCATGCCTTGGAAAGGTCGGCATCAAGAACGCATACATGGCGGTCCTTTTCCATCAGTTCAGACAGACACTGGGCGTAAACAGCTCTCATTTCCATAAATCAGTTCCCCCTTATTTCTTCAATGGCGGCTTTCGCCTGCTCTTCGTTGATATTCGTGTTGTGATTGCCGGCCCCAAGATCTTCAATCCATTTGACACCGCAGCCTTTTTTGGTGTTGAGGATAATCATGGTAGGCTTTCCCTGCCCCAGAAGACTCTTGGCCTGCTTGACAGCGGCGGAAACCTGATCCACGTCGTTTCCGTTTTCTACTTCAATGGCATTCCAGCCGAAAGCTTCCCATTTTGCCTTCAGCGGTGCAACACCGTTGACTTCTTCCACAGCACCGTCGATCTGCAGCTTGTTGTAGTCAGTGAAAGCTATCACGTTGTCCAGCTTCTTGGCAGCGCCAAAGAGTGCAGCTTCCCAGATCTGGCCTTCCTGAGATTCGCCGTCACCTACCATTGCGTAGATGGTAGCGCCGTCTCCGGACAGCTTGGAGCCCAGAGCAATGCCCATGGCGCAGGAAAATCCCTGGCCAAGACTGCCGGTGGACATATCAATGCCGGTGGTGAGATTCATGTCACAGTGGCTGGGGAGGTGAGTTCCGCCCTGATTCAGAGTGAGGAGCTCCTCTTTGCCGAAAAACCCTCTGTTTGCAAGTGTGGAGTAGACTGCCGGGCCTGCGTGCCCTTTGGAGCAAATGAATCTGTCGCGGCCTTCCATTTTCGGATTTGCCGGGTCAATGTTCATTTCTTCAAAGTAGAGCACTGCCAGCGCTTCAACGATGGACAGGCAGCCGCCGATATGACCGACACCAAGATGACCGATGCAGGTCATGATATCACAGCGGATATCTTTGCATACTTCTTTTAAATCGTAACCCAATTTATGAGCCCTCCTTAATTAATTAAAACTTTTAATTAATTCAATAATAGCCCCGGATAAAGCAGATGTCAATACTGTTTTTATTGACAGAAAGAGATGAGCAGACTATGATAATTAACAATGTTAATTAATTGCCTGGAGGTTATTTCTATGCACAGTTTTACGCCTGTTTACATTCCTGCGGGAGTGCCTACGTTCCATATGGAAAGCGCCAAAGCGCAGTTTGACAGATCCGTTGCCATGCTGAAGTCTGTGGATGCGTCTTTCGTCTGCCCGGAGGACATGCTTCTCTCTGTTGATGCCCTGCGGAGCTTCATGGAAGATCTGCAGCCGGATCTCATCGTATTTCAGAATCTTACCTTTGCCAATTCTGCCTACATTTCCGAAGTTCTGCGGAAATTCAGCTGCCCCATTGTCCTCTGGACGCTGCGGGAGCCGGTCATTGACGGCGGCCGTCTTCGCCTCAACTCCCTGACGGGAGCCTACTCTGCAGCCAATGCCATCCGCGGATTTGACAACAGATCATTTGCCTACGTTTTCGGCGGTCCGGAAGAAGAAGCAACCATCCGGACGGTGGCGGCTTCCGTGAAAGCCGCCGGAATCGCATCCGGCATGCGCAGCCTGAAAATGGCAGCAGTGGGTCATACGCCCCAGGGCTTCGGCTTCGGCCGGGCACTGGACACGGAGCTGATGAATTCTTTCGGTATCGAGCTGGAAGCAATTGAGGCCAGAGAGCTGATCGATGCGGCAAAAGCGTATACCGATGAAGAATGTGAAGAGTACATCGAGAAAACAAAATGTGCTACCTGCGGTCTGGATAAGACCCCGGAGCAGAATGTGAAGGACCATGCAAAGCTCTGCAAAGCCTATATGGAATATGTAAAAAGCCATCAGATCGGAGCTTTGGCATCCCGCTGCTGGCCGGATTTCTTCACATCCTTCGGAACGCCCGTCTGCACGGTGCTTTCTCTCCTGAATGACGAAGGTGTTGCGGCAGCCTGTGAGGCAGATATTTACGGTGCTCTGTCCATGTGGATCGGTATGCAGCTTTCCGGCAGTCCCGTGTTCTTCGGCGATCCGGTTTCCCTGGATGAGAATGAGAATACCATTACCTACTGGCACTGCGGTGCCGCCGCCTGCTCTCTGGCAAGAAAGGACACCGGTGCTGTGGTGGGCGTTCACCCCAACAGAAAAATCGGCCCTGCTATGGACTTCGGCTGCGAAGCATTCCCCGAAGCAACGATTTTCAGAATCGGCAGAGAACCTGACGGAAGCTTCCGGTTCTTCATTGCGGAGGGAAAGGCTTTGGACAAACCCAAACAGTTTATCGGGACTTCTATTGTAATTGAAACAGAAAACAGCTCCCGTTCCGTGGTGGAAGAGAGCGTCAAAGAGGGGTTTGAGCCTCACTTTGCGGTAATCCGCGGGCATTATGCGGCAGAGCTGACGGCGCTGGCCGATATTCTCGGCTGCAAGGTCTGCAAATATTGAGCAGAATTGGGCTTTGCTTTCATTCCGTAAACTGAATCCGTGAAAAAATCATTTGACGATACAAAATTCGGCAAAGTATTCAGTATGCTCATCGACATTGTCTGGGCAGGCATTTTATGGCTTGTCTGCTCATTGCCGGTGATTACTGTCGGGGCGGCATCCGCTGCACTGTACTATACCGCAACGAAGTCAATCATGCGGGAGCGGGGAAGAGTGACGAGCTCCTTCTTCCGGGCATTCCGGGATGACTTCAAGGTCAGTACGGTGATCTGGCTGGTATATCTCATGGTAATCGTCCCGATCCTGTTCCTTCCCCGGCTGGCATTGTTCTATGTGATTCCCGTCGGCCTGACGCTTCCCTGGGTATTCGCTTTCATTTCCCGGTTCGAAGGAGGCGTTGTCGATGTTGCAAAGTCTGTTTTGTATCTTATCGTAAAAAATATAGCAAGAAGTATTGCGCTGGCTCTGATTCTGATCGTGATTCTGGCAATATGCATGCTGATGCCGGGGCTGATTCCCGTAATTCCGGGAGCTGCCTGTCTGATGATGGCATTTGTTATGGAACCGGTTTTCAGAAAAGTCAGTGCGGAAAAGGAAGACGACAGAAATGAAGATCAATGGTATAACGAGTAAACTCCGATTCTTTGCCGGTCACGGCGAGGCAGATATCAAAATGTTCCGCGGGAACTTCGACATTACCGACCATACGGAAAACATGCATGAGATTTTCCCGGAGCCGGATATTCAGGAGGAAAACGGTCGGATTCGCATTGCTGTAAAATGCGAGGAGCCGGGATGCAACCGCCTCATCATCCGGATCCCGGCGGAAACGGAAGAACACGTCATCGGCGGCGGGGAACAGTTCTCTTACCTGGACTTGCGGGGCAAGGTGTTCCCCATCTGGACGAGAGAGCAGGGCGTAGGCCGGAATAAGGCGACGGAAATCACGCAGCTTGCCGATGCAGCCGACAGCAGCGGCGGGGATTATCATACCACCTTCTTCCCGCAATGCACCTTTGTCTCCTCACAGATGTATTTCTTCCATCTGGCCGGGTATGACTATTCCGAACTGGACTTCACCTGTGAAGATTGCCACAAAATCAATATCTGGAACAATCAGGCCGTGTTCTATCTGTATCAGGCGGATACCTATGAAGACCTGCTGACGGAGCTTACCGCACTCCTTGGCCGCCAGCCCGAGCTGCCCGAATGGGCCATGAAGGGAATCTGGCTTGGAGTTCAGGGCGGAACGGAAAGAGCCCTGGAGCTGCTGAATAAATGCCGCAACGGCGGTGTGGAAATCCCGGCTGTATGGATTCAGGACTGGGAAGGCAAGAGAGTCACTTCCTTTGGAAAGCGCCTGCAGTGGGACTGGCGCTGGAATCAGGAAATGTACCCGAAGCTGGATGAAGTGATTGCTTCCGATGAAGAAACCCGCTGGATGGCATATATCAATCCCTATCTGGTGGAAGGCGGTATCCTTTTCAAAGAAGCCGAAGAACAGGGATACTTTGTAAAAGACAAAGAAGGAAAAGACTATCTTTTTGACTTCGGAGAGTATGATTGCGGCGTAGTGGATCTGACGATGCCGGAGGCCTTCCGGTGGTATAAAAATGTCATAAAGAACAATATCATTGCCATGGGCTTCAAGGGCTGGATGGCAGACTTCGGCGAGTATCTGCCGGCGGACGCGGTCTGCTTCGGAGGCAGCGGTCTGCAGACCCACAATATGTGGCCGATGCTTTGGGCCAGATGCAACCGGGAAGCCGTGCAGGAAGCCGGTGCGGAAGGCAAATGTGTATTCTATATGCGTGCCGGCGCTGCGGAATCCGGAAGATATTCCACGCTGACCTGGGCCGGAGACCAGTGTGTGGACTGGTCCGTGGATGACGGACTTCCTTCGGTAATCACGGCTGCGCTCACTCTGGGGATGAGTGGATTCGGCCTCCATTCCAGTGACTGCGGCGGATATACCACGCTGTTTCATCTGAAGAGAACGGAAGAACTGCTGGAACGCTGGATGGAGTTTTCCTGCTTTACCCCGGTAATGCGGACGCACGAGGGAAACCGCCCGGATTCCAATGTGCAGCTCTATTCCAATGAAAAGATGATTTCCGCGGCGGCAAAATGGTCATCAATCCATACCATGCTGCTGCCGTATATGAAAGAATGCGTTCGGATCAATGCAGAAAAGGGAATTCCCGTCATGCGCCCTCTGTTCTTCGCGGAACCGGAAAATGACGAGCTTTATGACAGGGATCTGTTTACCTATATGCTGGGCGAGGATGTCATTGTCGCTCCCGTGGTTGAGGAATCGGCAGATACCCGCCGGGTGCTTCTGCCGAAAGGCGAATGGATTCACCTCTGGTCTGGGGAAGAATACACCGGCGGAGAGCACATCATTTCTGCGCCGATGGGAAAACCGCCGGTGTTCTTCCGCAAAGGAAGCAGATTCACGGATCTGTTTGCTGAAGTGTCCGGGGAGAAGAACTGAGGAAACATACAGGTAGATATTCTGCATAATTAAGCATTGCATTATTTGTGCACTTTGCCATAGGCTTCCTGCTTTACAAATCGATCTTGCATCGATATAATGAGGAGGAAGCCTGAGAGAGGTTTTTTTATTGAACAATTGATTAACAGTGTTAATCAATTGAACGAGGTGTTTTCCACGAGAACCAAAAATATTTTTAATAGGAAACGAGGAAAGAAAAATGGCAAAACAGAAAATGACGCCGAGTGAGGCAATGGTAGAAGTCCTCATTCAGGAAGGCGTAAAGCACGTAACAGGTATCGTAGGATCCGCATTCATGGATCTTTTGGACCTGTTCCCGGATGCAGGGATTGAGTTCATTCCCGTGCGTCATGAACAGACGGCAGCCCATATGGAAGATGCATTCTCCCGTATCACCGGTGTAGCAGGCGTCTGCACGGCACAGAACGGCCCCGGCATCACCAACATGGTCACCTCCGTAGCAGCAGCAAACCAGGCCCATACTCCTCTGGTAGTTATCGGACCTTCCGCGGGCAGCTCCACGGTCGGCTGGGACGGGTTCCAGGAGTGCGATACATGGAACCTGTTCAAGCCCATCACGAAGGCATCCCTGCGTGTACCTCACCCCAGCAGAGCAGGTGACGTGCTGCGTACGGCATTCCGTATTGCCTATGCAGAGCGCGGCCCCGTGTACGTAGACATTCCGAGAGACTACTTCTACGGCGAAGTCAACGAAGAGATTCTGGCACCTTCCCAGTACAGAGCAGTGAATGCCCGTCCGGCAGCAGATGCAGATGAGATCAAGCGCGCAGTGGAACTGCTGAAGAATGCAAAGCACCCGGTGATCGTATCCGGCCGCGGCGTAGTCGATGCAGACGCATACGAAGAAGTAAAGGGCATTGCAGAATATCTGACGGCTCCTGTCGCCATGAGCTATCTGCACAATGACGCATTCCCGTCCGATCATCCCTACTGGGTAGGCCCGATCGGCTACATGGGCTCCAAGGCAGCAATGCTGGCCCTGCAGGAAGCCGATGTCATGCTGGCAGTAGGCTGCCGCCTGAGCGTATTCGGCACGCTGCCGCAGTACGATATCAACTACTTCCCCGACAATGCAAAGATCATCCAGATCGATGTCAACCCGAAGCAGATTGCCAGAAAGCACCCGGTAGAGGTAGCGCTGGTAGGCGATGCGAAGGCAACGGCAGCGGCAATTCTGGCAGAGCTGAAGGACGGCGGCGACAGAGCCCCGGATGCAGACCGTCAGGCAAAAATCGCACAGCTGAAGGCAGACTGGGAGAAGGAAATCGAAGACCTGGCAATGGAACCGGGCAACCCGATCAATCCCCGCCGCGTACTGCTTGAGCTGAGCCGTAACATGCCGGAGAACGCAATACTGTGCACGGATATCGGAAACGTATCCTCCACGGCAAACAGCTACTTCCGCTTCACGCAGCCGAGAAAACACATTGCAGCACTTACCTACGGCAACACGGGCTTTGCCTATCCTGCAGGCCTCGGCGCAAAGATGGCAGCACCTGACTGCCCGGTAGTATGCATCATCGGCGACGGCGCATGGGGTATGAGCCTGCATGAGATTTCCTCCGCCATTGAGCACAAGCTGCCTGTCATCGCCTGCGTATTCCGCAACGGCGCATGGTGTGCAGAGAAGAAAAACCAGATCGACTTCTTCAACAACCGCTTCATCGGCGTAGATATTCCGAATCCTGTAAGCTTTGTACCGGTAGCAAAGGCACTGGGCGCAGAAGGCGAGCGGATTGAAAAGGCAGAAGACATTGTCCCGGCATTCAAGAGAGCGCTGGAGAACAAGGTCACGACGATTCTGGAGTTCGTGGTAGACGGCACACAGCTGGCACCTCCGTTCCGTAAGGATGCATTCCAGATGCCGACCCGTTACCTGGACAAGTATGCCCACCTGGATTACTCCCGCTGGATGCAGGATTGATTCCATTCAGAAAATATTGACTGAATAACAGCACGGAGCCTCATTGCTTTTGCAGTGA
>JAZLHH010000072.1:0-28793 GCA_045616745.1 Candidatus Limivicinus sp. | reverse complement strand
CTCCGTAAATGCGTTATCGTTGACATACAGCTCGACTAACTCCGGATTATGAGAAACGTCGATTTCTTTCAGACGGTTCATCCCTGCGTCAATGCCCTGACAGGACGGCATTTCCGAAACGTCGAGGGTTTCAAGCAGATTGTCCTGCACGCCGAAGATGCGTATGGAAGGCAAATTCCCGGAACGGATAGACGAGATCTTATTATGGTACAAATCAAGGAATACCATATCCGTACAGTCGGAAATATCAAGCGTTCCGACGAGGTTACAGTTTCGCAGACTGATCTCAAAGCTTTTCAGCGGATAGACATCCTCGTTGAAAATATGAATGCCGAGTCCGATAATCTTCCCGTTTTCCATAATGATGCCGTTTGGGACATCCCCGGCTGTGGCTTCGTTTTCGACGGCTTCCACGCTTCTGCTCTTGTCGGTTGTATCGACACGGCGCAGAATTTTCTGATACTTATGGACCTTTTCAAGATTGGAGACGCCGTTTTCGTCTTCAATGTTGAAGAATTCAAGCAGCTGTTTCAGCGTTTCTTTCATAGATTATTTCTCATTTCCGTCATCATCCGTTTTCTTTATTTTCCGGCACAGCATAATGATAACAACCGCCAGTGACAGCACATCGGCAACAGGCTGGGCCCAGATCAGGCCGTCCACACCGATGATCGCTTTCATGATGAAAACGGCCGGAATAAAGATGATGCCCTGACGGAAGATTGAGGCAAGCAGCGCCGGCGTTGCTGCACCGATCGCCTGCAGAGTGTTCTGACAGATGGCAAACGCGCCGATCAGCCATGCGGTACTCATAAGAATCCGGGTGAAATGCACGCCCGATGCAAGAGCGGTTTTATCGGTCAGGAAGACTTTGACGATAGGTTCTGCAAAAATATAGCAGAGTATGGAGATTACGGCACAGAATATAAGACCGAACAGTGCCGAGAAACGGATACCGCCGACAAGCCTTCCCTTTTCCTTTGCCCCATAGCAATAACCGAGAAAGGGTTGAACGCCGCTTCCGATGCCGATGCCGATGAGAGTGACAATCATAATGACCTTCGCGGTCACGCCGTATCCGGCAACAAGCATATCACCGTTTTTATATCCGGAAAGCTGCGAATTGACAACAATGGAAGAAACGCTGACGAGCAAATTGGCAAGGGATGCGGAAATACCGACCGAAAGAACGCCGGAGAGGATCTTATCCTTCATCGAGAAGTATTTCGGACTGATGGAAAGTACCGATTTCCCTTTGAGGAAATAAAGAATATAGTATCCCGCTGCAACAGCATTGCCGATTACGGTGGCAACCGCCGCCCCGACAACGCCCCATTGGAAGCCGAGAATGAAAATCGGGTCGAGGATCATATTGAGCAGATTTCCGATCAGTGTTCCTGTCATGGCTTTCATGGCTTCTCCCTCCGTACGGACGATGGACGAGAAGCAGTTGGAAATCATCGAGAAAATGCCGCATCCGATGGCAATGGCAAGATAATCCTTTGTCAGTCCGATGCTGTCGGCACTTGCTCCAAGCATGACTGTCACATCATCCAGGAAGATCCAGAGAGCCGCCATCATCATACCGCCGACGGCAACGCAAGCCCACATACAGAAGGAGCTTGCTTTCTTGGCATATTCGGTCTTTCCCTCGCCAAGCGCGCGGGAGATGACCGATGTACCGCCTACGCCGAACAGAGTACCGAGGGACATAAAAATCATAAACAGCGGTGTAGCGAAGGACACCGCTGTGACCATCAGATCGTTGTGGGTAAGTCCTAAAAAGAAGGTGTCGGCAAGGTTATAAACCATGACCATGATCATGGCAATCAGTGCCGGAATACTGTTTCTGATGACGATTTTCGGAATAGGATCGGTTTTGAAAGATTCGATAGACGATGCTTGGGTTTCGTGATTCATTGGTTGTTTTCTCCGTTAATTTTCAGTTTTTCTGCGGCGGCAAGCAGCCGCCTGCAATAATTCTCAAATTGTTTCTGTTCTTCGACTGAGAGACAGGTCATAATATCCCGAAGCCAATTGTTGTGAATATCAATTAGTTCGGCTACCTTTTCCCGTCCAAGGTCGGTAAGCGAAAGCCGTTTGATTCGTCTGTCGGCTTCATCGTGTATTCGCATAACACAGGCTTTGCTTTCAAGCGATGCGAGTGCTTTTCCGACCGTCGTTTTATCGGCTTTCAGTGCTACGGAAACATCGTCCTGCGAGCAGCTCTCATGCGAATAGATGTAGGAGCAGATCATACATTCCGTATCGCTTAATTCCTGCCTGCGAATTTTGTCATGGCTGAATTCTTTGCTGCTGCGGAATAAGAGATTGAGTATCTGGTAATCCATCGTAGCCTCCATAATTTTGTTCTCCATACGGTAATTTTCCATCACTTATCTTTCTGCGGACCTATGCAAGTAATTAGTAGAACTTTCTACTAATTATAGCCTGTGACTTCCGATTTTTCAACCGTTTTGCGGCTGATTTTATCCGATGCAGCAAACAGGACAGCCGATGTGCTGCCTGCTTTTTAAACTTATCTCTGTTTCCCGGGACTGTAATTCGGAGAGATTCTTAAATATTACTTTATTCGTCAGAAACAAATATGTATAATGGAGAAAAATTAACCAGCTGAAAAAGATGCCGGCCTAACTATGATACAGAGGTGATAAGATGCAGGGGATACTCGGAACGGTTTTTCTCGTATTGGGTGTGATCTGGGCAGCAGTGCTGCTGACGGCCATACGGAAGCGCAGGAAGGAAATTGCCAATGAACCCGGAAAGCCGTTGCCGGTGATGTTCATCACGGAGGCCATCGTTTATTTTCTCGCGACGATGGGCATCTCGGATTTTCTGATGAATACGATTATGTTTAACCGCTATCACTCCGGCGATACGGAAATCCTCCCCGGAACGGTCAATCTCTGCGCAATCGTACCCGGCACGGTGATTGCGTTTACCTATCTCAGAACCGCCGAGCCGATTGAGACGGCAACGCTGATTATCTGCACGGCCTGTATGCTTGCCGGTACGGTGTTCGCTGCCCTTTTCCTTACCGGAATCGACGGGAAGAAGCTCAAAAAGATTATCGGGTCCGCGCTTATATTTTCCATGCTTGCACTCGTGGCTAAGATGATTGTATCTGCAGGGACGACGGGCAGTGCAGCCGGAATCCGCGGTGTGCGGCTGGTGATTGCTGTGGCTGTGAGCCTGATCTGCGGAGCGCTGAATATGCTGGGAGTGCCCTGCAAGCCTACGCTGACCGCGCTGTTTCTCCTGCTCGGGCTCTCGCCGATGTGCACGCTGACGCTCGTTCTCGTAATGTGCGGTCTTTCCCCTGTGGTAGGCGGTGTAAAGTTCGTCAGAAGCGGGAAGTATCATAAACGGACGGTCCTTTCCGCAGTGCTGGCAGGTACTGTCACGGCAGTGGCCGGCTGCTTTGTGATGATATCGCTTCCGGCACTCGCGCTGAATGTTGTGCTTCTGTGCGTTATGCTGATCGCAATCATCAGCATGTTCAAAAAGTGAGAACGGTCTGTACACAGTATTTTTGCGGTTTCATGATTGAAATTCGGAGGGAACTTGATTACAATAGTAAAAATATAAATCCCTGCGAAGTGAACCGCGGAAATGCTTCCAGATTACCGGCATGATCACCTGCCTGCGAAACATCGACAGCGAGATTCAGACGGAACTCGGCATCCGGCAGGAGCTGGAAGACGCCAAGATCGCTGCGGAAGCGGCCAATCAGGCGAAGTCCTCGTTCCTCTTCAATATGTCTCACGACATCCGGACGCCTATGAATGCCATCATCGGCTTTACGGACATTGCCGAGAAGCATATCGATGAGAAGGACAGAGTCCTGGAATCTCTCGGAAAAGTCAGAATGTCCTGCCAGCATCTGCTGTCCCTCATCAATGACGTTCTGGATATGTCACGTGTGGAATCCGGCGCCGTAAAGATAGAGGAAGAACCGATTTGCCTGGATACGGCGAAAGACAATCTTTTCAGTATTCTGAACGGAAGTGCAGAAGCGAAGAATATCGAATTCACTCTGGAAATCGCTGATTCCGTGACGCATCACTGGTTCTGGGCCGACCGTCTGCGTCTGATGCGGGTTCTGACAAATATCATTTCCAATTCCGTAAAGTATACCAACCCCGGCGGAAGGATTCATCTGCTGACGGAAGAGCTCTCCTGCGAAGAGGAAGACTGCGCGCACTACCGCTTCACCGTCCGGGATACCGGCATCGGCATGAGCAAAGAATTCCTGCGGACGATTTTTGAGCCTTTTTCCCGTGCGGAATCTGCACCGAAGAGCGGTGTGGTCGGATCCGGCCTCGGCATGGCCTTCACGAAGTCCCTGGTGGAGCTGATGAACGGCACGATTTCCGTGGAAAGCGAGCTCGGCAAAGGCACGGCGGTACAGATGGACTTTATCTGCCGGATTGCAGAGCCGGTTTCTCCGAAATCGGAGATTCCGGGGAATGTTTCCTACCATCTGGAAGGAAAGAAGATTCTTCTGGTAGAGGACAACGAGCTGAACCGGGAAATCGCCGCAGAGATTCTGGAAGAAGAGGGCGTCATTGTGGATGCGGCAGAAGACGGCGATATCGCTGTGGAAACGATACGCAATGCGGCCAAAGGACAGTATGACCTGATTCTGATGGATATCCAGATGCCCCGGATGAACGGATACGAGGCAACGCGAGCCATCCGGAATCTGCCGGAGCCCTGCGATTCCCGGATTCCGATTATTGCCATGACGGCCAACGCATTTGAAGAAGATCGGCAGAATGCGCTTGCTGCCGGTATGAACGGCCATCTGGCCAAGCCCGTTGATGTTCCCAGACTCCTCAGCACTCTCACGGAGATTCTGAATTAAACAAACAAAAACCGGCATTTGCCGGTTTTTTTAAGGACCGATGAAGAGCAGGAGAGAATCATAATAGAGAAATAGAAAATGAGGAGAACGGAAATGGATCTCTTTGAACAGACCGGTGATCCGGTAAACAGACCGGAGTTCAGCTGCTGATGGCAAGGATCGTTGTTGCCCTTGGAGGGAATGCACTCGGCAATACGCCGTATGAGCAGCAGGAAAGGGTTGCCAACGCTGCAAAAACCATCGTCAGCCTTGTCGAACAGGGCAATGAGCTGATCATTGTCCACGGCAACGGACCCCAGGTGGGCATGATCAATCTGGGGCTGAACCACAGCGCGGCGGACGGGATAATCAAGGCAGAGATGCCTTTCCCGGAATGCGGTGCTATGAGCCAGGGGTATATCGGCTACCACCTGCAGAATGCCGTAGCCCGTGAGCTTCAGGCCCGGGGAATCCGTAAGAATGCCGTGACGCTGGTCACGCAGGTGGAGGTGGACGCAGCTGACCCTGCTTTTTCAAATCCTACCAAGCCCATCGGTTCTTTTTATTCCGAGGCAGAAGCCGGAGAGAAGATGGCAGCGAATCCGGGCTGCGTATTCAAAGAGGATGCGGGCCGCGGCTGGCGCAAGGTGGTTGCGTCCCCTGTCCCGACAGACGTAGTGGAAAAGGAGAGCATCCTCCAGCTGGTAAATGCGGGATTTCTGGTGATTGCCTGCGGAGGCGGGGGAATCCCCGTCGTGAAGCAGGGCGAGGGCGACTATGTGGGCGTTCCCGCCGTGATTGACAAGGATTACGCTTCCGAGTGTCTTGCAGAAATCGTGGATGCGGATTATCTCTACATTCTTACCGCTGTGGACAGAGTGTGTATCAACTTCAACAGGCCTGATCAGAAGGAGCTGAAGAAAATGACCTGCAGGGAGGCAGAGGAATACGCCGCGCAGGGTCAGTTTGCTCCCGGCAGCATGCTGCCCAAGGTGAAGGCAGGCGTGAAGTTTTCTTCCTCCAAGGCAGGAAGAAAAGCCATTATCTGTTCACTGGAAAAAGCCGCACTGGCCCTTTCCGGCGAGAGCGGAACTGTGATTGAAGAGTGAGCAGGGGTTTGCCTTGCTGCCAAATGCAACGTACAATTTTTGTATCTAACCCAGGTTTTCTGAAAACGGCCGAGGGAACATAAAGGGTCTGCTGCAAAACTGCAGCAGACCCTTTTCAGTCAGCTGACGCGGCACCCCGCGGATTATCTGTAAATCCGGAGGGACTTTTCCAGATGTGCCTGCATGCCTTCGCGAACTTTGGAGGGGGAAAGAATCTCCACCCCGTCACCGAGGCTCATGATCCAGCCGTAGAAATGCGGACTCGGGATGACTTCCGCAGTGACGGAAAAATGCGAAGCATCGCCGGAATTCGGAATCGGCATCAGGTCATTGCCCAGAACGTCAAATGCGGCGTTGGCATAGTCATTCCGAAACCGGAACTGCACGCTGACCGATTCTCCGCCGAACATGCTGAAAGCCTGCTTCCCGTAGGAATCCATTTCCGTATCGGCGCAGTATGCTTTGGCAGTTTCTGAGAACTTCCTGCGAGATTCCCGGATTTCAAACATTTTATCGATGCGGTAGGTACGCACAGCATCTTTTCTGTTATCACAGCCGACGAGATAATAGTTCTCATCATCAATGATTACGAAGAAGGGCGCTACGTCATAGGCTTTGCCCTTATCTTCCAGCTTGCCGTCGGGCCGGTAGCTTTTATATCGGAAGCGGACTGTGTTTCCGTGCTCTATGGCATCGGACAGAATGCCGACATTTTCAATCACGGATTCATCATCACTTTTGATCCGGTGCATAATCCGAACACTGCGGCGGAGCTTGCCGGCATTGCCGGCACTGGTAAGATCCGTGAGCTTCTGAATCAGGGCGCGGCTCCGCTCGGGGGAAATGTACTTCGAGCTCTGCACGCTGTCGACCAGAATCCGGAGCTCAGACAGCGAGAAATCCCGTTCACCTACGTAGTACTGCCCCCGCTTTTCATGGCGGATGTCCATACCGTAACCGATGCGATACTCGTCATCATCGCTGTTTTCGGCTTCCGATTCGTCAATTTCAGAACTTTTGCCGAGAAGGCGGATGTCCGAGCGAATGCTCCGCGGATCCGGCGAAATCCCGTAATTTTCCTCAAGATACTGCCCGATATCATCAACGGATACCGGATGCTCTCTGTCGGATTGCGTGAAAAGAAAATCCCGGATATACAGAAGCTTCAGCTTTTCACTGCCGGTTTTTGCCATAATGCAACCTCCTGATAGTGTTCATAACGATATTGCGTGAATCTGCTGCCGGCAGAATTTTCCGCAGTCTGACAATATGCAAAGCCCCACCCCCGCAGATAGCCTCAACAGACACATTATAGTACGGAAGACCGTTTTTGCCTATCCGTTTTTGCACACAGGCCGAGGATCGAAAAAGGGAAAAACATTGCAAAATGCTCTTTGCTTCGTATATACTGATGTTAATATAAAGCGAGTTGTTCCGTGAAAAAGGAGGAATCGGCGATGAAGGAAGTCGTTGATGCCAGGGGGAAGGTCATCAACCCCGGATTCAGCACGAGGATGGACTTTGCCTTTGACAAGGCGAAGGTCAAAACCCGGGAATCCAGAATCAAAGAGTGGGAATTTTATCAGCTGGCGGACGGGCCCTGGATTTTCCAGGCGACGATTGGGCATGCCTCCCTCTTTGGCAGCTATTCGGTTCGGTTATTCAACATCGAAACGGAAGAGTCCTACGGTCTGGACCGCCTGGAGCTGCACACAAAGAGAAATCTCATCCTGCAGAGCAATCCCGATGAAGACTACCGGGTGGAAGTGGTGAGAAAGGACTTCTGCATTTCTTTTGACCTGCACGGCGGAAAGAAGACCATCCGATGCAGCGGTGTATCCAAGGTTCACGGAAGCTGCGAAGCGGAAATGGTCATCGACTTTGACACCCAGAACGAGAAGATGGTGATTCTGACACCTTTTTATGAGTCGGACCGGATGTTCTTTCTGAATGACAAGGAGAACTATTACCGGGCATCGCTGCAGGCAAAGTTCGGAGATTTCACTTACAGCTCCGACAACTTTTACGGGGTGATGGACTTCGGCAGAGGCTACTGGCCGTACCATCATGAATGGTATTGGGGAAACGGCGCCTTTTCCCACGAGGGCAGAGATATTGCCTGGAACATCGGCTGGGGCTTCGGCGATTTGCGCCATGCCACGGAAAACGTGGTTTTCCTCAATCACCGGGCAGTGAAGCTGAACATACTGACGGCTGACCTTGACCCGCTGCATCCGTTGGACAAAACAGTGACGGTTGACGACGACCGGGGAATTTTCCACCTGGAGATGGAGCCTCTGTACGACAATGTGTCAAAGACGAAGGTCCTCTGGATAGATAATCTCTGTCATCAGGTATTCTACCGGACAAAGGGCCGGATTGTTTTCGGCGGGGAGACCGTCGAATTCGCGGACAAAATTACATTCCTCGAACACGCGGAAAATCATTGGTAAAGGAAGAATCAGATATGAGTAATCAGAACGGAAAACTCTCCGTCAAAACGAAGCTGCTGTTCGGCTTCGGCGACTTCGGCATGCAGGTTCTGACGGCATTTATTCAGTTCTGCCAGCTGGCGTATTATACGGACGTCTGCGGCATTCAGCCCGGCCTGGCCGGAACGGCAATTCTGGTGGGGAAGCTCACCTGGGACATGGTGAACGACGTGCTTTTCGGCTGGCTGGAAGACAAAACAAAGTCCCGGCTGGGCCGGAGGAGACCGTATCTGATCTTCTGCGCGATACCGCTGATGCTCACCTTCTGGCTGATGCTGTCCCTGCCCGTCGGCATGACGAACGGGAAAGCGTTTTTTGCCATTGTCGGAACGGCGCTGCTTTTTGACACCTTCTCCACGCTCGTCACCACGGCATACTCCTCCATGACGGCGGAGCTTACCACCGACTATGACGAGAGAACCAGCGTGTCCACTTACCGTATGATGTTCAACATTACCGGATATCTGCTTGGGGCAGCCGCTTCCTTCCTTTTGGGAGATGTGATTATCAGTGCCTTTGGCGTTACCAAGCAGCAGGCTTATTCCATCATGGGACTGTTCTTCGGATTTCTGGCCTGCCTCAGCTCTCTGGTGGTAGGGCTGTTCGTAAGGAACAAGCCGGCAGTGGAGAGCGAGCCCACTGAAATTCCGCCAATCAAGGCAATCGTTTCGGTATTTGCCAACAAGCCCTTTGACCGGTATATGATTATCAACCTGTTCATGAGCTGCGCGTTCACCGTGGTGACTACCGTGGTCTCATATTACATCTTTATTTCGCTGAACCTGACGGGCAGCTTCGATTTCCTGATTGTCGTCGGCATCATGATGGTGATTCTGGCAATCTGCATCATTCCCTGCTCCAAAGTGGTCATGAAAATCGGCAAGGCGAAGACGTATGCTCTCGGGCTGGGAATTGCCTCTGCTGCCCTGCTGGTGGGTACCTTTATCTCCAAGAGCCAGGGCGGTTCCTCTACGCTGATTGCCGTGATCGCGGTGGCGGCAGTTGCGGGGCTCGGCTTTTCCAGCCAGTGGGTCTGCCCCCACTCCATGATTCCGGACGTCATTGAATATGACGAACTGCTGACCGGGGAACGGAGAGAAGGTCTGTATTATGGCGTCAACGGCATGGTAGGCAAGATTTCCGGTGCACTGGGAAGCGCCATTGTGGGATGGATTCTGGAATTCGGCGGATACAATTCCGCCCTGCCTATGGCTGCACAGGAAATGACGCAGAAGCTGGACTTCAGTGTCCGGTTTCTGTTCGGTATTCTTCCGGCATTGCTGCTGCTCACCTGCGTGCCGCTGCTCATCCGCTACCCGATTACAAAGGAGTCCCACGCAGAAGTCGTGGAAGAACTCAGAAAGAGAAAAGAATCGGCTGCCACTGCAGACGGAAACAACTGAAAAACGCCCTCGAAACACCGGTTTCGAGGGTATTTTTCATCAGAAAATAGCATTTTCAAAAAATCCGTGATATAAAGGGAATACAGATTTCAAAAATCTTGCAAAGAAAGGAAGAATAACATGGCAAAAGACACAATTCTCGTAAATGAATTTACGAACGGCATCCTGGGACCGGAAGTCCCGATGCTGGGACCGGTGAAAGACGGCGGCTACATTGTAGCCAATACGGCTCCCGGCTGCTGGGGCCCAATGCTCACCCCGGAGATTCGCGGCGGACATGAAGTGACCCGGCCGGTACTGGTGGAAGGTGCGGAGGCAGGCGATGCCATTGCTATCCGGATTCTGTCCGTAAAGGTGACCTCCGACGGAACCGCATCCGGAAATGACACCGTGTTCGGAGACCGCTGTCTCGGAGACCCGTTTGTGGCAGGAAAATGCCCGAAGTGCGGTACGCTCTACCCCAAAAGCCACTTTGAAGGCACCGGCCCGGACTCCATTGTCTGCGACAACTGCGGCGCTCCTGTCGCCCCCTTCGCGTTTACCAGCGGGTACACGATTGCCTTTGACGAACAGCGGAAGCTGGGGATCACCCTCGATGCGGAAGCGGTAAAGAAAACGGCAGCAGCAGGAAGAGAATTCATGCATACGCCGGACAACTCCGTTCAGAACCCCGTCGTTTCGCTGGCACCGTCAGATCTGCCGGGAATGGTTGCACGCATGCGCCCCTTCCTGGGCCAGCTGGGTACCACTCCGATCCGGGATACCCCGGATTCTCACAATGCGGGCGACTTCGGCTGCTTCCTCGTAGACGCGCCGCACGAGTACGGCATTGCGAAGGAACAGCTGAAAGATGTGACGGACGGCCATATGGATATCAACAGAGTCCGTGCCGGTGCCGTTCTCATCTGCCCGGTCCGGATTCCCGGCGGCGGCGTGTATGTCGGCGATATGCATGCTATGCAGGGTGACGGGGAAATTGCCGGCCATACGACAGATGTTTCCGGCGTTGCCGTGCTGCAGGTATCCGTCATCAAGGGACTGACACTGGAAGGCCCGGTGCTGATTCCGGTGGAAGAAGATCTTCCGTATCTGGCAAAACCCCTCAGCGAGGAAGAAAAGAAAGTCGCTGCCGCAGAGGCAGGAAAGTGGAACGTGACGCTGGAAGAGTCAGCCCCGATTTCCTTTATAGGAACGGGTGCCAATCTGAATGCTGCCATAGACAGCGCCCTCCAGCGGGCAGCAAATCTGCTGGGAATGACAGTCCCGCAGGTAATGAACCGGGTGACGATTACCGGTGGTCTGGAAATCGGACGTGCGCCGGGCACCTGTACGGCTACCTTCCGTGCACCGGCTGCCAAGCTGAAGGAGCTGGGATTGTGGGAACTCATCCGTTCCCAGTATGTTCTCTGAAAATCCGAACAATAAAAGACGCTCGAATCCCGAGCGTCTTTTGTATGATAATCTGTTTGTATTATCAGCAGTAGCCGACGGCCAGACCGAAGAGCAGCAGCGCAGAGGTGAGAAGGAGATTGCAAATCTGGAACTTTCCGCTCCAGCGGGCCCAGTCCCCGTAATTCACGTCGCAAAGGCCCAGGCTGATAAGGAGTACCGGATTGGTGGGATAGAAGACATTGGAAAAGCCGTCTCCGAAAGCATAGGCCACAATGCAGAGCTGGGCAGGGATATTGAACACCCGGGCCAGAGGAACAATCAGAGGAATCAGCATGAAGGCTTTGGCAGAGCCGGATGCAATGAAGAAATTCATGACCAGTACCAGCAGGTAGATAAACAGGATTACGACCCACTTGGGCAGGACCCCGGCTATGCCGACAGCCCCGTATAATATTGTATCCAGCACCCGGGCCTCTTCCAGCGTATACTTGATGGAGGAAGCCATGAGAATCATGGCGACAGCGGGGAGAATGCTGACAAGACCGTCCAGGAACGTCTTCCCCAGCATTTTGCCGCTCATTCCGGAACAGCGGGCGGAGACAATCCCTGCCACGAGGAAGGTCAGCGCTACGATAATCATGGTGAAGTCCTGAATGGCAGGAATGAAGGGAGAACAGAGCACCAGAACGATGCCGGCCCCTAAGATTCCTCCGAAAAGCTTCATGGCCTTCGACATCTTTGCATCCGGGCAGAACCCGGCAAGGGAAGCAGCGGTTTCGGTCTCAATCTTCCGGGCATGATGCCGGAGAAATGCCCAGAGAAGCAGATAAATCAGAACAAAGGCCAGCAGACGCAGCCAGAGCCCGGAAAACATGGGGAGTCCGGCCAGCTGCTGAGAAACGCCCACAGTGAAGGGGTTGCAGACGCCGGAAGCAAAGCCACAGCCTACGGCAAGGAGGCTCATGCCAAGACCCGTCAGAACATCCCAGCCCAGATTGATGGCGAGACTGACAACAATGGGGACCAGCGGAACGCACTCCTCAAAAGACCCGATCAGAGCACCTAAAGCCATGAAAAAGAAAATAATCACGGACATGAGCGTGTAGCGCCGCGCACCGTAACGGGAAGTAAGGAACTCCAGCATGTACTTCATGAGCCCGCACTTTTCCAGAGCATTGAATATTCCTCCGATGACGAGGAGGAATATAATCACAGCGATAATCGTGGTGCTGCCGTCGGCCGTGAGCACGAGAATCGGAGAAAGCAGCCACTTCCAGAAAGGAATCCCGCCGGGCACATTGCGGAAGGGGGCGGAGACGTCGATAATCATGTTCCCGTTTTCATCCGGAATGCGGGCATACTCGCCGCCGGGGATGACCAGCGTGAGGATATAGGTCAGCACCATCAGGATGAAGATGACGGCAACGGCAACGAGGAAGGAACGGGTGCTGATATTCAGACCTTTTTTCTGGGATGAATTCATAGAAGCTCTCCGGTTAGTTTATTCAATGGCGACGAGTTTGGCGTTGATGGACTTGACAAAGCTGTCCAGATTCCCGGAAATTCCGGTAACATCGAGGGAGATATTGACTTCGGCCTTTCCGTGAATAGGGACGGACTGGTTGATGGTAATGATGCTGCCGCCGGCCTCGGAAATCTTGTGGAGCAGTTCGCTCAGCGTTCCCGGCTCATGGGAAAGCATCACGGAAATCACGGCCCGGCGCCCTTCTCCCACAACGGAAGGCTCCAGGATGAAGTCTTTGTATTTATAGTAGGTGCTGCGGGAGATTCCGACGGCCTTCACGGCAGAAGAGACGTCCTTCTCCGTACCGTTTTCAATGAGACGGCGGGCCTTCACTACCTTTTCGAAGAATTCCGGCAGTACGCTTTTATGCACAATGAAATAATTGTCCAGCGTCATGGCTCACTGATTACCACACGGTTCCCGTGGAGCCCCAGCCTCCCGGCACAGAAAAGGGAAATGGCCTGGGGAAGCAGGAACTTTTCCGCTTCGTCAAAGACTCTGCGGGCCAGAATCTCGGGTGTGTCCGTTTGCAGGACGGGTACAGGACGCTGCAGGATAATGCCGCCGACTGTTCCGCCGGCATCGGCAAAGTAGGCCGTGGCTCCAGTAATTTTGACACCGCGTTCGAGGGCGGCACGGAACACGTCCTCCTCATCAAATGCGGGAATCAGAGAGGGAAAAGTCCCGATAACCCGGTTCCGGTACTGAGAGGGAATCACCCCGAGATCTCTGTCAAAACCGGCAAGAACCACCAGGTCAATATCCATATCCTTGAGCTTGTTGGCAATTGCCAGACTGTAGCTGAGATTCGTGGGAAAAAGCTCCGGATCCACCATAAAAGCAGGAATGCCGGCAGAGGTTGCACGCTTCATGGCATTGGAATTCTTCTCGCAGGAAATGACGGCTGTGAGTTCAAAATTCGGTATTTCACTGAAGTATACAGAGTCCAGAATCGCCTGGAGTTTAGCGCCGTCTCCGGCTACCAGGGCAGCAGCTCTGACCATAGAATCACCTCACTCGGCTTGATATTGCCATACTTATTTGATATTATACTCTGTAGCTTTTGAGAGGTCAAGAAAGTATCATGACGACTGTTTTTCTGATCAGACATACGCAGGCAGAAGGGAATCTCTACCGGGCCATGCAGGGGCACTGGGACGGCGGCATCACCGCTCTCGGCAGACTGCAGATCGGCAATCTCCGGGATAGAATGTCCGCAGAGCATGTGGATGTCGTATATTCTTCGGATCTGTACCGGGCGTGGATTACGGCCAAAGAGGGCGTGGCAGATCCCCGAGGCCTGCCCGTGATTACGGACAGGCGGCTGCGTGAGCTGGATATGGGCAGCTGGGAACGCTGCTTCTTCGGCAATCTGCAGCGGGACTGGCCGGAAGAATCCCGCCTGTTCATGTTCGATTCGGAACGCTGGTACTGGCCGGGCGCAGAGACCTTCGACGATGTCCGGCAGCGGGTTTACGAATGCGTGAAAGAAATTGCCCGGGAAAATGAAGGGAAAAGCGTGGCAGTGATCAGCCACGGCGTGGCGCTGCGCTGCTTCCTCAGCAAGGTGTTTTCCGTAGATCTCTCGGATGTGGAAACTGTTCCAATCTGCAAAAACACGGCGATTACCCGCCTGGAATACGAAAACGGCAGATTTTCCGCCGTTTTCAAAAATGACTATTCTCATTTGGGAGTGTATGACCCGCCGAAGTGGAATTCCACGGCGGATCTTTCCGACCGGCCGCTGAATCCGGCGGAAGAGCAGGACTACTATATCGAGTGCTACCGGGAAGGCTGGAGCTTTGCCCATGACGGTTCTCTGGAAGATTTTCAGCCGACGCTGTGTCTGGCCAAAGCGGAGGAACACTTCGCGGCCGGACCGCTTGCCGTGCGCAAGCTGCTGATTCACGGAGAAGAAGCCGGGCTGGTGGAGCTGGATCTCAACCGGGGCGCGGCGGAGAATACCGGCTGGATCAGCCTGATTTACCTGAAGCCGGAATATCGGGGAAAGGGTTACGGAATTCAGGCACTGGGCCGGGGCATTCTGGCCTATGAGGGTCTGGGCCGGGAAAAAGTTCGCCTCTTTGTGAACCGGAAGAACACAGTGGCATTGGCATTTTACCGGAAGTACGGCTTTACCCCTGCGGAAGAAACGGACGGCGGCTTCATCATGGAGCGGCTGCTCAGCCGGGGCAGAACCCGAGAACTGCAGAACCAAATATAAAAAGATACCGGGCATCCATTGGATGCCCGGCTGTTATTTACTTGCGGGGATCAGGCGTTGTACATTTCCTTCAGCTTGAGGAGATGCTCATAACGAGCCTTGGAGTTGTCCTCAGCCTTGTCGAACAGTGTTTCGGCACGATCCGGGAACTCGCGGGTCAGACGGCTGTAACGGGCTTCGTTCATAAGGAAGTCGTGGTAGGCGGGAGCGGGTTCCTTGCTGTCCAGACTGAACTGTGCGCCTTCTGCTGCAGGATTGAAGCGGAAGAGGTTCCAGTAGCCGCACTTGACAGCGTTGTCCATTTCCTTCTGGCAGTTCGTCATGCCGCCCTTGATGGAGTGCATCTCGCAGGGAGCATAGCCGATGATGAGGGACGGACCGGGGTAAGCTTCGGCTTCGGCAATTGCCTTCAGCGTCTGTACCTTGTTGCTGCCCATGGCAACCTGTGCAACATACACATAACCGTAGGTCATGGCCATTTCTGCCAGGCTCTTGGACTTGATTTCCTTACCGGCAGCTGCGAACTGTGCAACCTGGCCGATATTGGAAGCCTTGGAAGCCTGTCCGCCGGTGTTGGAGTAAACTTCAGTGTTGAATACAAAGATATTGACATCTTCTCCGGATGCGAGGACGTGGTCAACGCCGCCGTAACCGATATCGAATGCCCAGCCGTCACCGCCGAAGATCCACATGGACTTCTTGTTCAGGTAGGTCTTCTTGGAGAGGATGCGTGCACCGACTTCGCAGCACTTCTCTTTTGCTTCGAGAAGAGCGATGAGACGTGCGGAAGGCTCCTGGTTCAGGTTGCCGTTGTTCCAGGTATCCAGACAATCCTGTGCAGCCTTTCTGACGGCTTCGTCGTGGCCGTTTTCGGCAACGAATTCGATGTCAACGCGGAGGTCTTCACGAATCTTCTTCTGGCCGAGATACAGGCCGAGGCCGTGCTCTGCGTTGTCTTCAAACAGGGAGTTGGCCCAGGAGGGACCCTTGCCTTCCTTGTTGACAGTGTAGGGAGAAGTAGCAGCGGGGCCGCCCCAGATGGAGGAGCATCCGGTGGCGTTGGAGATCATCATATGATCGCCGAAGAGCTGCGTTACGAGGCGTGCGTAGGAGGTTTCTGCACAGCCGGCGCAGGAACCGGAGAACTCGAGGTAAGGCTGAGCGAACTGGCTGAACTTCACGGTGTCGGCAGAGAAGAGCTCCTTCTTTTCGGAGACTTTCTCTACCATGTAGTCGAAGACTTCCTGCTGATCCTTCTGGCTCTCCAGAGATACCATTTCAATAGCGCCTACGGCACACTGACCGATGCAGACGCCGCAGCCCATGCAGTCCAGAGGAGATACTGCCATAGCGAATTTGTATTCGCCCTTGCCCTTGCCGGCCTTGATTTCTGCAATCTTGGTCTGTGCGGGGGCATTCTTGGCTTCCTCTTCTGTGAGAGCGAAGGGACGGATGGTAGCATGCGGGCAGACAAATGCACAGTTGTTGCACTGGATGCACTTTTCCGCATCCCAGGTCGGAACGGTAACGGCAATGCCGCGCTTCTCATAGGCGGATGCGCCCAGCTCGAAGGTACCGTCTGCATGGTTGAGGAAGGTGGAAACCGGCAGAGAATCGCCGTCCATTCTGTCAACGGGATCCAGGATGTTTTCTACCATGGCGACCGTCTTTTCACGGCCGGTGTAGCCGGATTCCTTGGCTTCGTCCTTGGCATCCTTCCAGCAGGCAGGAACTTCAACCTGTACGTATGCGGTGGCACCGGCATCGATGGCGTTGTAGTTCATGTCAACCACATCCTGGCCCTTCTTCAGGTAGGAGTGGAGAGCAGCATCCTTCATGTAACCGATAGCTTCTGCTTCGGGCAGAACGGCTGCCAGAGAGAAGAATGCGGACTGGAGGATGGTGTTGGTGCGCTTGCCCATGCCGATCTTCTTGGCAAGGTCAATGGCATTGATCATGTAAAGCTTAACGCCGTTTTCTGCGATGTAGCGCTTTTCGGAAGCGGCGAGACGAGCTTCGAGTTCTTCGAAGGACCACTGGCTGTTGACGAGGAAGATCCCGCCGGGCTTTACGTCACGGGCAATGGGGAATCCCTTTTCGATGTAAGCAGGAACGTGGCAGGCAACGAAGTCAGCCTGGTTGATGTAGTAGGGGCTCTTAATGGGCTTGTCACCGAAACGGAGATGGCTGATGGTGACGCCGCCGGTCTTCTTGGAGTCATACTGGAAGTATGCCTGAACGTACTTTTCAGTATGGTCGCCGATGATCTTGCAGGAGTTCTTGTTGGCACCGACAGTACCGTCACCGCCGAGACCCCAGAACTTGCACTCGATGGTGCCTGCAGGAGTGGTGGAGGGAGCCTTGACTTCTTCCAGAGACAGGTTGGTGACATCGTCGATAATGCCGAGAGTGAACTGACGCTTCATGGCGTCCTTCTTCAGCTCGGTGTAGACTGCGAAGACAGATGCAGGAGGCGTGTCCTTGGAACCGAGGCCGTAGCGGCCGCCGATGACGGATACGTCATTCTTGCCGGCATTGGCCAGAGCAGTGACAACATCCAGGTACAGAGGCTCGCCCTGTGCACCGGGCTCCTTGGTTCTGTCGAGAACGGCAATTTTCTTGGCAGTTGCCGGGATAGCTTCAATCAGCTTGTCTGCGCAGAAGGGACGGAACAGGCGGACCTTGACAAGGCCGACCTTTTCACCCTGTGCGGTGAGGTAGTCGATGACTTCTTCTGCGACGTCGCAGATAGAACCCATGGCGACAATGACGCGGTCAGCGTCGGGAGCACCGTAGTAGTTGAAGAGCTTGTAATCCGTGCCGATCTTGGCATTGATTTTGTCCATATAGTCTTCAACTACAGCGGGAATGGCTTCATAGTATCTGTTGGAAGCTTCACGGTTCTGGAAGAAGATATCACCGTTTTCATGAGAACCGCGCATGGTGGGATGATTGGGGTTCAAAGCGCGTGCACGGAACTTGGCAACTGCTTCCTGATCCAGCAGATCGGCCAGGTCTTCATATTCCCAAACCTGAATCTTCTGAATTTCATGAGAGGTACGGAATCCGTCGAAGAAGTTGAGGAAAGGAACGCTGCCCTTGATTGCGGAAAGGTGAGCAACCGGGGAGAGATCCATGACTTCCTGAACGTTGGATTCGCAGAGCATGGCAAAACCGGTCTGGCGGCAGGCCATGACGTCGGAATGATCACCGAAAATGCTCAGCGTGTGGCTGGCAAGAGCACGGGCGGTAACATGGAAAACACCGGGAAGAAGTTCACCGGCAATTTTGTACATGTTGGGAACCATCAGAAGAAGGCCCTGAGATGCCGTGTAGGTGGTGGTCAGAGCACCTGCGTTCAAAGAACCGTGAACAGCGCCGGCGGCACCGGACTCTGCCTGCATTTCCTGAACCTTGACAGTGCTTCCGAAGAGGTTCTTGCGGCCCTGTGCACTCCACTGGTCAACAAAGTCGGCCATCGGGGAGGACGGAGTAATCGGGTAGATTGCTGCGACTTCGGTAAACGCATAGGATACATGAGCGGCTGCGTTGTTACCATCCATCGACTTGAAATGTCTTTCAACCATTTTCTGTCTTCATCTCCTGTTAAAAAATAGATTTTTGCGAACACAATAATTCTATCATTATTACATTGATTATACAACTGTTAAAAAAGCCAAAATTTGCTTGTGATTTACCGGGCGATATACTATAATGTTGTAGCTTATCGTTTCCGTACAGGAGGAATCTTTCATGGTGGAATTGGATAACAAAACCGGGATCATCAGCATTGCAGATTCCGTATTTATGAATCTTGCAGGCGAAGCGGCAACGAGCTGTTTCGGAGTCAAAGGCATGGTGGCGTGCAGCAAAGAGGGCGGCCCGTGGCAGTTGCTGCGGCGGGAGTCCATGTCTAAAGGCGTGAAGGTGCATTTCGGAGAGGATGACTCCGTGGAGCTGGAGCTCCATATCGGCGTTGACAGAGGAATCAACATCTTTGCCGTGGCATCCAGCATCATGAACGAAGTGAGTTATAAGCTGCAGCAGTCTACCGGGCTGGCTGTCAGTGCCGTGAATGTATTTATCGACACGATTATCGACTGAGGGGTACCTGTTTTGAGAGATTATATTGACGCAGCCGCATTCAGAAACATGATTCTCAGTGCGGAGACTGCGCTGCGCAACAATACACAGCTGATCAATGAACTGAATGTTTTTCCGGTGCCGGACGGAGACACGGGCACGAATATGAGCCTGACGATGCGCAGTGCGGCGGAAGAACTGAGGAAAAAGAACTTCCGCACAGTGGACGAAGTCGCTTCCTGTGCGGCCAATGCACTGCTCCGGGGTGCCCGGGGCAATTCCGGCGTCATCACGTCGCTTCTGTTCCGCGGCATTGCCAAGCGGCTGAAGGGCCTGGAGACGGCGGGAACGGCGGAGTTTGCCGGTGCCCTGAATGACGGTGTGGAATCGGCATACAAGGCGGTCATGAAGCCTGCGGAGGGAACCATTCTGACGGTTTCCCGCCTGGCATCCAAAGCGGCGGCGGAGGCTGCCAGCTACGGTTCCGACATGGAAGGCCTGTTCATCTGCGCCCTGAAGGCGGGAGAAGCGGCCCTTCTCGATACGAAGGAAATCAATCCGGTCCTGAAAAAAGCCGGCGTTGTGGATGCCGGAGGCAAGGGATACATGGTCATCCTCTCTGCGATGTACGATGCCCTGCGGGGAATCGCCGTAACACCTGCAGAGGAGAACGACGCTGCGGAAGAGAGCGTTTTCGAGGCATTTTCCACGGAAGAAATCACCTTTACCTACGATACCGTTTTCATCATCCGAAAGACGGAGAAGGCGGAGAATTTAGATACTTTCCGGGTCTGGCTGGAGACGCTGGGGGACTGCATCGTCATCGGCGAGTCGGACGATGCCTGGAAGGTTCATGTGCATACGGACGTTCCCGGGGAAGTGCTGACGGAATCAGGCAAGTACGGAACGCTGGAGCTGTGCAAAATTGAGAATATGCGGATGCAGCATGACGATCTGGTCACCGGACGGAATCCCCGTTCCACGGACGATCTGGATGCCGAACCCGCCGAAGGGGAGAGCGTCTCCGCTGCACCGGAAAAGGAATACGGCATTGTTACCGTCTGTGCCGGCGCCGGCATGGAGGAGCTGTTCCGGGAACTCGGTGTGGACAGCATTGTGACCGGCGGGCAGACGATGAATCCCTCTACGCAGGACATCCTGAAGGCAGTGAACCGGACGCCGGCGGAAACGGTGTTTGTTCTGCCCAACAACAAGAATATCATCATGGCAGCGGAGCAGTGCATTCCTCTGGCAGAGAAGAACGTTGTCGTCATCCCGACGAAGACGGTCCCTCAGGGAATTACCGCCATGCTGAACTTCGATGCGGGTGCCGGACAGGAATCCGTGATTTCCCAGATGAAGGAATCCATGGAAAGCGTCCACACGGCAATGATTACCTACGCCGCCAGAGACAGCGATTTTGACGGGCACATCATTCATTCCGGTGAATATCTGGCCCTGCTGGACGGTTCCCTTACCGGCAATTACGCGAATCTGAAGACGGCGGTTTCCGAGCTGACCTGGTCCTTCAATGATCTGAATCCGGCCATCATCACGGTGTACTACGGTGAGGACGTCACAGAGGAAGAGGCGGCGGAAATGAGCGGAATCATCAGCGGCGTGTTCCCGGAGGCGGACGTTTCCGTGGTCAACGGCGGACAGCCGGTATACTATTATATGATTTCCATCGAATAATTCTGAATATTCAGTCAAAAATCCCACCTTTTCCGGTGGGATTTTTGACATCTTCGTGGTATAATTTCCGTAATATGTCAATGGAGGTATCCGACATGCCGGAAGAAGTCAAGAATTACGAAAAGCTTTCCAAAAAGGAAAATACCGTTCAGGTGATCAAATTCGCGCTCTTTTCCGCATCCGCGGGGCTCATCGAAGCCGGCGTATTTGCTCTGCTGGACGCTGTCACTCCCTGGGGTTACTGGCCGAAGTACCTGATTGCGCTGATTCTCTCCGTGCTCTGGAACTTTACGCTGAACCGGGAGTTCACATTCAAATCGGCAAACAACATCCCCAAGGCGATGTTCCTGGTATTTCTGTTTTATCTGGTATTTACGCCCCTGTCCACCTGGGGAGGAAATGCCCTTTCCAAGGCCGGCTGGAATGAATATCTGGTACTGGTGATTACCATGGGTCTGAATCTTTCGACAGAATATCTCTATGACAGATTCGTTGTCTTCAGAGATACAATGAATACAAACAAACGTGCAGAGAAGGAAGGTAAGAAACAATGACGAATTGCGGAATTTCCCGCTGGGACGATCCCAATGAGATCAATGAAAGGCTGAAGAAACTCCAGCAGGAGCCCATCTGGGAAGTCAATGACGACTATTATGAAAACACGGTTCTGAAGTACTATAACGAACAGTGCACGCGGAGCCACGAAATCTACACGGAAGCCAAAAATTATATTCCCGGCGGCGTGCAGCACAATCTGGCGTTCAACGTTCCGTTCCCGATTGCCTTCAAGAAGGCGGAAGGCCCTTATCTGTACGATGAAGACGGAAATCAGTATATCGACTTCCTGCAGGCGGGCGGCCCCACGATTCTGGGTTCCAACTATCCTCCCGTCAAGGCGGCAGTCCAGAATCTGCTGGACAACTGCGGCCCTGTTACCGGCCTTCTCCATGAGGCGGAGCTGCTGATTGCCAAGGAAATCAACAAGAATATGCCGAACGTGGAAATGTTCCGCATGCTCGGTTCCGGCACGGAAGCGGTCATGGCCTCTCTCCGTATTGCCAGAATCGCCACGAAAAAGAAAAGGATCATCAAGATCGGCGGCGCCTATCACGGCTGGTCGGATCAGATGGTCTACGGACTGAAGATTCCGGGTTCCCGTTACCTTCTGGAGTCTCACGGCATCCCGAAGGGTGCCTACCGGACAACGGATGAAGTCCGCCCCAATGACCTGAATATGCTGGAATCCATGCTGCGCCTCAACCGCTTCCGCGGCGGTACGGCAGCGGTCATTCTGGAACCGGTGGGGCCGGAATCCGGAACGCGGCCGGTGGCACACGATTACAATAAACACGTCCGCGAGCTGTGTGATAAATACGGCGCTCTCCTGATATTCGACGAAGTGGTCACCGGCTTCCGCGTGGCCCTCTCAGGTGCCCAGGGGTACTTTGACGTGGTCCCCGACCTGACGGTATTCGGCAAGATCGTTGCCGGCGGATACCCGGCAGCAGGCGGCGTCGGCGGCAAGAAGGAATATGCCTCCGTCATGGCGGCCGGCCTTGCCAACAAGGGACACAGAGCCTACGTCGGCGGTACGCTGGCAGCGAACCCCCTGTCCGCACTGGCAGGATACACGGCAATCTGCGAGATTGAAAAAACGAATGCCTGCGAAATTGCGGGCCGGGCCGGCGACAGACTGTGCGACGGTCTGAAGGATCTGATCCGGCAGTACAATCTGCCTTATGTGGCCTATAACCAGGGCAGCATCGTGCATCTCGAGTGCACGGCCGCCATGAGCTTCGATTTCTCTTCCATGAGTCTCGCCAAGTCTGCCATCGGACTGCTGAAGAACAAGGAAATGATGTATCAGCGCAAGGATTCCATGGAGCGGATGGGCGCCGCGTACATGGCAAACGGCATCGTGACCCTGGCCGGTTCCCGCCTGTATACCTCCATGGCCGATACGGACGATATTATTGACGAGGCCCTCAACCGCTTTGAGAGTGTGTTCAGGCAGGTGCAGAAAACAGAAAAGTGCCTGCCCAAACAGAAATAAGCCATGAGCAGCTACATTATGGCCCACGACCTTGGCACTTCCAGCGACAAGGCCGTTCTGGTGGATTTTGAAGGCAATATTATTGCTACAGCCAAGGAGGAGTATCCCACGTTCTATCCCCAGCCCGCCTGGGTCGAGCAGGACCCGATGGATTACTGGGAAAAGAGCTGTCTTGCCTCGGCAAGGATTATGATTGAAAACGACATCTCCCCGGAAGATGTGAAAGCAGTGGTGTTCTCCACCCAGGCCCAGGGAATCATCCCGGTCACGGAGCAGGGAGAACTGCTGTACAACAACATCACCTGGGTGGACGGAAGAGCGGAAAAGCAGGCTGCCTCCATTATGAACAGGGTAGGCGGCAAGAAGATCTTTACGCTGTTCTCCGGCACGCCGATTATGGGCAAGGATGTTCTGGCAAAAGTCATCTGGCTCAAGGAAGAACGTCCGGATATCTGGGAGAAGACCTATAAAATCCTCGATGTCAACGGCTGGATGAAGTACAAATGCACGGGGAAGATGGTAGCGGAAATTTCCGGTGCCTCCTCCTTTGCGCTGGATCTGAAAAAGAAAGACTGGATGAGCGTCCTCCCCCTGGTGGGCATGGACATGAAGAAGCTCCCGGAACTCGTCTGCTCCACGGACCTGATCGGCGGGCTTCTGCCAGAAGCGGCAAAGAAAATGGGCCTGAATGAGGGAACCCCGGTCTTCGGCGGCTGTGATGACGTTCAGGCTGCGGCGGTAGGCTCCGGCATGGTATGCGACGGCGATGCGCATATCTATCTGGGCACTTCTGCCTGGGTCGCCGTTGCCACGAAGGATCAGGACAAATTCAAGCACGGTGCAGCGCCGATTCAGTCGGCAGATAAAAATACGCTCCTGATTGCGGGCATTACCGAGTCGGCAGGTGCCAATATCCAGTGGCTGCAGGAGCAGTTCTTCCGGAGAGAAAAGGAACAGCTGGGCGACGGGATCTTTGACTACATGAACCGGGCCATCCGGGACATTCCGGCCGGCTGCGACCATCTGGTCTGCACGCCGTGGATGCTGGGCGAACGCTGCCCGGTCAGCTCAACGACGACGAGAGCAACTCTGTTCAACATCTCCATGGACCATACGAGAGAGCACCTGATGAAGGCGGTATACGAGGGAATCGGATACAATCTCCGCTGGATTATGGAAAACTATCAGAAGGACTACGGATTTGACTGCCGCAACCTCCGCATTATCGGGGGCGGCGCGCTGACGGGCGCCTGGATGCAGATTATTGCGGATATCACCGGGAAGACCTTCGACGTGGTGAAGGATCCCCGCTCTTCCGGCGCTCTGGGTGTTGCCGTGGTCGCCATGATCGGCCTGGGGCACCTGAAGGGCTTCGAGGAAGTGCGGAATTTCGTCCGGGTGGAAAAAACCTACCGGCCGAATCCGGAGAACCGGGGCATTTACGACCAGCTCTTTGCCGACTACAAGAACATCTATTACGGACTCAGTTCCGCCTATAAAACTGCAAACAGCGAAAGGTTTACAAGCAAATGAGAGCATTTCTGGATGACACAGCCCAGATTATCGGGCCGGTAATTTCCTTTGACAAAGTGCCGGAAGGGCGTTCGGAAAGAGAAACCGCCATTGCCCGCTTCATTCTGGACAAGGCGAAAACAATCCATGCGGCGGCGGAGAAGCTGGGCGGTGTAAAGAGCATGAGCCTGCTGGAATGCTTCCTCCAGCATATGGTTTATCTCAAAAAATACTCCCGCATGGAAGAAGGCGGAGAAATCCGCAAAGGGAACGGTCTGTCGAATATCCCGGAAGAGGAGCGGAAGCTCCGGGAAGCCATTGTCGGGTTCGGCAATCGGCTGGTGGCGGAAAATCTGGTACAGGGGACCTGGGGCAATATCTCCGTCCGCCTGAACGAAAAAGAAATGCTGGTTACCCCCTCCGGAATCGACTATGACCATATTGAACCCGGGGACATCATGAAGGTAGATATTGCTGCGCTTTCCTACGCTCCCAACGGGAATCTGAAGCCGACTTCCGAAAAGAATCTCCACGGCGCGGTCTACGCGAGCCGGCCGGATGTGGGCGCCATTGTCCACACCCACTCCACCTACTGCAGCGTCTATGCCGCGGCGGAGCAGGATCATCCGATGGCGAAGCTGGCACATTACGGAATCCCCGGCAGCCGGAAGCTGGCAGAAAATACGGTCTCCGCTCTGGGCTCCGGCATCGGGGCTATCATGGCGCATCACGGCATGATTGCCGTGGGTGCTGACCTGGAAGCCGCATTCGCCAGTGCGGTTCTGCTGGAGGATACGGCAAAGTCGGCACTGGCGTAAAAATACGCAAAAAAAGCCGGAAAACCGCAGGAAAACACTTGCAAACGCCGGGTGTTTTTGGTATTATATTTCAGCATTTCGCACGGGAAAGGACTTTCCCCCCTATGTGAGCATCTGCTTGGGGCGGAGAGGTTGAGCTTCCCGGAGGAATAAACAAATATTGAGAAGGAGAAAATCCAAACTATGGCAAACGTTGTTTCCATGAAGCAGCTTCTCGAAGCCGGTGTGCACTTCGGCCACCAGACGAGACGCTGGAACCCCAAAATGGCAGAGTACATCTACTGCGAGCGCAACGGTATTTATATCATTGACCTGCAGAAGACGGTGAAGAAGCTGGAAGAAGCTTACAACTTCGTCCGTGACATCGCTGCAAATGACGGCACGGTTCTGTTCGTCGGTACCAAAAAGCAGGCTACCGATGCAATGAGAGACGAAGCTTCCAGAGTCGGTATGTACTATGTCAATGCCCGCTGGCTCGGCGGTATGCTCACCAACTTCAAGACCATGCGCACCAGAATCGACCGTCTGGCACAGCTGAAGAGGATGCAGGAAGCCGGCACCTTTGATATGCTTCCGAAGAACGAAGTCATGAAGCATCTGGGCGAAATGGAAAAGCTGCAAAAGTACCTCGGCGGTGTCAAGGACATGAAGAAGCTCCCCAGCGGCATGTTCCTTGTTGACCCCCGCAAGGAGCACAATGCTGTTTCCGAAGCCCGCAAGCTGCACATCCCCATCGTAGCTATTGTCGATACCAACTGCGATCCTGACGAAGTGGACTATGTCATTCCTGCCAACGATGACGCCATCCGCGCCATCAAGCTGATTGCCGAGTGCATGGCCAATGCCGTTCAGGAAGGACACCAGGGCGAAGATGCCATGGCAGAAGTCGTAGCAGCCGCAGAAGAAGCTCCTGCTGCAGCTCCCGAAATCGAAGTTGAAATCGTAGAAGAAGAGAAGAAGCCCGCACGCAAGCCCAGAGCCAAGAAGGCCGAAGTCGTAGAAGAGGCTCCCGCAGCCGAGGAGGAGAAGTAATTATGGCATTTTCTGCACAGGATGTTAAGACTCTTCGTGAGATGACCAACGTCGGCATGATGGACTGCAAAAAGGCACTTCAGGAAACCGACGGCGATATGGACAAGGCAGTCGAATGGCTGCGTGAAAAGGGCCTGGCAAAGGCCGCCAAGAAGGCTGGCCGCATTGCTGCCGAAGGCATGGCATATGCTGCTGTCTGCCCCGAGTGCGGTGTCGGCGCCATGGTAGAAGTCAACTGCGAAACGGACTTCTGCGCAAAGAGCGACCTGTTCACCTCTTTTGTCAAGGATATCTGCAAGGCAGTTATGGCCAACAAGCCTGCAGACGTTGAGGAGCTCCTCAACTGCAAGTACCCCGGATCCGAGCTCTCCGTTTCCGAGACGCTCCCCGAGAAGGTCATGTCCATCGGTGAGAATCTGCAGATCCGCAGATTCAGCATCTATGACGGCGGCAACTCTGTTGCTTACGTTCACGCCGGCGGCAAAATCGGTGTTCTCGTCAACCTGCTTGTGGAAGGCGATATCGATGCCACGCAGATCGGTAAGGACGTTGCCATGCAGATTGCAGCACTGAATCCCCGCTTCTGGGACAAATCCAAGGTTACGGAAGATGTCATTGCTGAGGAACGCAAGATTGCCAGATCTCTGATTGATCAGGATCCCAAGATGGCTTCCAAGCCTGACCAGGTGAAGGACAAGATCATTGACGGCAAGGTCAATGCATTCTTCAAAGAGAACTGCCTGCTTCAGCAGGAATTCGTCAAGGATTCCTCCATGTCCGTAGAGAAGTACATCGAGAGCGCTGCCAAGGCTCTCGGCGGAAAAGTTACCTTCGTAGACGCCATCCGCTATCAGACCGGTGAAGGCATTGAAAAGAAGGAAGAAGACTTTGCAGCCGAAGTCGCCGCTCAGATGAACATGGGCAAGTAATTCCGGAAATAAATAAACATTAAAAACCCCGGCGGAATTCCCGCCGGAGTTTTTATCATCAGGGGCGGAATCTGCCGCCCGGAGACCTTAATTCAATATAATCATATGGGCAAAGAGGCTCCTTGTGCCCAGGCTCTGCACGCTGCGGAAGTTGACCTGGCCGGCCGAGGCGGAATAGCGAGGTACAAGGGACGCAAGGGACGGTTCCGATGTACCGCTTTCCGGTCTTCCTATCCCCTCAGACGGCTGCGCCGCCAGCTGTCTCGCTTCGGCTCGGTCACCTCGCGGGTCTTGAATGCCACCGGCATTCAATTCAATACCGCTCGGCCGCTTCGCTACCTTGCAACAAGGGGCGCCTTGGATCAGATGTAGACCCGCAGGGCACGGCGAACCCGAAGGGACGGTAGGGAACGGCCGCCCGGACGTTCCGGGAATTCTGATTAAAAAACAAAACCAAAGCAAAGCATCCACGCAGCAGCGAGTGTAGCGAGCGATTCTAAATGCGACTTTGGTTTTGAAGAGGAGGAGCAGCGGAACGGGCGAGCTTTTGAGCCTGCCGAGGAAGCGAGTGATGTGGAGCTTGCGACGACGCGCCGCCCGGCAGACCCGGAGGGCAAAAATAAACAAAACCAAAGCAACCATTGTCAGTTCGCAGAAGCTGCAGTTGGCAGAGGCTTTTCTACGAACCTTCTCCGAACTAACAACCAATTCCTCTGCGAACTTTTTTCGTGATGTGGAGCTTGCGACGACGCCATCATTTGCGCAGCAAACATCATGCACGAAGTGCACATCATGTTCCGCAGCGCGGAACAGATACAGCGGAACCGTCCCTTGTACCCAGCCGGTCAACCATTTCATCGAAGTATTCTTCTTCATTGAAGTCATCCTCAATCGGTTCCATGGACTCCGGACCGTAAAAGTGATAGCTCATGACACTGCACCTCCTTCCGGGTCTTCGACAATGTCGAAGCTGTCATACTTTGCTTTCTCGGCCTCCGTGGCAAAGCGGAAACGGTAGCCACCGTGCCGGTGAGCATTTCCCTGGCAGACATGCTGAATGTGCCGATCATCCAATGCCATTTTCCGGGCGGCCTCCCGGATGGAGGCATAAAAAATCCCCGTGTCCTTGCAGACAACGGGGGTGCAGCGATGTCCTCGCTGTACATTCTTTTTTCTTTCCGGGCTCTGTGCATTTTTACTGTCTCCGCCCCGGATTTTGTTCAGACCGTAGCGGGGATCCGTGAGGCACAGGGCGTCAATCAGTTCCTCTTCCTTTTTACAGGCTTCTTCATAAGTAAGACCGCAGTAGAGGACCCGATGTTCAATGTTGTGCCAGCCAACACTGTCGACGATGGCCCGCATCTCTCTGTTGCAGTGGTTGTAACTCTCCCAGCGCCGCTTGGGTTCGGCTCCGGTATAACCGACGTAGATCCGCTTGTCCGGGAACACATGCATGTAAACGCTGAAGTGCCGATCGGGATTGACTTCCATAAAAACTCCTTACAGTCGTTTTTTGAATTATGAATTAAGAATTGTGGAATGATTTGCAGGGCAAATCACTGATTATGATTCAAATAAAGCCGGGCCCGTGGCCCTACCTCAATTCATCATTCATCATTCAAGATTCATAATTTTGCGGATAAAAATACCCACAGCGGA
>JAZLHH010000071.1:0-48399 GCA_045616745.1 Candidatus Limivicinus sp. | reverse complement strand
GATGTTTCCATTCAGGCGCAGATTCTGAACCTGATGATGGACATTCAGGAACAGCGCGGAATCGCCTATATGTTTATTACCCACGATATGTCGGTCGTGAAGCATATTTCCCAGGAATTACTCGTCATGTATCTGGGCCAGGTTGTGGAACAGGCTGAAAAGACAGAGCTCTTTTCACATCCGGTTCATCCGTACACAAAAGCGCTTTTGGCGGCAGTACCTGTTCCTGATGTTTCCCGCAGAACTATGAAAAAGGAACTGATTCGCGGTGAGGTTACCAGCCCCATCGATCCCAAACCTGGGTGCCGTTTTGCATCAAGATGTCCTTATGCTACCGATGAATGCAAGAATCCCGACCTTCCTCTCAAACAGATAAGCGAAGGTCACCTCGTAAGATGCTGCCATCCTCTGGTATGATGCCAGTTTAACTGAAACTGCGGTCATTCTCCTGATGGGTCAATGAAAAGGTCACAGTATTTTCCGAACAGATTCTGCTCCAGCCGGCGGGAAAAAATTGCCCAGTGGCTTATATTAAATAAAGAGTCATATCAAAGAGTCGGTTGCAGGAGAGGTACGGATAAATTTCATTGAAAAGAAAACTTGGGAGTACTGCGAATAGATTTTGCAAGACTCCCAAGTGGTTTTATGGAATGCGGATTGAGAACAGATGCTGATTCTTTATTGTATGATTGGAGTAAGACCATGGTAAAAGCGTTGGTCTTTGATTTGGACGGAACAATTGTTTCACCCGGTACAGGAACCTATTCACCGGCAATCGCCGATGCTTTTCATAAATTGCGCGAAAAAGGGATATTATTGATCGCAGCAACCGGACGTTCCCCTTATGAATTACAGACTACTAAAATGATTGACGGCCTTTGTTTCGATGCCATAGTGAGTTTGAACGGGCAATATTGTTATACGGAAACAGAAGACCTGTTTATCAATCCTTTTACCACCGAACTTGCGGAGCAGCTTCTTCGGCAGATTGAACACGCCGGGTATCCGTGTGCCGTTATTCAGAGAAAAGACACTTATATTAATTATGCCACTCCGTTTGTCGAGAAAGCGCAAAGCGATATCAACATGCCTGTCCCGTTGCTTCGCGAGTTGTCTCATTTTTTCGGTGAAGAGATTCTAATGCTCACGGTTTTTGTCCCCAATCAGGAAGAGACAGCTTTCATACAGATGCTTCCCTCGGTCACGGCTACGCGTTGGCATCCCTACGCCGTTGATCTTGTTCCATCAGGCTCAGGGAAATGCTGCGGTGTTGAATTCGTACTCCGCCACTTTGGAATAAGCTGGAGTGAGGTTTTTGCCTTTGGCGATGGTGACAATGACTGCGAGATGCTCAGATGCGCCGGGAGAGGCTTCGCCATGGGAAATGCCGACAGAAGGCTACTGAACGGAGAGTTTGAAATAACGGATGATGTGGAAAAAGACGGCGTTCTCAATACACTCCGAAAATACGGAATTTTGTGACCTGCGGTATAATTAACCCACAAAAAGCAGAGTTGCAGAAGGACAATAAAGTAAAATTTTAACTGTGTGGACGGACGAAATCTGAAATAATACGGAATATAGACAGGAGACAGATTATGGAATACCGTATTGAGCATGACTCCATGGGTGAAGTGAAAGTTCCGGCAGACAAATACTGGGCAGCCCAGACAGAACGATCACGCCAAAACTTCCCGATTGGCGTCGGGATCGAGACTATGCCGAAAGAGATTATTCATGCTTTCGGAATTCTGAAAAAAGCCGCGGCCATTGCCAACAACCGGCTGAAACCTGATAAGCTGACCGATGAGAAATGCAGATTTATCTGCGCTGCCTGCGATGAAGTAATCAGCGGCAAACTCAATGAACATTTCCCGCTGGTGGTCTGGCAGACCGGCTCAGGTACTCAGTCCAACATGAACAGTAACGAGGTCATCGCAAACCGGGGCAACGAACTGGCGGGGCGAAAGCTCCTGCATCCGAATGATGACGTCAATATGTCCCAGTCGTCCAACGACACCTTCCCGACCGCCATGCATATCGCAGCGGTAACTGTCATGGAGGATCGCGTCCTGCCCTCTGTCCGAGAGCTGATCGGAACCTTCTTCCGGTTGGAAGAGGAAAATGCGGACGTTGTCAAGTCCGGCAGAACGCATCTGCAGGACGCCACGCCGATTAAGTTCAGCCAGGAGATCTCCGGCTGGCACGCAAGCCTTGAGCGGGATTGCCGAATGCTGGAGCAGGCGGCGGAAAACCTGAAGGAACTTGCGCTCGGCGGTACGGCTGTTGGGACGGGATTGAATGCGCCAAAGGGCTTTGACGCCGGCGTTGCGCTAGCAATTTCTGAACTGACCGGGAAAGCATTTACCACTGCGGAGAACAAATTCCACGCGCTCACCTCTAAGGATGAGCTGGTTTTTGCACACGGCGCATTGAAAGCGCTGGCCTGCGACATGATGAAAATCGCCAACGATGTCCGCTGGCTGGCTTCTGGCCCGAGAGACGGTCTGGGCGAGATAACCATTCCGGAAAACGAACCCGGCTCGTCGATTATGCCGGGAAAAGTGAATCCTACCCAGTGCGAGCAGGTCACTATGGTGGCTGTGCAGGTTATCGGAAACGATGTTGCTGTCGGCATGGCAGCCTCACAGGGTAACTTCGAGCTGAATGTGTTTATGCCCGTGTGCATCTACAATTTTCTCCAGTCCGCAAGACTCCTGGCGGAATCAATCGCGGCATTCAACAGTAACTGTGCTGTCGGAATAACTGCGAACAGGGCCAAAATGGCGGATAATCTGCATAATTCGCTGATGCTTGTGACGGCGCTGAACCCCTATATCGGGTACGAGAACGCTGCCAAGGTCGCCAAAAAGGCGTACAGGGACGGAACGTCTCTGAGGGATGCCTGCGTTGCGCTGGGTTTCCTGACGGAGGAGCAGTTTGACGAGGTCTTTCATCCGGAACAGATGGTATAGTAAAGGCAGCCGGGATCGAGGCAATAAATCTTCCCGGCGGATTCAATGTATGAATAAATGTCCTAAGGGTACAAGTTCTGAAGCACTTGTCCAAATGTTAAATAATAAATAATATAAGAAACTATTTTTTTAAGTAACAGGTTAAATATCATGCAATACTTAGGTAATATAACTGTCAATGCACTGTCGTTCTTTTTCTTTGTATTTGCCATTACGGTACTTGGATATCTCTTGGGTGTTGTCGATGTAAAGGGAATATCACTGGGAACAGCGGGCGTTCTTGTCGTGGCTCTGGCATTTGGGATTTTTACCAGTTTTGTTCCATCTTTTGTGATAGGCGGAACGGAAGTGGTTCTGTTTGATGAGTCTGTTAAAGCGAAGTATAGTCTGATTTCCAGCCTTGGGACGGTTATGTTTGTAACTTCTGTAGGGCTGATTGCCGGCCCTAAGTTTTTCCGCAGTTTTAATCGGACATTTCTGTCCTATATTACCATCGGGGCAATAACCATTGCTTCCGGAGTGTTGGTTACAATCGTATGTATTCTTTTGGACGGTTCTCTGAATGCGTCCATGGCAGTAGGGCTGATGACGGGCGCATTAACAAGTACGCCTGGCCTTTCTGCTGCAAAAGAAATATCAAGCGAGCCGGATTTTGCCACAGCAGGTTATGGAATTGCCTATCTTTTCGGCGTACTTGGAGTGGTGTTCTTTGTTCAGATTGTTCCCAAAATCCTCCACACAGATATTGAAGCTGAAAGGAAACGCTTTATTGCTGCAGACAACGTAAAAATTGATGCGCTCAGTGACAGCTTGAAGCAGATGGAACCCCTTTCATTTTTCCCGTTCGCTCTGACAGCATCTCTGGGGTGCATCCTTGGCGCCATAAAGATTCCGGGAATAAACTTTTCGCTGGGCAACTCCGGCGGCTGCCTTTTGGCAGGTCTTATAGTCGGCCATTTTGGCCATCTGGGGAAAATCGATTTGCGAATTCAGAAATCAACATTAAACTTCTTCCGCGAGTTGGGCCTTGTCCTGTTTCTCATCGGGGCAGGAGTTCCCGGAGGAATAAACTTTACCAACAGTATCAGGATCAGCTACTTTTTCTATGGTGTATTAATGACGCTTGTTCCAATGTGTATCAGCTACTTAGTGGCTGCCAAGATCTTCAAATTGGATGTACTTAACAGTCTGGGGTCTATTACCGGTGGAATGACGAGCACACCGGCACTAGGCGCACTGATTCGGACAGCAGGTACGGATGAAGTTGCGGCTTCATATGCAGCAACATATCCGATTGCGCTTGTATTTGTCGTAATAGCATCGAAAATACTGATTTTAGTTTTTTAAAACAATCAATAAATCTGAATGTTTAAATGAGAGAAGAAATTTTTAATTCATCAATTCAAGTACTTGACCTTAGCTGCCGCTCATATAATGCTTTGATGAGATCCAATATATCTACTGTTCATAAACTTGTTTCAGTATCAAAAACTGAGGGCGGATTAAGTAACGTCAAGGGTATCGGAAGTTTATGCGCAATGGAGATTGAAGCAAAGCTGGACGCATTATTCGGCGAAACCAATACCTTATGACCTGTCATCTGGTGCTTCTGTAAATCTATATGGATAAAGGTTTGAAAAATGAATAATTATCATTCAAAAGAACTTGAAACAAATGTAAAATCTGCGCTGCGTAAGATTATCGAAGAGAATCTTTGCACCGGGAATGCCATCATGATCGGTAAAGACGGAGAGCTTGTTCTGGAAGCTTATGACGGGTTCGAAGATAAAGAGAAAACCAGACCTGTTAATCCGGATACTGTTTACCGTATGTACTCAATGACAAAGGTAGTAACTGTTGTTGCAGCCATGCAGTTGTTTGAAAAAAACGCCTTCAGACTGTCTGACCCCTTGTTCAGATATATTCCCGAATATGAAAGTATGTTTATTGAAGATGAGAAGGGAATTCGCAGAGCAGAAAACCCAATACTCATAAAGCATCTATTTACGATGACCTCAGGTATGGCATATGGTGATTCTTACGGGAAATATGAGGAATTAGCAAACCGCTGCAGGACAGATGCACAAAATGGTGTTCGGTGGGACACAATCAGATTTGCAAAAGAATGTGCTGCATTACCGCTGGTATTTGAGCCGGGTACGGGATATTGCTACGGGATTTCTTTTGATATCTTAGGTGCACTGATTGAAATATGGAGCGGCGAAAAATATGAACAATATTGCGCAAAAAACATTTTTCAGCCATTGGGAATGAACAGTACAGGTTTTTCTTATCGTGATATAGAAAAGGAAAATCTTTGCCGGTGTTATGAAAGAACCGCGGGCGGTGAACTGGTTAAGATGCAAAAGCTCGGATGTCCCATCATAGACGAAAGTCTTGATTTTGAAAGCGGTACATTTGCATCGGGGGGAGGCGGCCTGATGTCAACCATGGGTGACTATTTCAAGTTCGTCAGTATGCTTTCTGCGGGAGGCACAGTAGGGGATAAGAGAATTCTCAGTAAAAAATCAATTGAGTTTATTTCATCACCAAGGCTTAACGAAAAACAGAAAAAAGAATATTCTTCCGGGGATCCGTGCTGTTCCGGAGAGTCGTTTTCCTACGGCTGCGGAGTTCGTGTGTTGATTAAGCCGCATACGGAAACCTTGTCAAATATCGGAGAATGGGGCTGGTCCGGAGCTTTGGGAACCTGGATGCACATCGACCCCGTTGAGAAACTCTTCTATGTTTATGTTCATCAAACGAAGCCGGCGGACCATAAAAATTATGTTCCGTATATCAACAACGCAATCTACTCATCAGACTTTTAATGCAAAGTTCCGGACTAAGCCAATAAAGAGTTTCTCCGTTTAAGCCTGCGCTTTCGGACCTTTTAGGTCTATATGTGCAAAGAACTCCAACTTCCGCTTAACAGAAATTGAAGTTCTCTGACAGTCATTTTTGTTCAGGCGTCGAATATTAACCGGCTGCGGGACCGTTCAGCCTTCTCAGGACATTGGCCAGAGGGACAATCAGCATTCCGCAAATAAAATTGCTTATGCCATGAATGGCATCAAAGGGGAAACCGGCGGCAATCCAGGCGAGCATCCCTTTGAAATCCAGCCCGAAAATCAAAGCCTGAGCAGGGGCATATAAAACTCCGTATAACAGGCCGTGAAGTCCGCAGACGATCATATATACCAGAGGACCGCTGTGATCAGGAAGCAGGAATACTGCAAGCCAGAGCACTGTCCAGATGTAAAGATACGGAATCCACCAGAGAGAAAATCCGTTGAGCAGACCGGTAAGAAATACAAAAATGTAGAGGGGCCATAACGCCTTCTGCCGGTAGACAATGGTAATCGAAGAGATGAATACTCCAAGCAGATGGATATTCGGAAGCACGTCCAAAACGATCTTGGAAGCATACATCATGGCACCCAGAACGGCAAATACAGCCATTTCTTTCAGCGTCAGTTTCATTTTTCGACCTTAAAAGAGTATGTGGCTCCGTCTTCGATTTCGGTCATATCGACACCGGACATGGCCATTTCCCCATTGATGTAAAAAGCCCAATAGGTACCGTCTGTATTGTAGTCGGCAACAATTCCGTTTACAGACTTGACGTACAGGCCGTAGGGACCTTCCTCGCCCTCAACGAGACCTTCGTCAATCAAAGCGTCCCCGACTTTCTGACGGCTGGAGACGATGTGAAACGATTCCCCGTTCCCGGCACCGTCCACAACGATAAAATCGAATGCTTTCGCATCTGCCGAACCGGCTTCTTTCTGCTTCAGAATACCCGCTGCAAATAGCACTGCTGCCGCAATCAGTGCAATGCAGAGGACCACAAGCAGGGTCTTCACAGATTTCTTCATGCTTATTTCCTCTCAATAACAGTATTTTGTTTTGCTGATGCGATACATTGGCACTCGCAGTATCACAGGTTTCAGCAATTCAGGTCTTTCGGCTGAACGAGCATTTCCGGCCTTCTCAGTTTCCCAATGGCCTGTTCCCGAATGCGGCTTCGGTAAGAAAATGATAAATCGTATCACGGCAGCGTGCCTGCGCAGGAATCGCACCTGCTTCCCTTCATTGCGGATCAAGTTTAACATATTTTTCATAAACTGCATAGCAATTGTTCATATTGAATCATTGCAATGCCGGAAACATTCTTATATACTGAAATCATGGAAATTGAAAGAAAATGGCTGATAGTAAAGGATGATATTCCTTACCCACTGGAGACCCTTCCGTGTACGCGGATTGAACAGCAGTATATTTCCTTTTCTCCCACCATTCGAATCCGGAAGATCAACGGAGGAGAAAAGTACATTATGACGGTAAAGGTGAAGCCGGAGAAGGGGAATCAGAATCTGGAAAGAGAAGAGTATGAGTTCCCGATTTCAGAAGAGGAGTATGCAAACCTCTTGCCGCTTGTCCGGGGGAACACCGTGGTCAAGGACAGATTTGTAAATGTACTTCCGTCCGGCCTGCATGAAGAGATTGACGTTTTCCACGGAGAACTGGAAGGCCTGGCCTATCTGGAAATCGAGTTTCCGAATGTTGCGGCAGCGGAGGAATACCCAAATCCGGTCTGGACAATCAGAGATATTACCTCGGAAAAATGTTTTAAAAATGCAGCCCTTGCCATAGACGGAATGCCCGATATATCAGGAAGGAGAAACTGAAAATGAAGTGTCCGAATTGCGGCGCGAATATTGCCGATGAAACGCAGCTTTGCCCAAAGTGCGGTGTTTTTGTCAGATTTGACGGAGCCCGCTCCAATTCCAGCCCGGAGAACAACAGAAGGATTCTCGCTGCGGCGGGAGAGACGTCCCTGACTCTCGGGAAAAAAGCCAGAATGGAACGGCTGAACGCTGATTATTCCGATGCCCGTTTTTTGACCGACAGAGCGTATAATGCCGTAATCATCGGCGTCCTTCTCTACGGTATCATTCTGAATGTGATTCTCTGCATGCGCGTGGGAGACATCTACAATTACATCAGCCCGGGCGCATTTCTGATTCTCTATCTTATCTGTGCAATTACCGGGATCATTCTATCGGCGAAATCACACAATCCCATCGTTAGCTTCCTGGGATACAATCTGGTGGCGGTACCGCTGGGCCTCGCCATTTCTACGCTGGTTGCCATGTATGGCGGAGTCGGTTCGAAAGTCGTTGCCATGGCGTTTGTCTACACCGGACTGATCTGCGTCGGGATGCTCGGAGCAGCGGTCGCATTCCCTGAATTGTTCAAAAAATTGGGTGGCGCCCTTTTCGGCTGCCTGATCGGCCTTCTCGTCTGCGAAGTTCTGCTGCTGATTTTCAGAGTAAATCAGGACATTACCGACTGGTTCGCTGCAGGACTGTTCAGCCTGTATATCGGGTATGATGTTTACAGATCCCAGCAGTTTGCCAAGACGATTGACAACGCGGTTGACTGTGCGCTGGATATTTATCTGGACATTGCAAATCTGTTTATTCGGATTCTGTCCATCCTGTCCAAAAAGAACAAAGACTGAGCGAAAGCTTGAATTATCTTCGGCCTTGTGGTATAAATATTTAGCTAATGCAGGGCTACCGAAGCGGTCATAACGGGGCGGTCTTGAAAACCGTTAGAGAGCAATCTCACGTGGGTTCGAATCCCTCGCCCTGCGCCAGGAAAATCGCCTGATTTGTCCCCAGGACAGATCAGGCGATTTTCTTTTGGAGATTAGAAAAAGAGGAGAAAAAGAAATGGACGTATTAAACAGATTAGCTGCAAGCGGCGTTGTGCCGGTAGTTGTTTTGGATGATGCGGCACTTGCGGTTCCGGCAGCGAAAGCCATGTTGGACGGCGGAATAGATGTCATGGAAATTACCTTCCGCACTGCCGCGGCACCGGATTCTATACGTGCTGTATCGGCAGAATGCCCTGAGATGCTTGTAGGTGCCGGAACGGTTATCAATCTTGAACAGTGCAAACTGGCCGTCGCGTGCGGTGCTCAGTTTATTGTTTCTCCCGGTTATGATGAGGAGACGGTGACATGGTGCGTGGAGAACGGAATCACCGTTACACCGGGCTGTGTGACACCGACGGAAATCATGATGGCAAAGAAGCACGGATTGAACGTATTAAAGTTCTTTCCTGCCAATGTATACGGCGGATTGAGTGCGCTGAAAGCGCTGTCCGGTCCGTTCCCGGGACTTAAATTTATTCCTACCGGCGGAGTCAATCAGCAGAATCTGGCGGAATTTGCTGCATCTCCGTTTGTCCATGCGGTGGGCGGAAGCTGGATATGCCCCAAGAATGAAATAGCAGCCGGCAATTTCGAAAAAATTACAGCCTTATGCATGGAAGCACGCAAGGCTCTCCGGAGTACAGAAACAGGGCATATCTGACTTTTTCAAACAGAGGTTAAACTTTGATGTTTTTCAAATAATCCTCTGCCACAATTGAGAGCTTATCTGCAATGGCCCGCATTTCGTCAAGCGTCTTGATATTTACAGGGATTCCGGTTTTCTTCAGCCGTTCTGCCGATGCCCAGGCTCTCTCGCCGTGAGTGTAGATTCTGTCCACGCCGTCGGCCTTTGGACTGTCGCGAAGCTCCTGGAGGAGTGTACTCATTCTCGCCTTTATTTCTGCCTTGTCGCCGAACATGCCGTAATCGATTGCCATAAAGCAGAAAGATGTGTCCGCATTGCCGCTGTGGACAACGTGAGGCGAGGTTGTTCCTCCCGAAAAGATGGAGGTAAACAGCTCCACGATGATGCCGAGTCCGTAGCCTTTGTGTGAACCGGTGAGCGTCGTCTCTCCGCCCAGCGGGAATATGCCGCCGCCAGCCTTACCGATTATGTTCCGAATTACTCTTGCAGCATCGGAACAGCCTATTCCGTTCTCATCTGCCGCCCAACAGTCGGGGATTGGTTCTTCCATCTTGTTGTATACTTCCAGCTTTCCTCTGGTGACAACTGTCGTAGCCGAATCAAACCAGAAAGGGACCGGGTCGGCAGGCATACACAATGCAATTGGACTGGTTCCGAGCATCGCTTTTTTACCGCCGGTTGGAATGGCAATAGCTTCCGTATTGGTCATGCAGATGCCGAGAAGATCTTGCTCCGCTGCCATTTTCGTATAATAACCGGCAATTCCGTAATGGTTGGAACCACTGACGGTAACAGCACCGAAGCCGTGCTCCTTGGCCATTGCCATTGCCTTCTCCATCCCTGCTCTTGCTACCGGCTGTCCCATTGTTCTGTCTGCTTTCCATACAGCTGACACAGGTGTCTCATAAACGGTGATGACCGGTGCTTTTGGGTCAACGGCCCCCTCGTCGATGGCCCCCGCATATCTCACAAGTCGCTGAACTCCGTGCGATTCTATGCCGAAAAGGTCGGCGGTAACCAGAACATCCGTGATGCCCTGACTGTCTTCAGGGCTAAAACCGTATTTTTCGAAAATTGCGTTGCAAAATGTTCGCAGCTCATTTTCAGCTACATATACATAGGGCATAATTTCGCGCTCCTTTTGTTGATTGTTGGTTCCTTAATTATAAGTAAAAACTTAAAAAAAAACAATGGCCCGTATAAACGTCAATCAATCTGTTTTCGACCAAAGATACGGATATGGAAGACTGGACGAATTGACAAACAAAAACCGGAAAGCTAAAATGAAATTACTGACAACGGGTGATGAGAACCGTTGCCGGTTCGAGTAATACGAAGAGGTTATGGATGATGGATTTGGAGTTTATTTGCCGTTCTGTGGAAAAACACAGAGATGAAATTCTTGAAGTTTCAAAATGGGTGTGGGAACATCCCGAGACCGGCTATAAAGAGTGGGAAACCGATGCATATCTCTCAGGTATATTTGAAGCTGCCGGATACTCACTTACCAGGGCAGGAAATATCCCCGGTTTCTATACGGATATTGACACCGGAAGACCCGGCCCAAAAGTTTTGATTCTGGGCGAGATGGATGCACTTCCTTTGCCGACTCATTGTCAGGCTGTAAACGGAAATGCTCATGCCTGCGGTCATAACATTCAGTGTGCTTCTATTGCCGGAATCGCCCTTGCACTCAAAGAACCCGGGGCGCTTGACGGCTTGAACGGTTCTGTCCGAATTATGGCAGTACCGGCGGAAGAACTCGTTGAGATGGATTTCCGAAAAGGCCTTGTCGAGCAGGGAATCATTCATTACATGGTGGGCAAAGCGGAATTTATGTACCGCGGCTTTATGGACGGTGTCGATATTGCCTACATGTTCCACGCAACGCCTCGTACTGACAGCAAATTCAATATTGACAAGGGCGCAAACGGCGTTATTTCCAAAGAAATCGTCTATTCGGGTGTCGCTGCTCATGCCGCAGGCTCTCCGGAAAAAGGAATTAATGCGCTGTATGCTGCAACTTTGGGACTCCAGGCAATCAATGCTCTTCGGGAAACTTTTGTGGAGAAGGATTTTGTCAGAATTCATCCCATTATCAATGAGGGAGGACAGGCAATCAACATCATTCCTTCCAAAGCAGTTCTGAGCACCTATGTCCGCGGTTCAAACTGGGATGCAATTGTCGGTGCAAACCGAAAAGTAAACCGGGCGCTTGCCGGCTCGGCATTGTCGATTGGTGCCAAAGTGAGCTGCAGCGACGTGGCCGGCTTTTCTCCGTATCATAACGACAGCAAACTGTCAAAACTCATGTACGAGGTTATGTGTGACCTTCTCGGGAAAGAAAATGTCATCTGGGATGACAGCTGGGGTACCGGCTCAACGGATATGGGCGAACTCGCCATGGTAATGCCCATTGTCCACCCGCATATTTCCACCTCAAAGGGAAATTCTCACGGAGACGATTATGAAATTGACAGACCGGAAGGAATCATTGATTCCGTTAAGGGACAGCTTGCCATTTTACACGCCCTTCTGGAAAACGGGGCGGCACGGGCTGTGGAAATTGCCGGAGATTATCAGCCGGTATTTAATTCCAAGGAAGCATATTTTGAATTCATGGACTCCATCGGCAGAGAAGTCAATCTGATAGAGTATACGGACACGGGAGCAACGGTTTCCCTTTGAAAGACAGGAGAAAATCAATGTCTGCAGATTTGAAAATAGATTCAGCGAATCCATCTGAAATCAGGATCACCTGGCTTTCCTGCGCCTGCTTTGAAATCAATATTGACGGTAAAGAAATTGTGACGGATCCATATATCACCGCCAACGCTTTTTCTCCATGCAGTGCGGAAAACATAAAAAAATGTGACCTGATGACTCTCAGCCACGGTCACTATGATCATATTACGGATTTTCCTGTCCTGACAGAACGATTTCCGCATGTACCAATCCTGTGCGGTCCTCTTACAGCCATGCCTCTTGTGAAGTGGCTGGACAGAAATCCTTCCTATATCTACCCCATGGAATCCAATCTTGAACTGGACTTCGGCTGGGTAAAAGTGAAAGCACTGTTTGGTCATCACAACGACTTGAAAGGCACAATGAGCGAGATACAGCAGAAGCTCTCTCGGGCACCGGAGAATCTGGAGTATCCGGGCATGGAAGAGCTGAATGCTGTTGGGACTCTGGAATACAGGAACTATCTTTTTACGGTTCCGGACGGGAGAAAAATTCTCATTTGGGGCAGCATGCCCACCGTTGATCAATTCAATATGCTCTCCGGACTTCATGCGGATATTGCGATTTTGCAACGGAATGATTCACATCCGGAAAAGCTGGCACAGTTTGCCGAAGCAACAGGGGCAAAAATCGTGATTCCTCACCATATGGATCTCCGGAAGAATCCGAAAGAATATTTGCCCACTTTGGAGAAAACAAAGGAATTTTTCGAAAAACTGGTTCCTGACGGACAGTTTATCATTCCGGAGCATGGCGTCGAATATATCTTCTGACGCATAATTACAGAGGCTTCCGGAGAACTACCATGTCCGTCAGACGGACTCCGCATTCATAGATTGGTTTCTCATAGTTGTCGGTAAAGAAATCCTTTATCGTATGGCTTCGGGTAAACCCGCATTTTTCATAAAACGGAACAGTCAGCGGACTGTCACCGGTTCCGACCTGCAGCACGGAAAAACATCCGCGGAATTCACGGGTTAAAAAATCAACCATTGTTTTGCCGTATCCCTGTTTCTGCAGGGCCGGAGGCACTGCCAGATTTTTTATCTCCAGAATGCCATTTCCCTCATCTGTCACGACACATTCCGCGTGGATTTCTCCTTCATCGGAAAGTATGAACATTCGACCTCTATCGATATAGAGGTCAATCATGTTTTCCTGCTCGTCCGCCAGAAGAAGCAGAGGCAGATATTGCTTTTTGTTTTCTGTGATTTCTGAAATCTCCATTGGCTTTTCCTTGCAGTTGCAGTTTTGTCCGTTGAAGTATATCATTAACAAAAAATGAGCGCAAGAAGCGCCCGATAATACATACGGGAGGATTTATTTTTATGAGCACAGAAGCAGTTGTCATCGGCGAAGAAGCAGTCAAAAGCGTCCTTACTGTGGATGAGGCGATCAAGTGTTGTGAAGATACCTGGAAATGGTACGGAGAAGGCAATGTGGTAATGCCCAACAAGATTACCACAAATATTGACGAACACAGGTGGTATAACTCTATGCCCGCCTATATCCGGCCTCTGGATACAGCAGGAATTAAGGTGGTTGGAGGTTATGATGGAAATAAAGAACTGGGACTGCGCTATATTCTTGCCAACGTTCTCCTCACAGATTCTGAGACAGGCTTGCTGAAAGCACTGGTCAGCGGAAACTACATCAATGATGTGCGTACCGGAGCACAGCCGGCAATTGCTGTCAAAATGCTGGCTTCCTCTACGGATGTGATAACTATTATTGGCACCGGGCTCATGGCATACTACTCGCTCCTCTGCATCAGCAGAATTAATCCTGTCAAAGAAGTCCGTCTTTGCAACAGAAGCCGGGAGGGTGCGGAACGGTTTGTTTCCCGTTTCCCCGATGCTCCCTGGGAATTTAAAATCTGCCAGACCAATGAAGAAGGATGCACCGGAGCAGATGTTATCATCACAGTCACAAATGCCAATGCAGATCTGGTGGAAGAACCCTGGGTGAAAAAAGGTGCTCTCGTCATAACCATGGGGTCATTCCGCGAGACTTCCTTCGATGTTGTCAGGAAAGCAGATCTGATTGCCGTAGATCAGGTTGGGCAGTCTCTGCACCGCGGAAATGTCAAGGAACTCGCTGAAATGGGCGAAATTACGGCAGATTCTTTCAATGTCCTTATTCCGGATGTCCTTTGCGGAAAGCAGAAGTTTGTCAGGAATCCCGAGGACAGAATCTATTGCCAGCTGATCGGCACCGGAATGCTGGATGTTGCATGTGCGGGCCTTGTATATCAGCGTCTGATGGCATCTGGTGCAGATCTCCAGAAAGTGGTTCTTGATTGATAATACTGTCCGCTGCGGGATAAGATAGGAAGAACGCATGGAGAATACCCACGGTATCCATATCCGGAATAAAAAAATCACAGTCGAGGAGATTGTCGCCGTGGACGTGTCGATTGGCTTCCATCGGAATGTTGTCCACAGTCATAAGAACGCCTATGAACTGATATATATCAGCGACGGGCATATGGTAGTTCAGATTGACGGTATATGGACGGATATGAACAGCGGAAGCTGTGTCCTCATTCCTAAAGATACAATGCACGATTCACAGAGCGAAACGGAATCTGCAAAAATAATATACATTGCTTTTGCTTCCAATGATGATTTTTCTTTTCTGGAAAAAAAGTTTGTTCAATTCTCCGAAGATGATCGGGAAATGGTGGAACGTCTTTTCTCTGCAGTTTCTGAAGGTTATCTTGACATGATTGGAAACAGGAATATCTATACCTTGGTTCATACTCAGGATTCTCCCTTCGGAATGGAGCAGCTGGCGCTGAACTACCTGGAAATTCTTCTCCTGTTGGCAACGCGTGTAGCAACGGAGAATCAGGAAAGAGTAAGCAATATTTCCCACGAAGAAAAATCCCGGACAATTGCTGAAAATGCCACTGCATATATTGCTGACCAGGTAAACCGGTATATAGAAGAACACTACCGGGAAGATTTGACGGTTGATAAAGTGGCAAAGCATTTCGATTATTCAAGATCCAGAATTTCAGTAATCTATAAAAAGGAAACCGGCAGCGGAATCAATGAGGCAATCAATCGGGTGAAGCTGATTCGCGCCAGAAACCTGCTCATTGAATCGGAAATGAGTATCTCAGAAATTTCCGAGTATCTTGGCTTTTCTTCTCCCCAGTATTTCTCAAACCGTTTTACAAAAAGTACCGGCATGTCTCCTTCGAGCTATGCGAAGTTTAAGCATACCAAAGTGAATTGATATTTTTTTGGCAAATCAACCAAAAGAATCTCTGCTTTACATAATTTGGCAGGGATTCTTTGTTGTTTTTGAACAAAATCATTGACATGTGATTTTGTTTTATATTTGTGATTTCTTGTTGTTTGTATAAGGGAAATGTGTTATTCTCTCAGTATTGAAAATTAAAGGTATAAGTTATATGCATTATGTTTTGGGAATTGACGTCGGCACGACCGGCACAAAATCGTTGCTGTTCTCGGAAAAAGGGAGTTATGTCGGGCAGGCGTATAAAGGATACGATTTAATCACCCCCCGGGTCGGAGTTTCGGAACAGCGTGCGGAAGACTGGTGGAATGCCGTTGTCTGCACGGTTCGGGAAGTGGTTTCTTCTGCCGGCATTGAAGGAAGTGATGTAGTCGGCATTTCCCTCTCTCTGCAGGGAGGAACCCTCGTTCCCGTCGGGGAGGACTTTGAACCGATTGCCAATGCACGTGTGTGGAATGATGCCCGCTGTGCAGTGCAGCGTCAGGAATACCTTGACGAAGTCGGTGAGGCGCATACCATGTATGAGAAAACGGGCTGGTCCCTGGGAAACGGCCTGTTGGCGCTTGAAATTCGTGAAATGCGGGATAATGCCCCTGAGCTTTTTGAAAAAACAGCCATGTTCATGTCCGTGCCGGATTATATTTCCTATAAAATGACCGGTATTCCCGCAATCGACATTTCCGACATAGGAATCAACCAGACCGGTAATGTGCGCACAGGAGATTACGATGAAGATCTTCTGTCTTTCATGAATATTACGAAGGACAGACTCCCGGCCATTGTGCATACGGGGGACGTAATCGGTCATCTGACGGAAAGGGCTTCGGCTGAACTCGGCCTTTCCACAGATTGCGTTCTGGTAGCCGGGGCACATGACCAGTACGCGGTCGCTCTGGGGGCCGGATGTACGCATGACGGAGATATCGTCATAGGCTCCGGTACATGCTGGGTGGTTACCGCTCTTTCCGAGTCATCAAATTTTGATTCCGGCATCGCGCAGTCTCAGTCGGCTACGCCGGGACTTTGGGGTTCCTGCTGGTCGCTTTCTTCCGGCGGCGTATGCCTGGATTGGATGCGAAAATATGTCTCCCTTTCCAAAGAGGGTGACCTGATTGACTATGATACAGTCAATGCCGAGGTTTCCAAACGCAAAGCGGCGGAGGACGGGCTGTTCTTCTATCCATTCTCCGGCTACGCGCAGGACCGCAAGGCATTTTCCAAGGCTTCTTTTATCGGGTTGGATCTGTCCCACGACCGCTTTGACATGATGCGGGCTGTCATGGAAGGCGTCTGCTTCCAAATTCGCTGGATGATGGAATACTTTAAGAGCAAACCTTCCCCGGAAGAAGGGCTGAAGCTTGCCGGAGGCGCTGCCAAGAGCGCCGTTTGGTGCCAGATTCTTTCCGATGTTACCGGGCTTCCCGTCAGGGTTCCGGAGCTTGCCGATCTCTCCTGCGTTGGAGCGGCAGCACTTGCCGGTACGGGCTCCGGTCTGTTCAGAGACCTGGATGAGGCCTGCAGCCTTCTTTCCGTGGCCGGTCATGTTGTGAATCCGGACCCCGAAAGATCGCGGATTTATTCCGAACTTTATGAAGTGCATAAGAGCAAGGCAGTTTTGCTCAGCAAAATATACGGCTTATAAAAAGCCGGATCCGGCCTTTCAGACCGATTTTTTAGGAGGAAAATTATGAAAAAATTTCTCGCACTTGCACTCGCGGTTGTCATGATCTTTGCTCTGGCAGCTTGCGGTCAGCAGGCAGCACCCGCAGCAGCACCTGCCGCAGATGCAGCTCCTGCAGCCGAAGCAGCTCCTGCAGCTGAAGCAGCTCCTGCAGCTGATGAGCATGCACCGGTTACCCTGCAGGTTTCCATCGTTGAGTCCGACTTCCTCGATTCCTGGATTGATGATATTAAGCCCAAGTTTGAGGCTGAGTATCCCTGGATCACGCTGGAAGATGTCGGCACTGGCGAAAGCAAGACGGAATTCCATTCCACCAAGGCTGCCGCTGATGACCTGCCCCCTGTTATGCAGACGGATAACGGTGACGTTTACTATGCCCTCATTAAAGAAGGCAAGCTCGTTGACCTCTCCGGCACCGAAGCTGCTTCCCACATTCCTCAGTCCTACAAAGATGCATACACCTATGACGGATGCCTCTTTGGTCTGACACAGGGCGCTGCATACGATGCATGCTACTTCAACATGGCTATCCTTAAGGAAGCCGGCGTTGAGGCTGTTCCCACCAACTGGGATGAGTTCATTGCATGCTGCGAAAAGGTTCAGGCTGCCGGATATGACGTAATCACTTACGCCGGCGCAAAGACGACCACCACCTGGATGATTTTCGAAACCATCGCTGCTACCGAAGTTATCGAAGCTGAGGGCGAAGGCTTCTATGAGACCAACCTCCGCCAGGGTACTCTGGACCTCTCCAAGTATCCCGGAATCGCAACCAAGATGGCTCAGATCGCTCCCTTCATCGCTCCCGGTGCTTCCACTTCCTCTGAAGATGATGTTACGGCTACTATGACCGACGGTAACTGCGCAATTGCTATTGCCGGTAACTGGACCTCCAACAACATCACTGCCGGTATTGCAGAAGCAACCGGCAATGCTGATGATGCCGTTATGGTACCGCCTCCGTTCGCAAATGCTGGCGGCAAGACCTACATCGCAGCTTCTCCTGAGTCTGCATTCGGTATGTCTGTTGTTTCCGATCCTGCCCTTGAAGAGGCCAGAGATCTCTTCTTCGAGTGGATCTTCAAACCCGAAAACTTCCACTTCATCCAGAATGCCCGCGGCACTCTGCCCGTACTTGACAACATGGACAGCTCTCTCGTAGTGCTTGCTCCTGCTGTTCTGGCATTCTCCACGGCAACCCAGAGCTGCGTACCTTTCTCCATGTCCTTCAACAACTGCGGCGGTTCCACCAACGAGGATACCACCACGGCTATCAATGAGTGCTTCATTGGCAGCACTGATGCAGCAACTGCTGTTGCTACCATCAACGACATTTGGGCAAAGAACGTTAAGGGTTAATCTTTAATCTTCTTTTAAACCTCTAAGCAATCAGAGGAGGGAGGACTGCCCCTCTCTCCTTCTGTTTTTCTTGAATCTTTTTTCCTCCTGTTCCTTTGGAAATCCAATCATTTCTGGGAGATATTATGAAAAAAAAGACCTCCAAATTTGAACGCCAACGCACCGTTACAGGAGCAATCTTTCTGCTCCCCGTGCTTTTGTTTGTCGCGTTCTTTGTCATTTGGCCGCTGATTCGTGTCGTTATTCTGTCTTTCACAGATTGGAACGGCGTATCCAAGGCCTATAATTTCATAGGTATCGAAAACTATCGCAACCTTACGGATATTGAAGGCTTTTGGGACATGTGCAAGGCCACGATTATCTTTTCCGTGTGCGTCACAATTCTGACGATTGTTGTCTCGTTCCTGGTTGCGCTCATTCTCGATAAAAAGGGCCCCTGGAGAATCAATCGAGGCCTGATGCGGGCTCTCTGGTTCTTCCCCTGCCTCCTTTCCGGTACAGTTGTCGGTATTCTCTGGAGAATCATGTACAACTACAACAACGGTGTTCTGAACACCATCATTACGTCCATTACGGGAGCAAGAAGAGGTGTGAATTGGCTCGAGTCACCTCAGTTTACGATTTATGCCGTCGTCGTGGCCTGTGTATGGGCCTCCATTGGAATGTGCGTCGTAATCTTCCTGGCCGGCCTGCAGTCGATAGACAGTTCATTGTATGAAGCCGCAGAGATTGACGGAGCAACGCCGGGCCAGCAGCTTCTGCACATTACCTGGCCTTTGATGGCACCTTCCGTAACCATTAACGTGCTCACAACCTCCATTGCAGCATTCAAAATGTACGAGCTGCCGCTCAATGTATCCAATGGCGGCCCCGGCTACAAATCAACGCTGATTACCAAGGAGATTTATTCTCTCGGTTTTGATTATGCGGGGCATCCGGGAATGGGAGGAAGAGGCGCAGCACTTTCCGTTGTGCTGATTGTTATCATTGCGGTAATATCTCTGATTGAGCTGATATATATGCGGAACAGGGAGGATATATACTGATGAACAAGAAGAAAAAAGCATTTAAAACAGTCATCGGTGAGATTCTGTTCGCTGTATTAACGGTCATCATTCTGATGCCGGTGTATTACTTCCTGATCGGTGCCTTTAAAACGAGATCTGACATTGTGCACCATCCGTTGACACCGAATTTTGAAATCGGACTGAAAAACTTCGCCTATGTGTGGAACCGGATTCATTTTCCGAAATCCCTGCTGGATACGGCCATCATTACCGGCGTGAGCCTGCTGCTGATTGTCGTTCTGGGTTCTCTGGCGGGCTTCGCCATTGCCAGAGTGAAGAGAAAGTCATTTACGGTCTTCTATTCGACGCTTGTTGCTCTGATGGTCATTCCTTTCATCGGCTGTCTGATTCCGCTGGTCAAGCAATCCGTTTCCATCGGCCTTTATGGCTCTCTGACTTCTGTTATCGTCATTCAGGTTGCCTGGAACCTTCCGTTCTCAACGTTCCTGTTTGTCGGATTTATGGAAGGGATACCGAAAGATCTTGAAGAAGCCGCCTATATTGATGGCTGCACAATGTTTAAGACTTACCGCAAGGTTTTCATCCCGCTGCTCACGCCAGTCATCTCCACCTGCTGCATCCGTGCAGGCGTTGGAATCTGGAATGACTATCTCTGCACAGCTTCCCTTGTTAACCAGGTTAACACCCCCACCCTTATGGTCGGACTCTACAAGTTTTTCTATGAAAGAGGTACGGAATACGGTTATGCTTTTGCCGGAATCATTTTGGCATCTCTGCCGATGGTCATTCTCTTCCTCTTCCTGCAGAAAAACTTCATCAAGGGACTTACGGCCGGTGCTGTAAAGGGCTGATTCAATATTTGTCAATTACGCCCGGGTCTGCAGGCCCGGGCGATAGAATGAAAGAAGGTTTATACCATGGCACTTTTCAATCTGACGGATTATGACAAGTTCATATGGGAAACAGAACTGAAAGACTGGCTTCCCGAAAATATCATAGACATACATACCCACGTATGGCTTGATTCCCTCAAAGACAAGCCGAAAGACGGACCGAAGCATTTCACCGTCTCTTGGCCTTCCATGGTAGCGCTTGACGACTCCATTGAAGATTTACAGGAAACCTACGAAATCATGTTCCCCGGCAAGAAGGTCAAATCCCTTATGTTCACGTCCGGCGGAGCATCTGCCGCCAATAATGCCTACGTTTCCCAGTCCTCGGCGAAATCCGGTTTTCCCGCACTGTACTACTCTCACCCGGAAGAGACCAGAGAGCAGATTTATGCCAAGATTATTTCCGGCGGTTTTTTAGGACTCAAGAGTTATCTGGATTTTGCTCCGAAATATATTCCTGATGATGAAATCCGGATTCTCGACTTTTTCCCGCCTCACCAGCTGGAACTGATGAATGACATCGGCGGAATCGTTATGTGCCACATCCCCAGATCTACCCGTCTGAAGGATCGGGTCAATTACGAGCAGATTGCCATGATTAAAGAAAAATGGCCCAATATTCGCTTCATCGTAGCACACATCGGCCGTGCATATACTCATGACGATATCGGTGACGCCTTTACAAGGCTGGATCAGGTGCCCGGACTGAAGTATGACTTCTGTGCGAACTGCTGCGACTATGCAATTGAAGAACTCCTCAAACACGCCGGCCCCAAAAATGCCATGTTCGGGACTGATATGCCGATTCTCCGAATGAGAACTCACCGGATTGAAGAGAACGGAACCTATATCAATCTGGTAGAAAAGGGTCTGTACGGAGATGTATCCGGAGACTCTCATATGCGTGAAGTTTCCAAGGAAGAAGCTGAGAAGATTACGTTCTTTGCCTATGAGGAGCTTCTTTCCCTCAAGCGTGTCTGGACCAAGCTGGGCCTGAGCAGGGAAGATCTGGAAGACATCATGTTTAATAACGCCTTTGAACTCATTGATGGAGCCTCGAAGGACATTTTCTCAAAACCGTTTATTTTTTAAGGGGGAACTGACCTATGCCTAGAAGAAATTCAAGAAAGCCCGAAAGAATCAAAGTCGGATATCTGCCGCTTTATATCAAGCTCTATGATGATGCAAACGGCCCGTCTTACCGTGCACCGATGGAAAAATTCATGGACTCCATCATTTCTATGCTGGAATCCGAAGGAATTGATGTTGTCAAGGCGGACGTTTGCCGAATCAAGCCTGAATTTGATGCCGCTGCAGAGATGTTCAACAAGGAAGATGTGACTGCCGTTATTACACAGCATCTTGCGTATTCTCCTTCTTTGGAATCCATTGATGCTCTTCTCAGCATCAAGGCGCCTCTCATCGTTTTCGACACCACACTCGGATACAATCTGCTCAAGGATCAGGGCTTTGAAGGGAAAATCGGCCCCAACCACGGCATTCACGGTGTCCAGGATATGTGCAACCTGCTCAGAAGGAACAAGAAGCCGTATTTCATCTGCGCCGGACACCCCTATCATTCCGAGGTTCTTTCTGAAGTGGTCGGTATGTGCCGGGCTGCTGCGGTCAAGAAGGCCTATGAGAATATGACGGTCGGTTCCGTCGGCGGTTCCTTTGTCGGAATGGGAGACTTCCTGGTATCTGATGAAGACTACAAAAAGGACATCGGCTGCACTGTCAAGTACATGGATAAAGCCGCTGTGGAAAAGTATCTCGCCAAGGTTACCGATGAAGAAGTCGAAGCCGAAATCGAATACGACAGCAAGTACTACAATGTTGAAGTTGAAAACAAAGAAAATTACTTTGCCTCTACGAAATCCGGCCTCGCCGTGAGAAAGTGGATGGAAGAAGAAAAGATTGGCTCTGCTTCCATAAACTTCCTGACTCTCGATATCTGCGGACTTCCGAAGATGCCTTTCGTTGAATGCTGCAAGATTATGGAACGCGGTATGGGCTATGCCGGTGAAGGAGACGTTCTCACTGCCGGCCTCGTAGGCGCATTGCTCAAGGTTTATCCCGATACCACGTTCACGGAAATGTTCTGCCCTGACTGGGAGAAGGATGTAATTATCTTCTCACACATGGGTGAGTCCAACCCCAACATCACCGGCGTGAAGCCGACGGTTATTGACTGCCCGTTTGAGTACAATTCCTGCGGAGATACTGTTGCAGAATACGGCACCTACAGAAAGGGAGACGCTGTGCTTGTCAACCTTGCGCCTATGGGCAACGGAAGCTATAATCTGGTATGCACGAAGGTGGAACTTCTTGACGAAGCACGCTACAACAGCATGTACGCCAACTCCACACAGGGTTGGATGAAGCCCTGCAAGCCGCTTCCTCAATTCCTGAAGGAGTATTCGCTTGCCGGCGGAACGCATCACTCTGCTCTTGTATATGACGTTGATATTGAGGAAATCAAAGCCTTCGGTGAAATGATGGGCTTTGAGGTATTTGAAATTAAATAATCGGAATACCGATTCCTCTTGTACCTGAATTACTGCCCTGCGGGGAGACTTTGTGCAGTCGTTTCGCGGGGCAGTTTATAACGTGAAATTGAAAATAGGAGATACTATGGATATTAATCTTCTGAAAAAGCTTGGGAATATTGACCAGGTTGCCGGTATCAGAGAAGCCCGGATTCTTCGGGGAAGAGCTGAAGGAATTCAAACGGCGGAGTTCTACAACCTTGCGGGACTGCGTTTTTCTTTAGTTCCCGACAGATGCATGGATATCTATGACTTTTCATACAAAGGGATCAATATTGCCTTCCACTCGCAGAACGGTCTTACCTCTCCCTTGGCATACGACCCGGGCGATGGAGAATTTGCCGAGCAGTGGCCGGGCGGATTGCTGGTCACCTGCGGGCTTGACAATGTGGGCGGCGAATCCCACGATGGCGGAAATTTCCCGACGCACGGCCGTATTTCTCATGTCCCTGCCTCAAATTTCGGAACGGAGACCTTCTGGGACGGTGAAGACTATATTCTGCGCGCAACCGGTGAGGTGCATATGACCAAAATGTACACCCGGCATTTGTCGATCCGTCGTACCGTGGAAACTTCCCTGAATGCAAAGAAGCTTACCATCGACGATATCATTACCAACTTTGACGATACCGACGAGCCCTACGAAATTTTGTATCATACGAATTTCGGTTATCCGTTGCTTTCTGAGAACTCTATTGTCAAAACAACGTCCTGCAAACAGATTCCCCAGAATGATATCTCCAACGACAGCACACATATGATGGCGCCTGTTGACGGCAGAGGGGAAGAACTCTATCTCCACACGGATTTAGGACCGGAAGCCGCTGGCGTGATTTACAATCCGGAGCTGGAGCTTGGCGCCTATATTGCGTGGGATACCCGGAATCTTCCGAACTTTCTTGAGTGGAAGAATATGAAATCTCATGATTACGTTCTGGCAATAGAACCCGCGAATACGTTCGGTCTGAACAGGGACGAATGTAAAAAAGCCGGAAAAATTGCCGTTCTTCCCGCATACAGTGAGGTCCGGAATCATCTGGAAATCGGTATTCTTGACGGAATGGGTGAGATAGAGTCCTTTATCAGGAACCTGTAAACGAGGCTGAATCATGTTTAATACTGACGAATTTGTCCGTGATCTTGCGGAACTGTGTTCATTCGATTCCGGGAGAGGCAACCGCGAAGGGATCCGAAAGGTAATTGACTGGTTCAGACCCCGGTATGAAGCTCTCGGCTTCTTCTGTGTTGAGAAAACGTTTGATGGCCATGATGAAGCACCTCTTTTGATTGTTTCAAATTTAGAGGATGCTGAGAATGGACATCTTGATACCGTGTTTGTTTCTCACATGGATACAGTATTTGACAGTGAGACCGTAGCAGGCTGGCCGCTGACGGTTGACGAAAACAATATTGCCCACGGCCCCGGCGTTGTAGACTGCAAGGGCGGATGTCTTCTGGAATACTATCTGCTCCGGGAAATGCACAATGCGAACGAGATTAATTTTTCCTTTGCGGTCATTATGAATTCCGACGAGGAGCCGGGTTCTCTGTATTCTCACATGTTCATGAAAGAATTCGCCGGGCGCACGCAGTACTGCATGGTATTTGAGCCGGGCCGGGCCGGGCGGGAATTTGTCGGTGTTCGAAAGGGTGGCGAGAAGTACAAGGTCACCGTTCACGGCAAAGGTGCGCATTCGGGCGTAGACTTTTTCAGCGGAGCGAATGCAATTGTGGAGCTGGCAAAGTGGATTCCGGAGTTCACCTCAATTATTTCCGAACAGACAGGGACGACGGTGAATATTGCGGAATTTCACGGTGGCCTGAACAACGGTCAGGTACCGGATCTGGCGGAGCTGACGATGCGGCTGCTGTATCTCGACCCGAATGAAATTGACAAAATGGAAGAGATACTTCAAAAGACAGATACTCCTTTTGACCCGCGATGTCGTATCGAAATCTCCCGGCTGGGAGTGGGGCGCCCGCCCATGTACATGACGGAAAATTCAAAGAAGCTCTTCTCCGCTCTCGATGAAGCCGGGAAAGAGACCGGTGTTGATACCACCTGGATTACAACCGGTGGCATGAGCGACGGCAACTGGTTTTCCGCCTTTGGAACAGGTGTGCTGGACGGCTGCGGTCCGTGCGGCGGAAAACTGCATACTGTTGATGAATATATGGAAGTTGATTCCGTCGAGCCTCGTTTCCGGATTATGAGACAGCTGCTGCGCAATCTTTTTAATTGAATTTTAAGAATTTTTATTTTTACTGAGGAGAACTGATATGGTCTACAGAGAAAGCTTTAAAGTTGAATCCCGACACAGGGCGGTATCTTTTCACGATGTTACCGATCAGGTGAAGGAAATCGTAGCAAAGACCGGTGTGAAGGATGGCATTGTAGTTGTGTATTCCCATCATACCACCTGTTCGGTTATCACGCAGGAATGTGCCTTTGACATGTCTATGACGGGCCTTGAGACCCTCCAGCAGGATCTTGTCAATTGTTTTGAAGAATGGATTCCCACCTGCCGCACAGAAGGAATGTACCTTCATCCCGGCAAGGAAGCTCTTGTTTTTGCCGAGGAGCACGGTGAGGATAATTTCGGATGCCACAATACAGATGCGCATCTGCGTTCCTCAATAATCGGACGCAATGTTACCATCGTAATTGAAAACGGCGAAGCAGATCTGGGCGAATTCGGAAGAATTCACTTTATCGACTGGGATCAGACCCGCGGCCGTACCCGCACAATTCAGGTCATGGTAATCGGAGAATAATAAATGCGCTTTTTCAGCACAGAAACGCGGGTTTATCAGTGGCTTGACAAGTACTGTACAATACTTCTTGTCGGGCTGGTGTGGCTTGTTACGATGATACCGATCATCACTGCCGGAGCCTCCTTTACCGCTATGTCCCGGATGATGTTCAATATTCGGGAAGGAAAACCTGCCGGCGTTGTGCTGTTTTTTCGGACCTTTTTCAAGGAATTCGGCAAGAGTACCCTGCTTTGGCTGATTCTGCTGATTCTGCCGGCAGTCGTATTGTCTCTGTATTTTTTCACCGGCATCAGTTCTATGGCGGTGATTACGATAATCTTTCTTGCCGTAATACTTTGGATGATAGTATTCCTGTATACTTTTCCGCTCACCGCATTTTTTGAGAACTCCGTCGGCGGTACGCTGAAAAATGCCCTTATGCTGTCTTTGAGTTTTATCCGGAAAACCGTTCCGGTGCTGGCAATCAGCATGCTGCCGGTGTTCGTGATTATGCTGGTCGGAATCGGCAACTTCATTTATTACGGCTGGATTTGGGTGTTTTTCCTGCTTCCCCTCATGGAGTACTGGAAATCCTTTTTCTTCCTGAAAGTGTTTTATGAATACGTTCCGGAGGAGCAGAGGCTTGCTTTTCCCAATGACGAAGCGGAAGATAACGAAACTGAATAATTAGGAGTATCTTATGAAAGAACTTAGAGTACCTTATTTTGAAACCGGCGTGAAATGCTATCTTTACGGTGAAGACGAGATGGAATTTGCCAGAAAATGTGAAGCCGTTTCCGTCAAGTATGACGTCGATGTACTGTTTATTTCTTCATTTCTCAATATGAAAGATATCGCCAGAGAGTGTCCGCATCTTTTTGTGATTGCTCAGACGGTAGATAACTGGAAGCCGGGCCGCGGTATGGGAAAAATCATTCCGGAAGCGCTCAAAGCTGCCGGAGCCTGGGGAGCCTGCATCAATCACTGCGAACGTCCTATGGCACTGTGCGATATCAAGGGCGCCATTGACAGATGCCGTGAAGTCGGGATTAAATCCTTTGTCTGTGCTGACTCTACCGACGAAGCAATGGCTATTGCCAACCTCCACCCGGACATCATGAACCCGGAACCGTCAGAGCTGATTGGCTCCGGCACTGCTCCGGATATGAAGTATGTAAACGCTGTTGTAAAAGCCGTCAAGTCAATAGACAGCGGAATCATTACCGAGATTGCCGCCGGTATTTCCACTGCACAGGATATCTATGACTTCATTATGGCGGGTTCTGACGCCGCAGGCGCTGCTTCCGGAATCATTAAATCAGACAGACCGGACGAACTTCTCGACGAGATGGTCGCCGCAGTTGCAAAAGCCAAGGAAGATCTCGCCAAATAATCTTTACCGGGTTTCTCCGGGAATACATCGGAAATCAGGTTTCCAGCGACATGTCCAGTACGTTCACAGTCACACTTTTGCAGACGATCCGCATCTTCATGTTTGTTGCGGTAGGGTATCTGTTCAACAAGGCGCACATTCTGCCAAAATCCGGCGGTGATGTCGTTTCCAAGCTCGCGATAGATTTGTTCAATCCTATGCTCACGATTTACACCTTTTCCCAGCAGTGTACGCCGGAAAAGCTCAGAGGCAGTTCCAGCTATATTCTGTACGGAGCTCTCATTTTCGGAGTCGCAGTATTTCTGGCTCATATTATGACGCCGCTCTTTTCAAAGGAGCCAAGCCAGAGAGGCGTCTACCGTTATGCTCTCGGTATGCCGAATACCGGTACCTTCCGAACGCCGCTTCTGCTTGCTCTCTACGGAACAGAAGGTTACTTCGTCGGAAGCCTCTTCAATATTGCAGCAACGATTCTCACCTACACCTGGGGAATTCTGCAATTCAAGACGGGGCCGCATCACAAATCGGTTGGATACATCCTGAAGAAGCTGGTAAATCCCAATACCCTTGCACTTGTGATCGGCGCCTTGCTGGGTCTTACCAACTCCGTCCGCTTTATCCCCGGAATCGTGATGGAAAATATTGCGCTTTTGGGGGACGGGTATGTACCCATGGCGCTTTTCGCGGTGGGCATGTTTGTTGCCGACTACCACATGGGTGAAATCCTGCCGTCAATGCGCACCTTGATTTTTACGCTCTGGCGTATGATTCTTCTTCCAATCCTCATGATTCTTATGATGAAGGCATTGAAGGCGCCGGACATGGCGATTATTCTTACGGCACTGTCCTTCAGCTGCCCCTGCGGAATGTATGCGGTTCTCTTCCCCGCTGCAAACGGAGAGAGTACACAGACGGGCGTAAACATGGTCGTATTCTCCAGTATTATGGCTGTTGTCATTATTCCGCTTATTTATTCGTTTACCTGCAGAATTCTTTAAAACCTTCTGCTGTTAATTATTTTTTTGTTTTTGAAAGGAAAGAAAAAATGGAATTCAAAGTTGTTCAGAAAGAGATTCAGGTTCAGTCCAGAGGTTGGATTCCCACCTTCCACGACATTTCCAAGGAAGTTGTTGCCATTGTGGAAGCCTCCGGTATAAAGAACGGCACCTGCGCTGTTGTTTCTCATCACACTACGTGCTCCGTCATGATTCAGGAAACTTCCCATGATGTTGACGCTTTCGGCATTGAGTATCTGCAGCATGACCTTCTGGATATCATGAGAAAGTTCATCCCCGATTTCCGCGAGGAAGGCATGTACCGTCATCCCGGTCCCATTCATGCTCAGTATGGACGCTATGTTAATGAGCCGGGTGATTACACCTCCTATAACACTGACGGTCACCTTCGCTCCTGCTTCTTCGGCCGCAGCGAAACCATCACAATCAAAGACGGAAAGCTGGATGCCGGCGAATTTGCACACATCTACTTCATCGACTGGGATCAGGTTCGTGCACGTCCCCGTCAGGTCAATGTTACCGTGATGGGAACCGCCGAGGATGTCGGCGACCGCAAGTTCAATGACGGCAAAGCTATCGATACGCTTCCCAAGTACACGGAAGAAGCCAAGGCCTATGACGCCAGATTTGATATCCAGCTCAAAGACAGAGTAAAAGAATAATTTTTTTTGCCGAACAATTTTAAGCAGTAAATAAACAACCCGGATTCAGTTCGTCTGACACCCGGGTTGTTATATACGAAAACAGAAGAGAATACCCCCGAACAATCTCAAGGAGGACATAGAAATGGTACTTTCCTACGATCAGGAAGTAAATCTTGTAAAAGGTATTTATCTGGCATCCGGATTCAGCGAGTATGAATCGGAAACGGTTGCCAGAGTCGTAGCACATTCGGATTTCACCGGCGTATATTCCCATGGTCTTTCCCGCCTGACCCGCTATCTCAAGCAGATTAAGCAGGGCGTCCTCAATCCCAAGCCTGATTTCAAAAAGGTAGTGGATAATGAAACCGTCCTTGTTTACGATGCAGACAACGGTTCCGGAATCGTCAACGTCAACAGAGCATATGACGAGGCATTGGAACGTGCGAAAAAATACGGTATGGCCTTTGCCACCGGCCGCCACAGCTCCAATATCGGCTGCGGTTCCTACTACGGCTGGAGAGCTGCAAAGGATAATATGGTTCTCCTCGCCGGCTGCAACACCTATGCCTTCGGAGCTCCCTACGGCGGCGCGGACAAACTTCTCGGGACCAACCCCATTATATTCGCCGCCCCGTCAAATGAAGAGTATCCGATTGTACTCGATATTTCCACAACGATTGTTGCCAGCGGCAAAATTCAGGCAGCCGAACGCGAAGGAAAATCCATCAATCCCGAATGGGCAAAAGACTTTGAAGGCAATCCCACTTCCAATCCGGCAGAAGCATATTCTCTCAATCCCATTGCCGCGCACAAAGGATACGGGCTTCAGGTTATGGTAGACATTCTTTCTACAGTATTCAGCAAAGCAGCCTACGGCAGCGATATCGGGCTCTATTCAAAGCTGGAAATGGAAAACACAGGTTTCTACCTTCTGTTAATTGACCCGACAAGGTTCATGCCCCTGGATGAATTTAAAGCCAATATCGACAGATATATCCGCATGATGAAGGACAGCCGCAAGGCGCCCGGCGTAGATGAGATTTATCTTCCGGGAGAAATTGAGTTCCGGAAGTTTGAAGAAAACAAAAAGACCGGGATGAGCTTCAGCCCGGCTCTCGAAAAGGAGCTTTCCGAGCTCGCCGTTTCTCTCGGAATCGTACCGGAAGGGACAGACTTTGAAAAATTGGTCAACCGGTTCAATTCGGAGGCAAATTGTGATGAATGACGCTGCTGTAAAGGCGATCAATGATGCTGTTGAAATTGAAGCCGACTGCATCGCCAGATGGAAAGAATATATCGATCCGGAAGAGTTTTCCAAGGCGGTAGAGCTGCTCAAAAATGCCGAGAGAATCGGTGCATCCGGCTGCGGACATTCAGGTATCATCTGCCAGCACTTCTGCCATCTGATGTGCTGCATTGAACGTCCGGCAAGGTTTATTTCCCCGGCAGAAGCGATTCACGGAGCCAGCGGCTACCTCCAGCCGGGAGACGTGATGCTCTTTGCCTCCAGAGGCGGAAAAACCGGAGAACTTCTCCCCATCATAGACATCTGTAAAAAGAAAAATGTCAAGATTATTGCCCTTACGGAGAATCTTGAGTCACCTCTGGCCAAATCTGCCGATGCAGTCCTGAAGATGTTTGTTACCAGAGAGACCGACAAATGGAACGCGCAGGGGACAACCAGCGTTACCATGCAGGCTGTGATCTTCCACGCTCTGCAGGCAGCGTTGATTGAGGAAACCGGATATCAGGCGGAACAGTTCGGCGTTATTCATCCCGGCGGCGCAGTCGGAGAAAGATTGAACAATAAATCTGTATACGAAAAATAACAGGCTGACGTGACAGCTGCTCACTCTTCACAGCATTCGATGCAGCACCGGTGCAGAAATTGCACGGAAACACTTGAAATTAAAACACACAGTGGTATACTCTGTGGGTTGCTGCTGTGGAGAGTGATTGCAAATGAAAGAGAAAAAACGAAAAATTCATTATGCCTGGGTAATCTGCATCGCAGGCTCTTTGATTATGCTTTGCTGCATGGGACTGTGCAGCAATATTTTTGCCGTGTATCTGCCGTTTATTGAAGAAAGCGGACTTACGGGGGCACAGGGTTCAATGATTGTTTCAGTGCGGTGTATCTCCGCGTTTGTCTGCTCGTTTCTTGTCACGGCATTCTATGACAAAGTATCTCTTCGGCTCGGTTCTGCCGCTTCGGTGCTGGCCGGAACTTTTTCTTCTGTCTTGTTTTCTGTAGGCGGCAGCCCCGCAATGTATTACGCTGCGGCGGCGGTAGCCGGTATTTCGTACGGTTTCGGTACGGTAGTCCCTGTCTCCCTCCTTATGGGCAACTGGTTCAGAAAGCATCTGGGTCTTGCAATGGGCATAGGTTCTGCCGGTTCAGGGCTGGCCTCCATTCTCTTTGCTCCGCTGATTACCGCCGGCGTGCTTCGTTTCGGGCTGCGTACGGTGTACCTGCTGCAGGGGGCCTTCATTGCACTTTGTGCCGCAGCAGTTTTTCTGCTTGTTCATGACAGCCCTGAGAAAATGGGACTGGAGCCTTACGGAGTCGATTCGGGAGAAACGGAGATTGCTGAACCTCAAAAAACGGAAGAGGATTTGCCGATTCCCGGGCATATGTGGATTCTTCTGTCTCTCATGATGCTCATGGCGGGGGGTTCGGGACAGGCGGCCTCCAGCCATTTATCCGTTATCATGGTCTCCTCCGGTTATTCGGCACAGAATGCGGCACTGGTAGCAACGCTCTTTGGCCTGTTTCTCATCGTCGGAAAGTTCATCTACGGTGAGATGGCTGACCGACTTACGGTGGAAAAAGCCAGTGTCCTGTTCATGCTCATCTATGCTGCAGCCTGCTGCATTACCTTGTTTTTCAACGGTGTCTCTCTTATGTACTGCTGGTTATTCCCGCTGCTTCTGGGAGTGGGATGCTCCTTCTTCACGGTAGGATACCCCCTTTGGGCCGGAGAACTCACTTCTGCGAATTACTACGCAAAAACCCTGCGACGCTTTCAGATTCTTTACTGTGCCGGCGGAATCATCTTCACGGGCATCCCGGGGCGGATTGCCGATGTTACCGGGGAATACAAGAGCTCGTATTTTCTGATGGCGTTTCTGATTCTTGTATCTCTGCTCATTCTGCTCTATGCATACAAAAGGAGGGATACCCGCTACAGCTTATCCGCGAGAAAGACTGGTGTGTAAGCTGCGGGGGGCATGTCAAATACACAGCGCTGAAAATGCGTGCTGCAAAAATGAGGAGCGCAGAAACCTTTCCGAAAGGTTTCTGCGCTCCTTCTCTCAGCCGATGCATTCTTTGCCGCAGAACCGGATGGCGGCCTTGGCCAACTCTGACGTGGGGTCGATAAAAGGCCCTTCAGCATTCAGCGTTTCTGCTACAATCGGAAGCTCCGTGCAGCCGAGAATAAAATAATCCGCTCCCTGACTTCGCAGTTCCGTCAGAAGATTTTCCCAGGCGGAAGCTTCCGGGGCAAGCGGCCGGGAGGCTTTTACAACGTCATAAATCAGATGCATCAACAGATCCCGCTGCGCCTCGTCAGGCAGCAGGAAAGGTACGTTCCATTCCTGCAGCGCTGTTTCATACAGCCCGACAGCCAAGGTTCCCCGGGTAGCCAGTATGGCAGCCCGTTTGCCGGGAAACGCTTCCGCACAGGCCCTGGCGGTTTCTTCCGTCATGCTGATAAACGGCGTATTCGTCATAGCCTGCAGCTGAGGAAGAAACCGGTGCGCCGTATTGCAGGGCATGATAATACAGGAAGCTCCGCACTTTTCCAGATTCCGCAGGGAAGCGGCCATTTCCGGCACAGGATCTTCAGCGCCATTCAATATGGCGGCTGTTCTGTCCGGAATCCCGGGATTGGAATCTATATATACGCGAATGTGGTCTCCGTCACAGGAAGCCCGGGTCAGCAGGACAATCTTGCGATATAAGTCGGCGGTGGCCAAAGGACCCATCCCGCCCAATATGCCAATTGACTTTTTCATAATCAGCACCTGATGGGAATAATATATTGCCGTCGTTATCAGCGGAAAAGCATTTGGGTTATGCACTGCCGTATTATAACACAGACATCAGAATCCGTTCAACAGATGCCTGCCGGTAGAAAGTCGCAGCTTGCCATTATGAAAAGAAAGAGACAAATGAATGAAAAGAATCCGTAGAAAAATACCCAAATGCTGTGGTATCATAAAAACAAAGCAGCAAAAAAGAGGGAGAGCTTGATGGAAGATAAAATCAGAAGAATACAGGAACTGACAGAATCTCTGAATGCGGCTTCGGAGGCATATTACGGCGGCCGGGAAGAGATTATGACCAACTTTGAGTGGGATGCAGGATTTGATGAACTGAAGCGTCTGGAAGAAGAGACGGGATTCGTCATGGCGGACAGCCCCACGCAGACCGTCGGAAACTCCGGGAATGAGCCCGGAGGGCAGAAGGAAGCGCATGAATTTCCGGCCCTTTCTCTGGCGAAAACCAAGAGCATAGCGGACCTGCAGAAGTGGGCAGGTGATCTGCCGATCTGGCTCAGCTGGAAGCTGGACGGGCTTACTCTGGTCCTCACCTACGACGGAGGCAGTCTGGTAAAAATCCTTACCAGAGGCAACGGAACAACAGGGAATAATATTACCTATATGAAGGATGTAATCCGGGGATTTCCTCTGACAGTTCCCTGTTCAGGGCATCTGGTGGTTCGGGGAGAAGCAACGATTTCCTACCCGGATTTCGAGGCAATCAATGCTGCCATGGAGGATGAGGACGAGAAATTCGCCAATCCCAGAAACCTTGCCTCCGGAACTCTGGCGCTGGATGCCAAAAATCTGGAGAAAGTCAAGGAAAGAAACCTGACATTCAATGCTTTTACGCTGGTTTATACGGAGCAGAAGATTGTAAGCTGGGGAGCCAGAATGGACCTGCTCCGGAGCTTCGGATTCACGACGGTTGACTATGAGGCAACAGACCGTCAGCATCTGCCGGAAACCGTGGAAAAGTGGACCCGCAGAGTGGAAAGCGGAGAAATGCTGATTCCCGTAGACGGGCTGGTAATTGCCTATGATGATACGGATTATGCTGCTACCGGTAGTGTTACCGGTCATCATGCGACAAGGGCGGGATTCGCCTTCAAGTGGCAGGACGAGTCGGCAGATACCGTGCTGGACCACATCGAATGGAGCTGCGCCGCGTCTGCAATTACCCCGGTTGCCGTTTTTGAACCCGTCCATCTGGAAGGTACGGTGGTATCCCGGGCTTCTCTCTGCAATATCAGCGAGCTGGAGCGCCTGGGACTGGGCGAAAACGGAAAAACGACTCTGAGAGTCATAAAAGCGAACAAGATTATTCCGAAGTGTGTTGCTGTTCTGAAGAAAGAGGGAACTTATTCCGTCCCGGAGGTCTGCCCTGTCTGCGGCAGCAGGACGGTTATTTCTCTCAGTGCGGGAGGAACAAAAACGCTGAAGTGTACAAACCCGGACTGCGCGGCGAAGAGTCTGATGAAGTTTTCCAGATTCGCGGGAAAAAATGCCATGGACATTGACGGTCTGTCCGTAGAGACTTTGCGGGATTTCATCAATGAGGGATATATCCGGAACTTCAGCGATATCTACCGCCTGAAGGAACACGGGGAAGAAATAAAGGCATTACCGGGTTACGGAGAGAAGTCCAGAGACAATCTGATCGCTGCCGTCGAGAAAAGCAGAAAGGTCCATCCCGTCCAGCTGATCAATGCGCTGTGTATTCCCCTCATCGGTCTGGATGCGGCAAAGAAGCTGATCGGTTCTTCCGGGTGGCAGGGATTTCTGGAGCGGCTTGAGAACGGAACCGGGTTTGAGGATGTTGACGGAATCGGCCCGGAAAAGTCCGGTTCCATCATCCAGTGGTATGCCGATGAAACCAACCGAGGAACATTCAAGGTACTGCTGGAGGTTCTCGAAGTTGAAAATGTGCTTCCCAGAGAGAACACGGGAGGAAGCTGCAAAGGCCTGAATTTCGTCATTACCGGAGATGTCCGTTCCTTCCGGAACCGGGATGAATTCAAGGCATTTGTGGAGAGCCAGGGCGGCAGAGTGTCCGGCTCCGTGACAGGGAAAACAGATTATCTGGTCAACAATGACATCACCTCCGCCTCTTCCAAGAATAAAAAAGCAAAGGAACTGGGGATTCCTGTCATTACGGAAGCGGAATTTCTGGAAAAATTTCAATGATCAAAGGGAGGTTTCCCGGCGGGGGAGGAAGTTTGACATTGCTTCGGGTCTATGATAATATCCTACCTTGTTAAAGTATAAGTGTTAAAGGAAGTGAAGAGTCCATTTATGGACGTTCCCGGTAATTATTCATCCTGGATTGCAGCAATTGCTCTGCTGTTCTGCGCCATGTTTTTTGCTGTTACGGAAACAGCATTTTCCGCCTCTTCCCGGCCGAAGCTGAAGGCCATGAGCGAAATGGGGAATGCCAAAGCAAAAAAGGCGCTCAGTATACTGGATAATTTTGACCACGCAATCAGTACCATTCTGATCTGCACCAATATTATTCATCTTTCCATCGCCTCGATTGTGACGCTGGCGGTTACCCGGTCCTTTGGCCTGAATGCCGTGGCGGTGGCGACTATCATTACGACGATGGCGGTTTTCCTCTTCGGTGAGATGCTCCCCAAGAGCATTGCGAAAAAATATGCAGAACCCTTCGCTCTGTTCTGCGCCGGCCCGCTGCGGTTCTTTATGGCAATCTGCTACCCCTTTGCGGTTGTCCTCTCCGGATTGGGCACAGGCTTTTCCAATCTCGTAAAGGGCGAGCCGGAAATCTCCGTTACGGAGGATGAGCTCTACGATATAATCGAGGATATGACGGAAGAAGGTACGCTGGATTCCGAGCAGGGAGAGCTGATTTCTTCCGCGATTCAGTTCGGAGAGCTGACAGTGGAGAGCATCCTTACCCCTCGCGTCGACCTGACGGCGGTATCCCTTTCGGACTCTTCCGAGAGCGTTCTGGAGACGATCCGGAGCTGCAGCCATTCCCGGCTGCCGGTGTTTGAAAAAAGCATCGACAATGTAGTCGGCATTCTGCAGATTCGCAAGTATATCAAAGCCTATATGAAAAACGGCGATGCCGTGGAACTCCGCGAGCTCTGTGACGATCCGTTTTTTGTCCATGCCAGCACGAAGATTGACGATCTGCTTCCTCTGATGAGCCGGAACCGCCAGAATATTGCAGTAGTCACCGACAATTACGGCGGGACGCTGGGGATTGTTACCATAGAGGATATCCTGGAGGAACTGGTCGGAGAGATCTGGGACGAAGACGATGTCATCGAAGAGCCCGTAACCGTCATTTCCGACAGGGAAGTGTCCATCAGCGCCGACGAACATGTGGCGGATGTCATTGCGGCTCTGGAGTATGAGGGACCTGCCGACAACCCGGACATCGTGGATAAGATGACGGGTGCCTGGGCTTTCGAGCATCTGGGCGGAATTCCCGCAACAGGGGATTCCTTCCGGTACCATGATCTCCTGGTTACCGTGTCGGATATGGACCATAACAGAATTACCCGGCTGAATGTGAGGTGGCAGGCATGACCGGTATTTATCCTGTAATTCTCGGAATTCTCTGCTGCCTGATCTGCTCAGCATTTTTCTCTCTGACGGAAATGGCCTATTCCTCCTGCAGTGTTATGCGTCTGGAGAAGCTGGCTGAAGAAGGAAACCGCCGGGCAAAGGCGGCGTACTATATTACCCGGCATTTTGACAACGCCCTGTCCACTATTCTGATCGGCAACAACCTTGCAAACATTGCCGGATCTTCGCTGGCTTCCGTGCTGCTGATTCTGCTTTTCGGGCAGGAAGGCGGTGAAAAGTACGCATGGGTTTCCACGGTTGTGATGACCCTTCTGGTGATTATCTTCGGAGAAACTCTGCCGAAGATTTCCGCAAAGAAGAATGCCAACCGCTGGGCCCTTCAATGGGTATGGCCGGTTCGCATCCTCATGATAATCCTCTTCCCTGTTGTCTGGATTGTAGTGACGTTCATCCATCTGGTTACCTTGCCGCTCAAGGGCAGCAATCGGGGAGAAAACCCGGAAGAGGCAGTGGAGGAGCTGCAGAGCATCATTGAAACTGCGGAGGATGAGAATGTTCTTGACGAAGACCGTTCTGAGCTGATTCGCAGTGCCATTGATTTCTCCGAAATCTCGGCGTCCGAAGTTATGACGGCGAGGGTTGACGTCTATGCCATCGATATCGATGATGACCGGGACGAGATCGTCCGGATGATTGAAGAGGCTCCCTTCTCCCGAATCCCCGTATATCGGGACAGCATCGACAACATCGTCGGGATTCTCTATGTAAACCGGTTCCTGAAGGCAATTGCGGAAAGCAAAAGCGCAGATATTTCTGAACTTCTCATGAAGCCTGTGTATGTGTACAAGACCATGAAGCTTCCCGATGTTCTCAGCGCGCTCCGCAAGGCCAAGCTTCATCTGGCAGTGGTTACAGACGAATATGGCGGTGTTCTTGGCGTTTTGTCCATGGAAGATGTGCTGGAGCAGATCGTCGGGGACATCTGGGACGACAATGACGTCATCGAGCAGGAAGTTGTGGAACGTTCCGAAACGGAGCTGGAGCTGGACGGGGACGTGCCGGTATCGGATTTCTGCGAACTGATCGGGATCCGGGAAGACAATTTCGATTATGAAAGCGAAACAGTAGGCGGCTGGACTGTAGAGATTCTGAACCGCTACCCGGAGGCAGGCGACTGCTTCTCCTACCGGGATATGGAAATCACGATTCTGGAAACCGGAGAGCACCGGGTGGAAAGAATTCTGGTAAAAAAGCAATAAGATACCGATAAAAAGAATCAGGATGCCTCTGCGGGAGGTATCCTGATTCTGTGTTTATTCTGCCGGTTCGAGGCCCAGCTTCACGGGAATCATATTATGCCCCGTCGCTTTCAGGTAGGTTCCGAAAGCATCAGCGGTTTTCAGCTTCAGACTGGAAGTGTTCACGCAGGGATGACACCCGATGGTATCCGCTGCCAGAAGATCCTCATCCACCAGAAGCTGAACACATTTCCCGGTGTCATTCATCAGACCGAGCAGGCTGACTGCACCCGGCTCGATATCCAGATACTGCAGCAGATGTTCCGGACCGGCAAAGGAGAGACGGGAAGAATTGATCTGCGCAGACAGCTCCTTGGTTTTGAACGGCTTGTCCCCCGGCATCAGCAGCAGATAGAAAACGGTCTGCTGACGGTTGCAGAGGAAGAGATTCTTGCAGAGCTTCGTTCCCAGTGCGGCATCGATTGCGAGACAGTCTTCCATGGTGTCCGCCCGGTTATGATCTGCCCGGTCATAGGGGATGCCCAGACCGTCGAGGAAATCGTAAACTCTCAGTTCCCGGGGAAGTCTCCCCGTACCGTCCGCAGGTCTTCCGTGAAATACAGCTGTCATATTGAAATCGTCCTCCTGTTCCTTGCGGGAAATCAGGTTCCGGGTTTGCCCAGCATGCGGAACATGTTCTTTTTATATGCTTCCACACCGGGCTGATTGAAGGGATTGACACCGCTCATGTATCCGGAGATGCCGCAGGCAACTTCAAAGAAACAGACGAGAGAAACAAATCCCTCGATATTTCTGGCATCGGCCTGCAGGACAATATTGGGCACGCCGCCGGCAACGTGCGCCTCTCTGACGGCGTCGGCAGCAATGCTGCAGACTTCGGAAAGCTTACGCCCGGCAATGTAATTCAGCCCGTCGGCATCCTTCTCGTCGAAGGGAATTTCATAATCGGATTCCGTGCGGCCGAACCGGACGACCGTCTCGAAGAGATTTCTCGGACCTTCCTGAATGTACTGGCCCATGGAGTGAAGGTCGGCAGTATATTCCACAGATGCGGGATAAATTCCGATTCCGTCTTTTCCTTCGCTTTCACCGTAGAGCTGCTTCCACCATTCGCACATGAACCGGAAGCTGGGCTCATAGCAGGCCAGAATCTCCAGACCGTATCCGCTGCGATACAGGTGCTGTCTGGCGGCGGCGTACTGCCAGGCCGGATTGTTTTCACTGCGTTCGGAAAGGGCAGTCATTTCGCTGATGGCACAATCGATCATTTTGCGGATATCCATCCCGGCTACGGCGATGGGGAGCAGACCGACAGCGGAAAGAACGCTGTATCTGCCGCCCACGTCATCGGGCACGACGAAGCTCTCCCAGCCGTTGGCGTCTGCCAGACCCTTGAGCGCGCCGCGGCGGGCATCGGTAGTGGCAAAAATGTGCGCTCCGGCTTTGTCACCGTATTTCTTTTCCAGAAGGCTGCGGAAAATGCGGAAGGAGACTGCGGGCTCCAGGGTGGTGCCGGACTTGGAAATCACGTTGACGTCAAAATCCCTGTCACCGATTCTGAAGATGATATCATTCAGATAATCGGGAGAAAGTCCGTTTCCTGCAAAGAGAATCTCAACATCCCCGTCCTTCGTTACGGGACGGAGCATGTCAATGGCGCCTCTGGCACCGAGATAGGAACCGCCGATCCCGACGACAATGAGAACCTGAGAGCGGGAACGGATTTTATCTGCGGCAGCACAGATTCTGTCCAGCTCCGTTGCCTTGACCTTTTCTGCGAGGGAAAGCCAGCCGGTAAAATCATTGCCGGCACCGGTTCTGTTCCACAGCGTATCATGTGCTTCGGCGGCAAGGGCAAAGACCGGCCCCTCTGCCGTAAAGAAACTCCGGGCACCGGATAAATCAACATTAATCATAGAGAGAAGATCCTTCCTTATGGTAAATAATTATATATTCTGCCAGGAATTATACGCTGTTTTTCCGCCGAATTGAATAGCCAATTTGTAAAATAACATTATGATAATCGGGTTATGTCAATTCACAATATCCATTTTCTGTGGGAAAACAGTCAATTTCTGTTGAGAAAACTGTTGGAAATGTTAACAACTCCCATAAACAGAGGGGTTTCAAATGCAATTCATTTGTTACTATTCATTATTTACTGTTTTTTATTCATAATTGACGTAAACCATGTTTTGGAAGTAAAATATGCGTAAACAAAAACGGAGCGGCGAATGCCGGACCCCGGGAAAGAGAAGGAAGCATGAAAGCAGACAGCAACAAAGAAAAATACATTCGTGAACTTGAAAAGGTAGACAGAGAAGGCATTGCAGACCTTCTGTATTATCTGGAACACAAAACGGACCTGTTTACGGCTCCGGCCAGCGGAAAGTATCATCTTTCCGTCCCGGGCGGTCTGGTGCAGCATTCCCTGAATGTTCTGGAGGCGCTGCGCGCTCTGCTCCGGGAGAACGGAGACGGCACGTGGTCATTCTGCGTTGCCGGGAAGGAAACCGCACGCCTGACAGATGAAAACGTGATTGTCATGGCCCTTCTTCACGATGTCTGCAAGGTCAATTTCTATAAAACGTCCAAAAGAAACCGGAAAAATGACAGAGGACAGTGGGAATCCTACGACTATTATGAAATCGACGATGCCAGCCCTCTGGGGCACGGAGAAAAGTCCGTGATTATGCTGCAGTATTTTATCCGTCTGGAAAAAGAGGAGCTGTATGCGATCCGCTGGCACATGGGGCTTCCGGAAGGAAATGAGAAGTATACCTTCGACCAGGCAGTGCAGAAGCATCCGGAAATCTGGGCACTCCATTCGGCAGATATGATGGCTGCCCAGTTTATGGAGAACTTTACCGGGAACAAACCGGAATATGAGCATGCCGAACCGGAAGAGGAATATCCAACCCAATCTACGCTGGGCGAGCTGAACGGAGATCTTCTCCGGGCATACAGCAGCAGGTTTTCTGCAAAACAGGAAAACGAGGACTCTGCTTTGCAGCCGGTGTTCATTGCAAAAGAAGAAAACCCGGCACCCGAAGAGCCCTCGATGAATCCGTGGGATATTCAATTAAAGGAATAATACCCTGCTCAGGAGAGAAATGCCCTGAATTCAACGCAGAGCATGGTGATGTCGTCAAACTGCGGTGCAGTTCCGACGAATGCGCTGATCCTGTCGCTGACGGACGGAATGATATCCTCGGAAGAAGGGAAGGGCTCTGCATTCAGGGCATTTTCCAGGCGTCCCTCTCCGAACAGCTCTCCCTTTTCGTCGGTGGCTTCCGTGACACCGTCGGTATACTGGAAGAATATATCGCCGGGATTCAGCATGAGACTGCCGGAGGTATAGGAAACGTCTTCCATTCCGGAAAGAACAAAGTTGTGTCTGGTGCGGATTGGCAGGAACTGACCGCCAGTCCGGAAAATAAACGGATTCTCATGGCCGGCATTTACGTAAGTCAGTTTTCCGGTTTTCAGATTGAGAATGCCCTGAAAGACAGTAAGAAACATTTTTTCGCTGTTTGAGGAATAGAGAAGATTGTTTGCCTTTGAAAAGACCTCTTCCGGATCCTTCAGCAGAGAGGTCTGGGACTTGAGAATCGTTTTGGCATATGCCCCGAAGAGCGCCGCGGGAATTCCCTTGCCGCAGACGTCCGCAACAACGATGACAAGATGTTCGTCGTCCAGCATGTAAAAATCGTAGAAATCACCGCCCACATTCTTCGCTGCCTGCATGGTGCAGGAGAGGCGGAAGTAATCTTCAAAGGGCTTGACCTCCGAAAGACCGGGAAGAAGCGAGAGCTGAATCCTGGCTGCCAGGTCGAGCTCTTTTTGCATCTGCCGGTTTTCCCGCAGGTTCTCTACCATATCGTTGACACTCTTTGTGATTTCGCTGATTTCGTCACTGCCGGCAATCGGGAGCGGGTCCTCCGGCAATTCACCGGCGCCGACTTCCCGCAGTCTTTGGGTAATGACACCGATGGAGCGGACCAGAGAAGAAATCATGAGTCCCAGCCCCACAATCAGAAGCAGAACTGCGCCGGAAATGAGGAGAATACCGGTCGCCTTCTGCCGGGACGCCAGGGCCAGCATTTCTTCTACGCTGCGTCCGTCGGAGATGATTCCCACGATGTTTCCCTCAGGATCCCGCAGAAGCTCGTATCGGCAAAAAACCATGCGGCCGTTGACGTTGGCATCTGCCGTATATACACCGTCGTCGTCCGCCTCAATGGCGTCGGCGACTTTTTTGTCGATGTAGGTACCGACGATGTTTTCACCCTTTGCTCCCTTGGTGGTGCCGCAGACGCGAAGGTAGTGCCCCTGGTGATATTTCCCGTCGGCATTCCAGTTCAGCTCGTCATCATTGTCGGTGCGGGAAAAAACATAGAAGAAAGTACCTGTGATCTCCTCGCAATGATAGAAAACACTGTCGTTTGCATGTGCCGGGTCGCCGTCTCCGATGAGAGTGTCATCGAGATAAAGACCGTCATCCCGCAGCGCCCACCGGGAACCGGGGCCTTCACCGAGGGAATCGCGAAGAAACCGCAGGTCCGAAGCCAGCCGGTCATTCATAAGATCGTGCTTGACCCGGTTCATGGTATCTGACATGAGAAACATGCTGGCGAGCAGAAGCAGCAGCCCGCACAGACCGACAGACAGTATGATCTTAAAGGCAAGAGAATTTTTCTTTGATGAAAACCATTCCATAAATTAACCCCAGAGTGCAGTCAGCATAGGAATTACCTGCTTTTTACGGCTCATGACGCCGGGGAGAAAGACCTGATTGTCTTCCGGCATGCAGTTGAATGCCTGGGCAATCACATCGTCATTGCCATAGTAAAACAGGTACGAACCTTCCGACAGAACATCGGTCAGCATTAATATGACGTAGTCCAGCTCCTGCTGTTTGCGGACGGTATTCATAACGTCGAGAAATTCCTGCTTTCTTGCAATAAAGACGGAGGAATCAATGCAGGTAATCTGACCGACACCGAGATTCTGACCGGAAATATGGAATTTCTTGTAATCGGACTTGAGGAGCTCCTCCGCCGGCTTGTCGGCAGCGGAGGAATTGGAGAACAGTTCACGCCCCAGCTCCTCCAGAGAAACATCGGCAATCTTTGCCAGGCGTTCTGCCATGATCCTGTCTTTGCTGGTACTGGTAGGCGACTTGAACATGACCGTATCCGACAGAATTGCGGAAGCCATCAGCCCGGCAATTTTCGGAGAAGGAACAACACCGAATTCCTGATACATGGAGGTCAGGATGGTATTGGTGCTGCCTACCGGCTCATTGCGGACGGATACCGGCTGGGAGGTCTGAATGTCCGCCAGGCGATGATGGTCAATAATCTCCAGAATCTCCACCTGTTCCAGCCCCGTGACAGACTGGGCAGCCTCATTGTGGTCAACAAGAACCACTTTTTTGCGGCGCGGCTGCAGCAGATGATACCGGGAAAGCGTGCCTTTTACTTTTCCCTCCCTGTCCAGGACCGGATAACAGCGGAATCTGGTTTTCAGGAGAACCTCCTTCACGTCATCCAGATAGTCCGTCAGGCGGAAACAGATGATATTCTGATTGCAGTTACAGACACTGCTGACAGGCATCGCCTGATAGATGACCCGGGACACGGTACGCACATCTAACGGCGAGGATATGATGCAGGTTCTGCAGTCCAGACTGCTCCAGGCCGCAGGAACATCTGCCTGACACAGAATCAGACAGCTGACGCCTGCGCTGACAGCCTCCTGCGCGAGGGTCGGATCATTGCCGCAGATGACGATGGGATTCCCGCTGAAGTCCGGCTTTCCGAAAGCGGAAGGAACGGCAATCACCACATCGCCGGAGACGGATTCCGTACGGCTGAACAGATCATTGACGATACGGCCTTCGATTACGCTGAGCAGATTGAAAAGAGGAAGGCCGGAAATGTGGCTGTTATATACCGCCTGCATATCATAGGAGGCGATATCTCCCGCGGAGAGAATACCGAAAAGCGTTCCGTCTTCCTTCAGAATCGGAAGGGTCGCAATCTCATGCTCCCGCATGGTTCTCCATGCCAGATCCATGGTGACGGAGGCATTCAGCTCAGGCGGATGGTCAAAGTCCAGATCTGCGACCTGGGTGCGCATATTTTTGACGTATTCGGGCGGTTCCATATGGAAACGCTGCAGGATATTGGCAGTCTCGTCATTAATCCCGCCGATGCGGACGGCTTTGTATTCACGGTCTCCCAAAGCGTTTCTCAGCGCCGCATAGGAGATCGCAGCAACAATGGAATCGGTATCCGGGTTCTTGTGCCCGGTGACGTAGATATCTGACATAGGGTACGAAAATCTCTCCTTATTTATCTCCGGCTCCGGCAGCGCAGGCGGCAAGGGACAGGTAAGTCTGCTCGGGGGCATCGCTTCTTCCGGCAATGGCAATAGGAATTCTGGCACCGACCAGGATGCTGAAACCGAGGGCGCCGGTATGGAACTGAATGGATTTGACCAGAAGGTTTCCGGACATCAGATCCGGGACTACGATGCCGTCAAATTCACCGCAGTACTCGCAGCTGTAGTTTTTCAGCCGGGCGGCTTCCTTGCTCATAATCAGGTCATAGGCAATCGGGCCCACAAGGTTGCAGTCTGCATAAGGCGTCTCCAGATGCTTGCGGCACATCGTCTGGTCTTCCACGGTATCACGCATATGAAAAACGGGCTTTTCCACAAGGGCAAGAAGAGCAATGTTCGGCTTCTCGATTCCCAGAAGCTTCATAGCCTCCACCATGTTCTGCAGAACCAGGATCTTCTCGTCGGCAGTGGGCTTGATGAGAAGCGTGACATCGGAAATGGCCAAAAGCTTGGGATATCCGGGAACTCTCAGAAAGGTAACGTGCGTTACCAGGGCCTTGTCCCGAACCAGATGATTCGCTTTGTTGAGGACAGGCATCAGATAGTCCCGCGTCTGTACATTACCCCGCATGAGAACGTCGGCATTTCCGGCATTGATCATTTCAATGGCATACTGAACGGGGTTATCCCCGCCGCAGGATTCTTCAATCTGCACAGGGCGGCCGGATTCACCGATGGAATCCATGACGGCTTTGATTTTTTCCTCGTTTCCCACAAGAATCGGGGTCACGAAGCCGTCATCCTGGGCCTGAAAGACGCCGCGGAGAATATTGGGCGCATCTGCTGCAGCGACAGCGACACGCATCGGCTTTTCCAGCGCTTTGGCTTTGCTGATAATCCTGTCGAATTCTGATGGATAAACAGTACTCATGACAGCCTCCTAAACTGAATCTGTTGATATTCGTATAATTCATAATAATACATAAAGTATGGGAAAACAATAGCCTGACCGGGTCAAAAAGGCAGAAAACCAAGTGATTGTTGCCATATTCACAAAATGTAGTATAATAGACAAATGTCAACAGTTAATATTTTTACACAAAGGAGTATTTGACATGAGTTCATTCAAAGACCTCAGAATCGTAGACAACTTCTACCAGACCAGTTCCTATATCCCCATGGCTACCATTCTGGTAAGCACGCTGGCGGAGGACGGAACCACATCCGTCGGTTCCTATTCTCTCTGCTTCCCGTACTATATCGCAGGAAAAGGATACTATGCCCTGATTCTCGAAGCCAGAAACTCTTCCAATACGGCACAGCATCTGCTCGCAGGAAGAAAGCACATTGCCATTAACTACATGCCGGCCGGAAAAGGCTACAACAAGAAGATCGTGGCCCAGGGATGGCCCGGAGACACGCCGGCAGAAAAGATGAAGAACTTCGGTTTCCATCTGGAAGACGGGCTGTGTGCCCAGGCAGATCCCTCCGAACCCCGCCCGCAGGTCGTTTCGGAAGCCTATCAGGTTATGGAATGCACCTGGGTCAGCGAACTGGAGAATGCAGACCAGGATATCGGAAGAGTGCTGGAAGACGGCTGCTATCCGGGACCCTACCGTGATTTCAACGGCATCACTTCCCAGTACGGCGCCCACTTCATTCTGAAGATTGACAAGGTTCTGATGAAGCCCAAGTTTTATGACAACATCATCAACGGCGTCAAGGGAAAGAACTGGCCCAACGTTCTGGTCTGCCACGGCTACCGGGACAGCAAGAACTTCTGGTTCGCAAAGACACCGCGTCTCATGGCGGAAATGCTCCCCATCCGTGAAGCAACCCTGTCCTCCGTCCGCTATGCTGCCGACAGAACCGACCCCAACGTACACTTTACGGACGATGCTCTGGAGCTGATGCTGAATGTTCCGCGCATTTTCCTGCCGACGGCATTGAAAGGATGTGTTGCATGGGCGAAAGAAAACGGGTATACTGAAATCACTGCACGCGAGATGAAGATTATCAATGACAAGCGTGCCCAGGAGAAAGGGAAAAAATAAATGAGATATGATTTCAGGCCCAAGGGTGTATGCTCGATGAATATCAGCTTCGATATCGACGGCGATGTGATTTCCGACATCAGCTTCATGGGCGGATGCAACGGAAATCTGAAGGCAATTGCCATCCTCTGCGACGGTATGACGGTATCGGAAATTGAAGAAAAACTGAAAGGAAACACCTGCGGATTTAAGCCCACTTCCTGTGCCGATCAGTTCGCGATTGCGGTCCGGAAGGCATATGAAGAGGCCAATGCCTGAAATTATTGAAATTCAGGATTATTCTGCACCGGCGCTGGACGTTTATGCCCGGCTGACGGAGGCGCAGATAATGCACCCGCAAAAAGGCGCGGGCATGTTTATCGCAGAGAGCCCTGTCGTAATCGAGAGGGCTCTGGATGCGGGATACGTGCCCGTGTCTCTGCTTATGGAGAGAAAGCACATCGAGGGTTCCGCGCGGCATGTGATTGCCCGGTGCGGCGACATCCCGATTTATACGGCCGACATTGAAATTCTGGAGAATCTGACGGGGTACAAGCTGACGCGGGGGGTTCTCTGCGCCATGATTCGGAAGCCGGTGCTCAGCGCGGAAGAGGTGTGCAGGAGCTCCCGGCGTCTGGCGGTTTTGTGGGATGTGATGAATCCGACGAATGTGGGTGCCATATTCCGCAGCGCGGCTGCGCTGGGGATGGACGGGGTCCTGCTGTCCCCGGGCTGCAGCGACCCGCTGTACCGCAGGTCCGTCCGGGTCAGCATGGGAACGGTGTTCCAGATTCCCTGGGCAGAAATTGAGAGCCCGGAACAGCTGCAGAGCTTCGGCTTCAAGGCGGCAGCTCTGGCCCTGAAGGAAAATACCCTCAGCATTGAAGACGAACGGCTGGCGCGTGAGGAGAAGCTGGCACTCCTGCTGGGTACGGAGGCCTTCGGCCTGCCGGACGATATCATCGACCGATGCGACTATACGGTAAAGATTCCCATGTACCACGGGGTGGACTCGCTGAACGTCGCGGCTGCCAGTGCCGTCGCTTTCTGGCAGCTCCGCTGATTTTTCTTTTGGATTCTTCCGCAATATGTTATAATGCGGGGAATCCTTATTTTTTATTTCGGAGAAGCTTATGGAACTGATTTGCCGAATGATGCACCAGGACCCGGATTCCAGAGAGGGTATTATTTCGTCCACCTCCGTTCTGGGGATTATTGCCAATGTTTTTATCGCAGCAGTCAAGGTGATCGTGGGACTGCTGGCGTCTTCCATTGCTATTGTTTCGGAAGGCATAAACAATGCCAGCGATGCGCTCACTTCCGTGCTGACGCTTGTGGGAACGAAGCTTGCCGGAAAGCATCCGGATTCGAAGCACCCCTTCGGCTACGGAAGAATAGAGTATCTGACGAGTCTCGTCATCTCCATCCTTATTCTGATTACCGGGACGGAGCTGCTGATCAGCTCGATCAAGCTGATTTTCCATCCCGAGCAGATGAACATTTCCGCGGTATCTCTGATTGTCGTGGCGGTATCCGCAGTTATCAAGTTCTGTCTGGGAATCTACACCGTCAAAATGGGAAAGAAGGCAGGCTCCGGGGCCCTGGAGGCGGTGGGCCTTGACTGCAGGAACGATTCCTTCATATCCGTGGTAACCATCCTTTCGGCAGTGATTTTTCTTGTATTTGACGTTTCCATTGATGCCTACGTCGGAATCTTCACTTCCCTGATTGTAATCAAAGCGGGAATTGAAGTGCTGACGGAAACCGTTTCCGAGCTTCTGGGGCGTCCCGGAGAAAAGGAACTGGCGACGAAGCTTTACAGCGAGATCCTGAAGACGGAGGGAGTCATCGGTGCAGCGGACATGATGCTGCACAATTACGGCCCGGAAGCCTATTCCGGCTCCGTGAACATAGAAATTGACCATGACAAAACGGTGGGAGAAGCTTACCAGTTTATCCACAAGCTGCAGCTTCGGATCATGCATGAATACAATGTCACCATGGTATTCGGAATCTATGCCGTGGACAATGACCACGACTATATCCGGGAGCTGCGGAAGACGATTGCCGACTTTGTCAAAAAGAATGAATTTGTAAAAAGCTTCCATGCGGTGTATCTGGAACCGAATTCCAATCTGCTGTACTGTGACCTGATCGTGGATTACAAGCTGAGAGACTGGGCCGCGCTGGAAGAACAGTTCAAGGATTACATGAAGAAGTCCTACCCGGACAAGGAAATCGTCCTTACCATAGAAACGGAGTTTGTGTAATCCATCTCCCTCTTTGCCGAAGCACGCTGCGCATCTGCAGCAGGTTGCCCGAAGGCCTGAGTCCTATGCCCTTAATTCAGTATCACCATATGGGCAAAGAGGCTCCTTGTTCCCAGATTCTGCACGCTGCGGAAGTTGACCTGGCCGGCGGAGGCGGAATAGTAATGCACCCCGGCATTGGTCCAGTCCGTAAAGCTGCCGTCGGTCGGCAC
>JAZLHH010000070.1:0-10486 GCA_045616745.1 Candidatus Limivicinus sp. | reverse complement strand
ATTTCTGCCAGCTTGTTTTCTTTCATTATTTCTCCTCTCTCATGTCCCGCAGGACACATCATATGCGAAGCATACATCATCGCCGAAGGCAACATCATTTGCGCAGCAAACATCATTGAAAAACCGCACCGCGGTTTTTCACGGGCATTTTGCCACACCCTGGCCCCAGAGGCAGGCACCACAGACGGGGCCGTCACTGCTGATGCAGTCGTCCGCCGTTCCTTCCCGGCGGAGACATCCGCCGCAGGTCGTGCAGGGGGCGAAGTTGAACGCCGCCACCCGTTCCCGGAAATGCCGGTAAGCTTCGCTGTTCCAGATTTCCGCAAAGCTCTTTTCATAGATATTCCCGAAGGAGTGGCTCATGACCGTGCGCACCGTGCCGTGCAGACAGGTATTGGCACTGTGGAGCAGCCCCATGCAGGGCATCACTTCCCCGTCCCAGCGCAGGAAGCACTGGCCCTCGGTAATGAATTTGCAGGAATTCTCCCGGCGCAGGATCGGCTGCCCCTTCCAGAGGAGCGTCCGGTAAGAGTCCAGCAGCTTCTCGATTCCCGGATTCTCCAGGAGATCATCCTCCGTCATACGGAACATCGCCACCGTCTTCTTCACCTTGTCGTAATAATGGGGGTGAATGTAGTCTTCAAAAATCGTCTGATAAGCCAGCGTCTCTGATTCCATTTCCGGCGTGTTGGGAATCATGTTGCTGATATTCACATCGTCCGCCCGGATGAAGTCCGCAAAATCCTCAAAAGCCGTCAGCTGGAGGATATTGCTCTTCATGACCACAAAGGTAAGACCCAGCTTCGATGCACTGCCTGCTCTCACTTCATTGAAGGTCTTCAGGTTCTGCACCACTTCACCGAAGCTGCTGCCCACCTGAATCTTCCCGTAACCCTCCGGGTCAAAGCTGTCTATGGAGACCCAGACCTCGTCCACCCCCAGGGCGACCAGATGCTCGGCATTCTTTCGCTTCAGGGAAGTGCCGTTGGTAATGATCTCCACGCGCTTTCCCCGTTCCTTTGCTGCCGCGATCATTTCAAAGATCCGGGGGTGAATCAGCGGTTCCCCCATCCCGCCGAAGAACACCGTTTCCACGCCGTTGCGGAACAGCGCCCCGTCCATCAGCTCCAGCACCGCCTCCGCGCGGATATTGCCGAAGCTCTCGCCGATCCAGGACTTGCGGAAGCACATTTCACAGTTCAGGTTGCAGAAGGAAGTAGGTTCAATATACAGGCGCACCGGGGTGACCGGAATCGGCTCCGGGGGCCGGTCCGGCAGAAGCTTGGAGGTATTCCGGTTAATCAGGGCATTCTGATAGGCATTCATGTTTTGCCTCCTGAAAAAAATTCCGCAGTAAACTGAAAATATCATAACAGTTTTCCTGCGGAAAATCTACTCTGAACCGCCTTCCCTGCCGCTGAACTAATCAGCCGCCGGCGCTTCCGTAGCGGCGCAGTCCCCTTTTCCAGACGAAGGCCGACAGGAGAACCAGAACAAGCGTAACGACGGGTGAAAGGAGGCAAAGCCATGACGGCGCGTCATTCTTTCCCAGAAGAAAGACTGCCGGATAGTAATTGACATAGGCCAGCGGAACGAAGGCCGTGACAAGGACCCGGAAGGCGTTTCCGAAAATGGAAACCGGGTATTTCTGCGTCAGTACGGAAAGCTGCGTCAGCATGGAAAACAGGGGGGCGGATTTTGTTACCCGGAAAGCGGAGCATGCCAGAAGCAGCCGGATGCAGACGACGATGGTGCTGCCGCACAGAATGAAAAGCAGCAGCATGCAGAGCTGATCCGTTCCCCAGGAGATGCCGCAGAGCTTCTTCCCGGTCAGAATGAGAATCAGGCTGAGAAACGTGTCGCAAAGGCCCACGTACCGGAACTCACCGCCGATGAACTGCACGAAGACGCCCTGGGGGCGATAGAGATATTTGTCAAAGGTCCCGTCCCTGATCTCATTTTCCAGCTCCGGAATGTGGCTGAAGAAAATGGAGTAGATGCTCCAGCAAATCATGTAAAGGCCGTACAGAATCATCAGCTCCCCGGCAGTCCAGGAAGCGATGCTTTTGAATTTCCAGGAGAGGACGCCGATTTCGGCAATGTTTGCCCCGTTCAGCAAAATAACGCCCAGCAGCCCGGATATAAAGTCCGCACGGTACTGGAGCATGCTCCTGACGGACATACGGACCAGACGGAAGTATATTTTCAAGTCAGATGCTGTTTTCACCGCTTCACCCTCCCTGAACAGAATAATGCTTCTGAACCGAGTGCCAGCAGGCTCTGCCCAGAAGGAGCAGCGCGGCAGCCCAGAAAAGCTGGAGCAGAAGCGCCCGGGCAGTCTCGGCGGCGGAATAGGAGCCGATCCAGATATTCAGCGGTATATCGTAAATGCAGCGGAAAGGCAGACAGAGAGACACTGCCCGCAGTGCGGAGGGGAAAAGCCACAGAGGCACCAGCTTTCCGGAAAAGAAATCGGATACTGCCCTGTAGCTCCAGCTGACGTAACGGGTATTCTTAATCCCCATAGCCAGGAGGCCCAGGAGAAAGTCCGTTCCGAAAACCGCAAAATACGCCAGGAACAGGCTCAGGAAAAAGATGACGGTATTCCCCGGGGAAGCAGGAAGCTGAAAACCCATGAAAAGGACGGCGAAAGCTGTGACCGGGAGAACATTCATGAAGAAGAGAACCAGAATCCGGCTGGCATTCCGGTACAGCATCATCTGCTGAAAGTCCATCGGGCAAAGCAGATCTGCATCTATGTTGCCGTTCCGGACCTGATGGCTCATGTAGGTGTGGATCGAGTTGTCACCGCTGTGATAAAAGACGATATCCAGTGCCATGGCCGCCATGGCGTAGGTAATCATTTCCGGAAGGTCCCTTTCCACCAGAGCGGAATTGTCCTTCCAGATGGCAATCCAGAGGGCACGGACGGCATACATTGCCAACAGGCCGTAAAGGCAGCGCATGACATTCTCAAAGCGGTATACCGACAGAAGCCTGATCTGTATCCGGACATATGAACGAAAGCGTTTCATCCGTCCGTTCTCCCGGACTGCAGATAGATATCTCTCACGATCTCGTCAATGTCCGTCTGCTGCACGGAAATATCCGTAATGTGAATCGGCAGCGCCGTCAGTGCCGCGATGGCCCGTTCCGCCGGGAGCTCCTCCGTGTCGAAGGAGTAGCTGCGGAAATAGGGAGCGGAGCGGAGCTCCGTCAGTCCGGGAACGGAAATCTCCGGATTCTCCTCCGCAAAGGAAAGGTCAATCCGGCGCTTTCTTCCGTACCGGGACTTCATGGCCTCCACCGACCCGTCATAGAAGATCCGGCCCTTGTCGATAACGATCATGCGGTCCACGATTTTCTCCATGTCCGCCATATCGTGGGTAGTCACCATCACCGTAACCCCGCGGGAAGTATTCAGCTCCCGGATGAATTCCCGAATCTTTTCCTTTGCCACGACGTCAACGCCGATGGTAGGCTCGTCGAGAAACAGGACCTTCGGATTGTGGAGAAGCGCCGCTGCCATGTCGGCGCGCATTCTCTGCCCGAGACTCAGCTGGCGAACCGGCTGGGTCAGAAAACTGTCAATTTCCAGGAGATCGCAGAACAGCTCCAGATTCTTTTTGAAGGAATCATCGGATATGCCGTACATTTCCTTCAGAAGGCGGAAGCTGTCAATTACCGGCACATCCCACCACAGAGAGGTTTTCTGCCCGAAAACAACGCCTATATTCCGAACGTGCTCCGTCCTGTTCCGGGAGGGGTCGATTCCGTCTACGGAAACAGAGCCGGACGTCGGCTGGAGGATCCCGGAGAGCATTTTAATCGTTGTGGATTTTCCGGCACCGTTCGGCCCGATATATCCCACACTTTCACCGTCTTCCATGTGAAAGCTGATATGATCCACAACGGTCCTGTCCGTATACTGCATATGGAAAAGATCCCGGAGCCCGGAAAATCTCCCTGTGCCCGGGACAGGGCATCGGTAGGTTTTTGTTAAATCCTGAACCTGAATCATTTCTGTTCTTCATCCTCCAGATAATGCCGCATATCGAAGCTCTTGCGTTTTCTTCGGGAGCTCAGGTTGCTGACAGATTTTCCCCCGTTGTCATTCCACCTGTCGATGGCATCCTGAAAGACCCCGATCATTTTCTCGGCAGTGTTCCGCCAGCTCAGCAGCCGGGCGGTTTTCCGACCGTTTTCAATCAGGGAAGACCGCAGGGACGGTTCATTCATGATCCGAAGGATGGCATTCCGCAGCGTTTCCGGCGATTCCCTTCTGACCATCAGACAGTCCTTCCCGTCGGTCAGATATTCGGGAAATGCGCCGCAGTCGGAAGTGATGACGCAGGTATTCTCCGCCATGGCTTCGAGAGCCGTCAGGCCGAAGGTTTCGTGATCTCCCAGCGCTGCTGCAATCCATGCGTGATGCACCATATCGCGGGTCTCGTCAGAATCCAGCGTTCCCGGCAAAAGGACACGACCGGCAAGACCTTTTTCCTCAACATATTCCCGCAGAGCGGGGAGCTCATCGCTGCTGCCGATGAAGATCAGCCGGCTGTCCTCCGGCAGTTCTCCGGCACGCAGCATCTGCAGAAACACTTTTAACAGATAATAGTTTCCCTTGGACTGCGACACTCTGCCGACCATGACAATATCATGGCCGTCATTGAGAATTTCATCTTTTGTATCCGGCCGCAGCTTTACACCGTTGAATACCGGCGTGAAGTCCACACGGAGAAGCTGCCAGTCAAAATTCAGAACATCTTCCGCCGAACGGCTGACGACCACATTCCTGTCTGACGTCAGGCAGGTATACTTCCGGAGCTGGAAGTAAATCGACTGTTCCAGGAATCCTCCCGCATGGACCGTATTTACTACGGGCACCTGCAGAACATCCCGAAGTGCCTCGGCAAGAAAGCCTACGAAGAAATCATTCGAATGAATCACATCGTAATGCCTGCCCTGAACGTACCGGATGATGCCGGTGGCTGCGTTTGCATTGGACCGGAGAAGCAGCAGCGAGTGCAGCGCTCCGGGGTGCAGATTGTCATTCCATTCGGAAACAGGTGCAAGAGAGCGGAATCGGTGAACCAAATAAGTTCTCCCTCTGTCCGTTTCCCATGTTTCTGTATCGAATTCCTCCGACGCAGGGCGGTCTCTGACCGGCATGACAAAGACCTCAAGCTCAATTCCAAGGTTGACCAGCTCCGTAACCAGATTATACGCATAGGTACCGATCCCGCCGAAAACATTCGGCGGATAATCCGACACAAGCATTAATACCCGCATTTATGCCTCCAGAATTCGTTATTTTTAATTATTATATTCCAATTGCCGGGGGATGCAAAGCATTTTCTCCTTCCGGAAAGGCGCTTGCCGGATCAGCGGAAGCTTTGTATCAGGCCTCTGCGGTCTGCCGGCATCGGTCGGTTCCGGCATTCTGCATCCGTAAAAAATGCAAAAAAATACAGCAGCAATTTACATCATTGCTGCTGTATTCTGGTCCGAGTGAGAAGATTCGAACTTCCGGCCTCTTGAACCCCATTCAAGCACGCTACCAACTGCGCTACACCCGGATTTCTTGTGCCCAAGTAATATAGCACAGAATATACGGAAATGCAACATGAAAAATTTGTTCCCCGGAAAAAATTGTCAAACCGCGGGGATCTGTGTTATATTGAATTCAGTGAACAGCCGGCGGCAGCAAAGGGTAAGCGAAAAGGCCGCAAAATAAAAACCGGCAGATGCCGGTTTGGTTACGCGTCTTTGTACTTTTCGTTGAATGCTTTTTCGAGAGCCTCTCCCTCTTCCCTGGTGCATCTGCCGAGCTTGATGCAGGTTTCCAGGACTTCTCCGGCTTTCTTGTTGTAATAGGGCTTGTAGGCCAGCTTCGGAAGCTTTGCAACCTTGGGCGTGTACTGCTTGAAGAGCTCCACGCCGTCATACTTCTCGATGAAGTCCTTGCCCAGGGTCTCTTTGAATACTGCCATGTTATTTCTCCTTTGATGTAATATTTGAACCATGTTCAGGTACTGAAAGTATAACACATCGAAGAGACAATAAAAATAGACAAAGTTTGAATAATTCCCTGCATCGTCATCCGTATTTTCATTCACGGCTGTCACATGCAGCACCCCTTTTGCGTATTAAGAAACATAAAACAATACAGATTACTTTTTCCAAAGGAGGATTTGAAAATGGAGAAAAAAGTCAATATCATTCTGACCATTGTGGAAGCCGTCGGACTCGTTTTGTTCCTCTGGCTCGTCCCCGCCCAGACCGGTACGCAGATTTTCATCAAGACCGCGCTTGTTCTCGTCTGGTTCGCAATATTCTTCTTTGTCAGAAAAAAATTCAAACTCAAATAACGCAGAATGAAGAATTGAATCATAGGGATAAATTCAGCGAGGAGCTTGCGCTCCTCGCGATTTTTTTGAATATGTGCTGCGGAACCGCATGAGCAAGAAGTGTGAAACCAGGCGTCAGTGACGCCAAATGATTCCATCAAATCAATGTTGCACAGTCTTTATCTTTTTTTGAAGCATCAGGCTTTCCAGTTTCATCCATATGTGTGCAAGAACAACCGAGAGGAACGAACCTATACTCATATTGATCCATCCGCCATAGTTTGCCAGGATTGGATTTCCGGTCGTATGTGAAATCTGATAAAGGCAGATGCAGCTGTAGAAAAACACCGTGAAATGTGTAATAAACAGATAGGGTGAAATGCGCGCAATATACAGCAGAAATCTGTTTTTCAGGATTTTCGACACTCGCCCCTTGTCAAGAGCAAAAGTACAGACAAGAAATGCGGTACTGACAGTGAAAAGCAAGGTGTAATTCCACCATGAATGTACGCTCGCTGGTGGCAGGATAAAAAGTGTATCCGATGAAGCTGCCATTTTAGGTGTACATAAGGCATATACCGACCACGCCCCCGCGGTCAGGATCAGGGAAAACATTTCCAGCAGGGTGCATTGACGAACCGACAGTCTTTGAAGCCGGTCCGTTGTCAAAAACAAGTAACCGAGGTTCAATCCGAGAACGATATCCCAGATCCTGCTCAACGGGAATTTATAAACAAACCATTCGCAAAAGTCGTTAGTCCAGATGCTGCCGGCATCCACGGTGACATTGATTAACGCTTTTCCAGTCAGTGCCACAATGATCTGCATCAGAACAGACACGGTGAGCCAGAAGCAGGCTTTTTTCCGGCTATAGCTCTTCTCCATGTATTGCAGGACTGCCGGAAAGATGAACCAAAAGAATACCATTACACACAGATACCAGGAAACGCCAAGAATCGAGCGATCTCTCAGAGGAAGCCATTCCTGAAGAAGCAAAAGATTGAGGATGACCTGGGGGATCGTTTTCACAAACGGCACCGTCTGCAATTGGAACGAGTATATAGGCAACGCGGCAATAATCATGAGCGGATAGAGCTTTTTGATTCTGCCTATTACAAAGCGGAAACTGTCTTTCATGGAACAGGACTGTATTCTTCCCCGTCCATAATAGCTGTAGATCATCACAAAACCCGAAAGGACAAAAAACACGGAAACGCCCCACGCGCCGGAACCGGCAACAGCTCTCGCGGGAAATCCCGCATGGGACAGCATCACACCGATACAGGCAAGCGCTCTCAGCGCCTGCAATGAATCAAGCTTTTTCTTTTCCATTTTTAATCTTACTCCTCTCCGATTCCAAGCTCCTGCCGTTCCATCCTTCCCCGTGTTTCCGGAGCCAAATGCGCATTAACACGCTCACTTAGGTTTCTGCGCCTGGATCACCCGGCAAAAATCAAATTGACCCCGGTTAAAGGACCTGACCAGAGATACGCCATTGCAAGGCGGTGTAGCCAGAAAACCATCACATTGGGACAACAGATACAGCGCGTAAAAGTAGTTGACCATGTTATCTTCAATCAGAGCCGGATAGCTTTCGGGTGTCGATGCTTTTTTCTCCAGGTCAGTGATCATCAGACAATCCTTGAAATCGTTCCGACTGATCCTGGTCTGGGAAATTGCGAGCAGTTCCTCCGGGAACGCCTCCACAATGGCACGGTAATAATCCAGATCTTCCGTAGCAAGAAAGATCTTGTCATATTTTCCGTCTTCCCTGATTTTTTTAATCTGTCGGATCAGTTCATCCGCCTGTACAGGCTGATCCGGCATATGATATACAATATAATCCGTTCCCCTTACGAGTACGCCCAGCATCCTCCTGCCCTGAAATACCGCTTCTTTATACGTCTTCAGGTCGTTCAGAAAGCGGTCGCTGAGGATATCCAGTGTCAGCGTATTGCGTGGATTATCCAGAAACGCCTGATGCGTCTGATAATATTCATGCGTCAGCGCTGTGGTGGGGAAGATATCGATATAATAATTTCCCTGTGCATCCGTAAGCAGGTTGTTCATCATTTCATATTTGTTATTCGGGTGCTCACGCCGCGCGCTTTTCAGGTTCAGTTCACGGAAGGGAAGTTTAAAATATCTGTTCAGCATTTCATCCTCATATCTGGTGCAATGCGGTTTAACCACCATTTCCACACCATATTTTGAACAGATGAACTTCATTCGCGTACAATAGTTCAGGATGCTTCCGATTCCTTCTGTTTTCGGAACTGTGACAACCACGCCTTTGACAGGCAGTTCCGACAGGCTGGAAAGGTACTGATGGCAGAAAACATTGTGAAACAGTTCGAGTGAATCAACCAGATCATACTTGCCAGGCAGCGCTGCCATGACAAGGGGCTGAACAACGATCATCAGCCTGCCGTTTTTGATTTCCGGAGCAGAAGGCCTGATAGAAAGGTTTTCTGTCGGCCTGATGAACCAGAGAAATCTCCGGTCGGATATATATACTTTCTTCTCTGTAAACGCCAACAGCAACCGGGCAATCGCCACTGTATACTCATTCAGATCCCGGAGATAAACGTCTGAATACAGGTCAAATATCTTCAGATAAAGATGAGGCCTGTCGTACTCATCATAATCAAAATACTCCGGAAAAAGCGGCTGGCTGAGATCAATCCAATCTGTCGGGAATTCCGGGCATGCGTGTATGTGCTGATCGTTATTGATATACGAAAGACCGTATTCACTCCCGTCATCATCAACGATTCGGAAAGAAACCTCCCCCTTTTCCACATATGAAAGGGCCTGATGGAAGATCTGATCACTGTGTTTCAGTTCTCTTGCTCCTTTTCGGGCTTCACATATACACAACATAATGATATCCTTGCCGGTGCGGCTCCGGTATACACAGATCATGAAAGTCCGCCGCGAATTTGAACTTTCACACGCAGCATGTCTTTACTGCGCATTTGCAAAGCGGCAAGCCGATATTACAACGAATCACTCAGGATATCCTGGCTGTCAAATTCTCTCTGATTGAAAGTCAGAACACACCGGACACCATTGGTGAAAGGGGTTGCGATAAATGCGTCGCACCAGGTCAGCAGATAGATCGCATAGCAGTAATTGGCAGTAGTATCTTCCAGAAGGGCTCTGTGTTCCACAGCGGTCCTGTTTTTCTTCTCCACTTCTGAAATCACAGTAACTCCGTCTGTGAAGTCTCTGAGTCGATACCTTTCCTGGGCGATCGCCACGATCCTTCCCGGAAACGCACTGAGAAGCTCATCCAGTTTATCCTTGTCTTCCGTTGCAAGAAAAATCATGTCGTAGTTTTCTTTTTCCATTTTTTCTCTTACCATGGAAATCAAACGGTCCATGGGAATCGGCTGCACATTGATTTTTGCTGTCTTGTAATCTGTTCCGCGCACCATCAGCCCCAGAACTTTCCGATTGCCAAACACAGCCTTTCTGTACTCATCCATTTGATCAATGAACCTGTCATTCATCACTTCATGGATGTCAGAATGCGGAAGCATCTTATCAATGGCGCAGGTAAAAACAATGCCAAAATAATTTGGAATGTAAATGGTGTTTGTCTCATCCGAATCAGCAGGTGGATTTTCAATCCTGAAGTACTTTCTGAGCAGCTCATCATCATACCTGGAGGATTTTTCCTGAACAAAAATTTCAAAACCGAATTTTGAGAAGAATTTTTTTGCTTTCAGATAATTGATCAGAATAGCGCCGATTCCTTCGATACGGTCGATATATAACGAAACATATTTGATTTGTTCTATGTCCAGATCCGTCAGAGCATCCACAAAGAAGACGGTGCTAAAAAGATTGATATCATGGATCCTTGTGTTCCAGACAGGATCCTGATCAAAAAAACTGGAGGTGACCGTCAGGCATCCGGGATCTGCCTCCTTAGGGAAATCATCTGCCACCGAGATTCGTTCATCCTGAAAAAACCAATAGATTCTTTCGTCGTTGAAGATGATCTTCTTGTTTGTGAAATTCAGCAGCACCTTACACAGGATTACCGTATACTCATTCAGGCGGGCAAAGCAGACACGATCAATCCCGTCAAAAACGTTCAGGAACAATCTTCCGGAATGGTTCTC
>JAZLHH010000069.1:0-61615 GCA_045616745.1 Candidatus Limivicinus sp. | reverse complement strand
ATGAATAGAATACAGAGGGGATTCTTCTGTACCACTTTCCGTCCTTCATATCCCCTCAGGCGGCTCTTGGATCAGATGTAGACCCGCAGGGCACGGCAAACCCCGGTCCTGCAGGGAACGGCCGCCCGGACGTCCCCATTTTGATTCCGATAAGCCGGCGCTGTGCGCCTACCACACCTCATCCGCCTCGTGACAGCCAAGGTCACAAGCCACCGTCTCGCTGCGGCGTGGTACCTCGCAAAAATTACAGTCCCTTTAATAAGAACTGCCGGTCTCCTGGTCAGAGGCCGGCAGTTCTTATACTGTAATTGGAGGTATCAACAATGAAAAAAGCAATCGCAATTCTCCTGGCACTGATCTGTCTTTCCGTATGCGCATGCGGCAAAGCAGAACCCATGCCGACGGCAAGTCCTCACCCGGTATTCGGAGATTATGACGAAATACGCGGACTTTGAGCAGAAGCTGGAGCAGTTTGATACGGATTCCATGAACAGTGCGGAACTGGCATACTATCTGGAAGTAACCGCCCGGATCGAACAGAAGCTGCTCACGGCAATCGGCTGAGGAAAGGGGCATTCCGCTGACCACGGAGTGCCCTGATCCCGCCTGCGAGCATTCCAGCCGGGAAGAGCCCGGCATCTGATGAAAAGTTTCGTTTCCTGTGATATGTTTTCTGTGATATAATAAATAAAATAGGCAAAGTGTAGTATCTGTGACTTTGGAGAGGCTTTTCATGCATCAGACGGATGAGTTATGTGTATATCAGAGTGAACAGTTCGGAAACATCATGTTTGCGGCGGATTTTGCAGCGCTTGTCCGGGCGGGGATTCATCCGGGAGACAGCGTGGACGTATGCTTTGCCGACGGCAGAATTCTGGAGGACATTCCGTTTCTCAGCGGCTGTATTCTGCCGGCGGGAATGATCTGCATGAATGCGCATGAAGGCTTTGACTGGATCCGCATTGAAAAGCGCTTCGGCAATGCATGGAAGCATTTCCGGATGGCGGAACCCGGAACCGGAAGAATCGTTCTGCGGGAACCGGGAAAGTATCAGGCACTGTATCAGGTTTTCAACGCGGAGTTTTCACTTGCGCGGGAGGATTATCCCAGCGATGAATACTTTGCGAATTATCGGCCGCTCTGCTGCAGTTCGCTCCGGGAAAGAACCCTTTACCGCTCGGTAAGTTCCTTTGAGGCTGTGAATGACGGCACGCCTTTTCCGGAAAGACTGCAGTGTATCGACCGGCTGATGGAGCGGGACGGGATCCGTACGGTCATCCATATGACCTGCGACCGGAAGCAGCTGAAGGCATACTTCGACTCCGGACGGTATGACGGTTGTTATATAAAGAAGCTGTACGAAGAGGGGAGAGTCTATGCGGACTGTTTTTCCGTGGACTATGCATCTTCTGCATTTCTGAAAAGCCTGGTATCGGCTCTTCGCGTGCTTCTGACGCAGGAGGGGCCGTTCCTGATCCAGTGCAGAGCCGGTCTGGACAGGACGGGGTTTCTGTGCAGCCTTCTGGAGGCGCTGGCAGGCGCTTCGGAGGAAGAAATCATTGACGATTATATGCGCTCCTATGCCTGTCTCTGCGGTATTACCCGGGAAAACCATCCCGAAAAATATGAGATGCTGAAAAAACAGCAGGCAGACGTGATGCTGAACACGCTGAAGCAGGGAAAGGCAGAAGCCGGACCGGCCGCTGCCGCGGAAGCGTATCTGAAGCAGTGCATGTCTCCGGCAGAAATATCCGAACTGAAACATTTTCTGACAGAATCCGCCCGGTGAACGAGGTCTGAAACGATATGGAAAAATGCGAAATACTGAATAAATGCAGAGAATACAACAGCTCAAACGATTATCTGTATTATCTGATTTACAAAAAGCAGTACGATGTTTATGCAATCATCAATGCGCCCTGCAATTATCTTTACCGAAATGACGAGGATCAGTTTTTCGGTACCTGCATCTATACGAGTGAAAACAACATCAGCGATGAAATGGCCGATTCGGTTCCCGAAGGGAAGAACCTGTTCGGAATCCCAATGGTGAAAATTGCATCCCGGAAGAAGAAAAACGGGAAAACAGAAGCACTGGACAACCGCCGGATCCGGGAACTGCCGCTGCGTTACGGGCTGAACTCTGTTCCCCGGTTTTCGTCCCCCTTCATTCCCGCATACAGCTGCTTTGAATGTGAAGATGTCATCGATATCATCGAACCGCGAAAGGCTCTGGCGGATCTGTGCCGGAGCAGCGGGGACTGTGCATCCTTCGTGTCCGAACTGACGGAGCGGTTTGAAATCGCACCTGAACAGCTGGGTATGGCAGGGTCGGCGGCACTGTGTGCAGACAGTATCGATGATTACGACATCGTCTTTTACGGTGATGCGGCGGAGCTGCGAAGAATCTGGGGGATTCAGACTGAGATCAACCGGGTTCAGGGAGTGCCGAAGCTGGACGGCTTTCCGCTGCCCTTCCGGATGATGTTCGGCGGTCATCCCGTCGACACGCTGTTCGTCTATGATCCTCCGGTTCTGGAAGGGATTCATACGGCCCGGCAGATCCGGGGCGATGTGGCCTTCCGCTGCCGGGTCACGGATGACCCGGCCGGGCTGCAGGTGGGACCTTATCTGAAGGTGAGCGGTGAGGATTATTCTGCGGCCATCCTTGCGGACAGCTTTTTTCACGCCGTGATTCAGAAAGGGGATATCATCGAAGGCCGGGGAGACCTTCTGCAGTGGGAGCATAACGGCGAAACGGAGAACCTGATTTTCTGCAGATACCCCTTCGATCAGCTGACAGACTTTACCCGGTATTTTTACCGGCAGGAATAGCGGAACCATGACAGAATTCAGAATGAAAAAACGGCTGACAGGTCAGCCGGACAGAGCCTATATCAATGCCTTCCGAACGGCAGTTTCCATCAGAAGCGCCAATATGCTGGCCGGCTTTATCGACGGCCTGCTGACCGCTGCCTTTCTGGGAACAGACGCCATGACAGCATACGGGATTGCGGTATCGTATTTTACCTTGAATGCTGTTTTCAGCTATGTTCTTGTCAGCGGAAGTCAGCTGCTGTGTTCGGCAAAAATCGGACAGAATCGCACAGATGAGGCCAAAAGCGTTTTCTCTCTGTCCGTATGGCTGGCATTTGCGTTTTCTGCGGTCATAACCGTTCTTGGAATGGTGTTTGCCGAACCGTTTGCCGCCTTTTTGGGAGCCCGCGGAAACGCAGCCCGACTGGCGCCGCAGGCAGCCGGATATCTCCGCTTCCTGTTTCTGGGTAACATTTTCCACAATTTTGTTTCCGTAGCCTCCGGCGCCCTGCAGATGGACGGCGGATCCGGTCTTGTCCGAATCTCCGGAATTACGACCTGTGCCGTCGATATTGCCGGTGATCTTCTGAATCTTTTCGTATTCCGCGGCGGTCTTGCCGGAATGGGCTTTGCCACGGCGGTCAGCAATATCTGTGCCGCGGCGGTGGTTCTTCTGTACTTTTTCCGGGACGGCAGGCTGTTTTCTCTGAACCCGGTTTTTCTCCGGTGGAAGTATTTTCCGGAGCTGCTTCACCTGGGCTATACTCAGGCGGTACACGGCGTTGCTGCTTTCTTCGGAAATATTGCCGTCAATCGGCTGATCATCTCCCGCGCCGGACTGAGCGCCATGTTCGGCCTGACGGTTTTTAAGAATCTGCTTCTGTTTATCATTCCGGTATGCTGCGCCATCGGAGATGCCACGCTGCTCCTTATCGGCCTTCACATCGGTGAATGTGACCGGGCAGAGGTCGACGGCGTACTCCGGAATTCCCTGCGGATGATCCTGGGGCTGATTCCCATGGGATTGCTGATGATTCTGCTGCGCCGTCCCCTTGCCGGTATCTATACAGCCGATGCGACCGCGGAGAATCTCCGGTGTGCACAGATTGCCGTCATTGCTCTCGGACTGCAGATTCCGTTTTCAGCGCTGTTTCTTACGGCGGTGAGAGGTCTGCAGGCACTGCGAAGCTCTCTTTGGAGCTCCTGCATGACCCTGGCGAAAGACTGCGCTTTTCCCTGTGTGCTTCTGCTGCTCTTTGCCCGAACGGGGACGGCAGGCGTCTTTGCCTCCGTTGCCGCCGCGGAGGCACTGGCAGCGGTCCTTACCGCAGTACTGTTTCTCAGGGAACGGAAAAGCAGCAGCCTGCTGAATATTCCGGAAAAGAATGTCATCGGCTCGGTTATCACCGACGCAGAGGATGCCGTCGGCTTTTCCGTTATTGCTGCGGAATTCTGCAAATCCAAAGGAGCAGATGCACGGGCCTGCTATTCCATTTCCCTTTGTGCCGAAGAGCTGGCCATCTGCCTTCTGAATTTCGGAAAGGAAACCCGGGTGAAAACACCCGCGGTGCAGATGAAGTTATTCCTTCAGGACAATAAAATCATAATGCGGATCCGGGACAACTGTCCCCTGAACAATTTGCGGCAGAGAGCAGAGAAATGGTCTTTTGACGAACAGAACCCCGAAAGATTTATCGGGACACGAATTGCACTGAAGCTGTCGGATGACTTTCAGTATCTCCCTCTGATGGATGAGAACAATACGGTTATCACGTTTCAGATATAAAAAAAGCAGAAAATGCAGGAAAGAATATGAATCAACATCAGCATGAAACAGGAAAAAGACTGACAACAGACAGATACACGCTGCGGAATGAGCAGAACGGCTTGACGGTCCATGACAGAGCCGAGCACCTGTTCTACTTCTGTGAAGGGCTTTTTATCGAAGACCTGGCCGGTGATTCCGGGCAGATTGCCCCGGACGCTCTGCAGAATCTGCCGGAAGAAAACAGGGAACGGCTGACGAAGAATGTGCAGTCCGACAATCCCTTCAACATTTGCTGGATGATTTCCGGAACCTGCAATCTCGACTGTCTGTACTGTTTTGCAGAGAATAAAATGGCAGAAGCGGGGAAGCGCAGCTGCGATGAACGGGAGACCGCAAAGCAGATTCTGCACCTGAAACCGCTCTGCATTACCCTGACAGGCGGGGAGCCGACCCTGAATCCGAAACTGGGGGAGATTCTCTCTCTCGTCAAAGGAGAAACAAGCACTATCCTGGATACGAACGGAACTACAACCCGGCTTGCCAAGCTGATTCCCGCCCTGAAGGAAGCAGGAACGACGGTGAGACTGACCGTGGACATTCTGGACGACGCCGTTCTCGACAGGATTCGGCCGAGAATCGGTTCCGGGAGAAGGGAGGATCACAGCGGAGAGGCAGAGCCGCAGACGGCGATTCTGAAGAGGAACATCGAAGCCCTGATCCAATCGGGCATCCCCGTGGTCATTCATTCTGTGCTGACAAGATATACGATCGGGAAGCTGGAAGAAACCGCGGAGGAACTGATTCGGCTCGGCGTGAAACGCTGGCATTTCTACCCCGTCAACTGGTCGAAGAAGTGCGGAGATTTTTTTGAGGAGATCCGTGTCGGCCGGGAGGAAGCCTGCGATTATGCCGACGCGCTTGCAGCCCGATACGCCGGCGAGCTGAAGATCACCTGCCCGCGAAACGATATCGGCTTTCGGGAGCGTTCGGTTCTGCTGATCGACAGCAGCGGAAGATTCCTGGTAGATACGGTTCATGACGGCTCCCGGTTCATCGGAAAGGACCCGACGCATCCGCAAAAGGACGAGGTCCTCTCGGAAATGAATTTTGAAGTTCACAAACAGGCGTATCTGTCCAATTACTGGTGATTGACAATAAAAAACGACGGGAATAAACTGAAAACATCCCGACATAAACGTCACTATCCCCGAGCCGGTGCTGGAATAAGCGACAACGGAGAGAAGAGAAAAGAGGAGAAATAACATGACAGAACTGGAAGCAATTGCAGCGCGTCATTCTGTGCGCGCCTATCAGAGCAGAAAAATCGAAGCGGAGAAGGTGCAGCAGCTGAAGCAGCTGATTGAAGAAGTGAACGCGGAAGGCAATCTCCACCTGCAGTTTCTGGAGGAGGCAGGCAATACCTTCCGGAGGATTCTGAGCAAGGTAATGGGCCTCGGCAGTGCACCGTCCGTTATTGCCTGCATCGGACCGGACGATGACACGCTGGAGGAGCGGATCGGCTTCTGGGGCGAGAAGGTCGTCCTGGCTGCGCAGTGCCTGGGACTGAATACCTGCTGGGCAGGAACGTTCCAGAAAAGCGGCGTCCCGGCGGAAGTCGGCGAGGGGGAGCGGCTGGTCATCGTGATTGCCGTCGGATACGGCGAGAATCCCGGAAAGCAGCGCAAATCCAAAACCGCAGAGCAGGTATCTACCGCGGCGGGAGAGCGGCCCGACTGGTTTGACTGCGGCGTGGAAATGGCGCTTCGCGCACCTACGGCCATCAATCAGCAGAGCTTTGAAATCCGCCTCAACGGGGACGGAAGCGTTGACTTTACCGACAAGGGCGGCCCGTTCAGCAAAGTGGATCTGGGCATTGTCAGATACCACTTTACCGTAGGCGCAGAGTCAAAGAAGAACGCATAATCTCTTTCCCGGAGGGAGGTTTCCCAATGAAGATCTGGATTCCAATGATCGTCTATATTGCCGTACAGGCCATCACGCCGGGACCGAATAATCTGACCTGCCTTTACCTGGGAGGTACCTGCGGTATTTCGGGAGTCAGGAAGTTTCTGTCGGCGAGCATGCTGAGTCTTCTGGTGAAGGTGCTGCTGTGCGGACTGCTGAATATTGCGCTTTCCGAAATTCTGCCCGGGATTGTGCAGTGGCTGAAGTGGGCCGGCGCGGCATTCATGCTCTGGCTTGCCTGGACCATGATCATTTCCGGCTGGAAGGATGAGAGCGCGGCGGAAGTGAAGTCATCTGCCTCCTTCCGGGACGGCGTAATTCTGCAGCTCCTCAACGGGAAAAGCTGGGTAGCGGCCCTGAGTGTTTTCGCCGTGTACGTGATTCCGATTACGGCAAAGCTGTCCGCTATGGTTCTGGTTTCGCTGGTATTCGTGCTGATTATGCTGATGGCTTCGCTGATCTGGGCTGTTTTCGGAACAATGCTGAAGAAGGTCATTTCAGAACACAGAAAGCCCTTCGGCATTGTTATGGGGCTGTCTCTGGTCTGGTGTGCGATTTCGGCAGTGCTCTGAGGAATTCTGACAGTGAAGCAGAACAGATTTCTTTGTACGGTGTCGATTTTTGCGGCAGGGGTTCTCTGGGGACTGATGGGATGGTACCGGAGAAAGCTGGGAGAAATCGGCCTTGACAGCTTCGGAATGATCTTTATCCGCTGCGGTTTCGCGGCTGCCCTCTTTTTTCTCAGCATTCTGCTGACGAATCCCGCTGCGCTTCGCGTGAAATGGAAGAACTTCTGGTGCTTCTTCGGCAGCGGCATCTGCTCCCTCATGTGCTTCAGTGCCTGCTATTTTCAGGCAATGCAGCTGATGAGCCTGTCTGCGGCGGCGATTCTGCTCTATACGGCGCCCTGCTTCGTGATGATCATCTCTTCCTTCCTGTTTCAGGAAAAGATGACGAAGCGGAAAGTGCTTTCCCTCATTCTCGCTTTTGCGGGCTGCTGTCTGGTATCCGGAATCATCGGCTCGGATACGAAGCTGACCCTGACGGGAATCCTGTACGGGTTTGGCTCGGGATTCGGCTATGCGCTGTATACCGTTTTCGGCAAGCTGGCGATGCGGCGGGGATACGGCAGTCTGACCGTCAGCTTCTGGTCCTGCCTGCTGGCAGCGACGGGAGCAGGAATCATCTGGGGCGTCCGGGAGCCGCTGGCGGCGATTACGGCCAGCCCCGAAACTCTGCTGACCGGAGCGGCGGCAGGAATTGTGACCTGTTATCTTCCGTACCTGCTGTATACCTTCGGCCTCACACAGGTGGAGGCGGGGAGGGCTTCCGTGATTGCCTCCGTGGAGCCGGTGGTGGCGACGCTGGTGGGCTTTGCCGCATTCGGCGAAGCTGTCAGCATCCCGGCCGGCATCGGGATTGTCCTGGTGCTCCTGGCAATTGTTCTGATCAGCGAAAAGGTCACCGGCGGGAAAATGACTTGCCAATCGTCAGATGAAATGGTAAAATAAGCTCCAAGCCTTGAGAAGGCTGCACTAATCGGGGAGTTAGCGGTGCCCTGTATCCGCAATCCGCTATAGCGGGGATGAATTCCCTGCCCAGGGTGTGTCTTGTGTCGTCTGCCGCAGGAAAGCAGCGTTGATAATCCGGTCTCGCGCAACGGGATCCCGTGAATCATGTCAGGCGGGGAACCGAGCAGCATTAAGCGGTGCATACCGTGTGCCGCGAGGCTGCCGGGTTTGAGCCGGCTGCCTGTGTTCCGGGGATAAGGCATCATTCAAAGCAGGGTGTGCAGTCTTTTCAGGGCTTGTTTGTTGCAATTCAGGGAGAATTTCCCGGGATTACGGAGAATGCCATGTATCAGGCACTTTACAGAAAATACCGGCCGCAGACGTTTGAAGACGTCATCGGCCAGGAGCATATTACCCGTTCCCTGAAGAATCAGGTGGAAACGGGGCGGCTTTCCCACGCCTACATCTTTATCGGGACGCGGGGAACCGGAAAGACGACCTGCGCCCGCATTCTTGCCAAGGCGGTAAACTGCGAGCATCCGGTGCACGGCAATCCCTGCGGGGAATGTGCCAGCTGCCGGGGAATCGCGGAAGGCAGCGTGATGGACATCGTGGAGCTGGATGCTGCTTCCAACAACGGTGTTGACAACGTTCGCGCCCTGCGGGACGAAGCCGTTTTTTCTCCGGCCAGTGTGAAGAAGAGAGTGTACATCATTGACGAAGTGCACATGCTCTCCACGCCGGCGTTCAATGCCCTGCTGAAGATTCTGGAAGAACCGCCGGAGCACCTGATATTCGTTCTGGCGACGACGGAACTGCAGAAGGTTCCTGCCACGATTCTTTCCCGGTGTCAGAGGCACAGCTTCAAGCGGATTCCCACGGAGACGCTGGCTGCTTATCTGGAGGATATTGCTGTGCGGGAATCCATCAGCCTTTCCCACGAGGCAGCGCTGCTGCTGGCCGGCCTGGGTGAGGGCTCCTGCCGTGATGCTATGTCGATGCTGGACCAGTGCTCCAGTTACGGAACGATCGGGACGGATGAAGTCTATTCCGCCCTGGGTCTGGCCGGAAACCGCAGAATCAGTTCGCTGTATTCGCATGTGCTGCGCTGTGATGCCGCTGCGGCACTGACGGAATTCGACAGCATGTGGAAGGAAGGAAAGGACTCCGCTTCCGTGATTCGGGAGCTGATGAGCCTGAACCGGGATGTTATGCTGGTAAAGCTGGCTCCGGAGGAATCGCAGAATGTGATTTACGGCGGGTATGAAAAAGCGGCGCTGCAGCAGTTTGCCGCCGCACCGCTGTCGCTGCTGATCCGCAATGCCGAGATTCTTTCCGATGCGCTTGCAAAGCTGCAGAATCCGAAGAATGCGGCGGAGCTGGCCATCATCAAAATGGCGGTAAAGTTTTCCGAAGAGGAACTGGCGGTCAGATCACCCGAGAAAGCGGAAGCTGCGCCTGCACCGGCTCCCGTGTCGGCTCCTGCAAGGACTGTTGCACCGGCAGAGGCGCGGAAGACGGAAGCCCCGTCAGTGAAATCAGAAGCGCCTGCACCGGTGCATTCCGAAGCCCTGCCGGCAGAACAGGAAAGTTCCCCGGCATCGTCCTTCTGGCAGGAACTCTGCACGCAGGTGAAGGGGGACATCCCCTTTGATATTGCGCTGCAGCTGAATGACCCGACGGTGGTCACGGGGAAGCTGGAAGGGGATACGCTGGTACTCAGCGTTCAGCCCGGTTTCCGTTATGACCGCTTCAATCGGCCGGAGGTGCTGGATGCCTTCCGGAAAGCGGCAACGGCGCTGCGCAATTCAGACGTCAGCGTCAGAATGACGACGCTTGCACCGCCGAAGCAGGAACTGCGCGATCTGAGCGAACTGGAACAATTCAGCGAGATTAAATTTATCTGACATAAAGGAGAACAGATTATGGCAAAGAGCAATTTTAAGGGCGGATATGGCGGAAGCCAGATGAATATGATGAAACAGGCACAGAAAATGCAGCAGGAATTCCTGAAAATGCAGAATGAGCTGGAGTCTTCGGAATTCGAATTTTCTGCAGGCGGCGGCGCCGTCAAAGCTGTGGTCTCCGGTACCCGGCAGTTCAAGAGCATTACCATCAACCCGGAAGTAGTCGATCCGGAAGACGTGGAAATGCTGGAGGATCTGGTCCTTTCTGCCGTCAACGGCGCACTGAAGGCCAGTGATGACAAAACCAGCGAATCCATGTCCAAACTGCAGGGCGGGCTCGGTGGATTCCCCGGCATGTTCTGAGATTCCTTCATGATTTATTCACAGAATAGATAAGAATTCCTCATACCTTTCTGTTATCATGCCCTCGTTAACAGAGAGGTATTTTTTATGAAAAAAATCATTTCCATTATACTGATTTCCCTTCTGATGCTCTCCTTCGGCATCTGTGCATCTGCCGACAATCCGGCCGCTTCCAATTCCAGAGCCGTGATCGGCGGGGATCTGACGCCGGAGCAGATTACGGCAGTTTACAACTCCTTCGGCATCTCCCGGTATTCCGTTCCGGAACTCACGATGACGAATGCCAGAGAGCGGGCAGAGCTGAGCGGATTCGTGGATCCGAGCCTGATCGGTTCAAAGTCGATTTCCTGCATCTACATCTCCCTGCCGGGAGACGGCTCCGGCATGGACATATCCACGAGCAACATTACCTGGTGTACGCCGCAGATGTATATCTCCGCCCTGGCAACGGCCGGAATTACCGATGCTAAAATTATTGTTTCAGCACCGTTTGAAGTTTCCGGCACTGCTGCTCTGACCGGGGTATTCTGGGCATACGAGGATATTACGGGGCAGAAGCTGGACGACACGGCGAAGCTCGTTGCCACGCAGGAGCTGACGATTACCGGAGACCTGGCCCAGCAGCTGGGCACGATGGATACCACGTACATTATCGACGATCTGAAGCTGATGCTGGACGAAACGAAGACGATGACGGACGACCAGATCCGGTCGGAAATCATTGAAATCGGAAGACAGTACAACGTGACTCTCAATGATACGCAGATCAGCAAGCTGATTGAGCTGTGCCGCAGTCTGGAAGGGCTGGACGAGGATCAGCTGGCGCAGCGGGTGAGAGAAGTGCAGGGGACGCTGAATAAAGTCTCTGCAGCCAAAACGAAGATTACCGGCTTTACGCAGGGTGTGCAGAAGGTGGTAACTTCAGTTTCCAGCTTCTTCAAGAAAATCGGAAATATCATCGGCTACTTCGGCTGAGTTCCGTTCAGATGAAAACCGGCAGGCTTCTGCCGGTTTCTCTTTTTTCGATACACTTGTGTACAATGCCACGAACCCGAAGAATAATCCTGCTGTTTTTGACGGGAATTATGCACAATATACAAAAATGGCACAGCATTTTTGTGTGCTGTGCCAGTAGATTTTTCAACGGCGAATGTGTATTATAATAGCACGAGGTTTAAATGCACCATTTTTTAAGAGGCTCCTCTCACTCCGGAGGACAGGTATCCGTAATTCGGAAGGAGAATCTAGAGAATGTGGAGGTAATCAGGATGTTAGATACTAAAGACTTTGAGAAATGACCCTTGACTGTTTCGGGTGAAAGACGGGCAGTCAGGGGTCATTTCGTTTTTATGAGAGAATTTTGCGATACCGCTGCATATTGTTGGGAAGAGAGCCGGGAGGCTCTTATTTTTTTTGGATCCACCAGGGCTTAACCGGAGTGGGATATCTCTCCAGCAGCTGCTCGGCAAAGGCCACGCCCTTTTTCGCGGTTTCGGAACGGAGATGGCGGGGGTCAAGGTCAAAGATGCGGACCCTGTCCATGTTGTCGGCATCCTTCAGGCCGACCATCAGCTTTCGGAACAGGGCATGGTCCGTGACCCCGTAGAGGGAAGCATTTTCGGAAGCTGTGGAATCGTGCTTCGAGTGCGTGGCAATGGCAGCGCAGCAGGCAGAGAGCGCCTCCTTCGGGACCGAAGAAAATGCCGGTATTTCTCCGGCAAATATACGGTCAGCGGCACGCGGTCCGTGCAGCTCATCGTAAGAGTCATTGATGCGGGCAATATCATGATAAGAGCAGCACAGGAGCACCAGCTCCGTCTCCCGCGGAGAATATGATTCTCCCCGGCAAATATAGGCACCTAAAGTCAAGGTACGTATAATGTGGTCCACACCGTGAAACCCGGGGTTCTGATACAGAACGCTCCGGTCCAGATCGCGGATCGCGGCTTCCAGAAGTTCACCGTACGGGGAATGCAGCAAAGCTTCGTATTCATCCATTATAATTCACCGCCTGTCTGTGCATAACTGCAGAGTCAATCATCAGAAACCGAAAAGATAGAGGCAGAAATATGCCGTGGGAATAGAGAAAATCAGACTGTCCGCCCGGTCAAACATTCCGCCGTGTCCCGGAATCAGGTCGGAAAAGTCCTTTACGCCCAGATACCGCTTCAGCAGGGATTCTGCCAGATCGCCGATCTGCCCCAGCGTGGAAGAAACAAAGGCGGTAATCAGGCACAGCCACAGGGGCAGGGGAGAATCAAACATTTTTGACAGAAAGAAGACCAGCACGCCGCCAAGAAGAGAGGCCGCTGCGCCGGTGATGCAGCCTTCCACAGTTTTGTTGGGCGAAACATCGGGTGCAATCTTGTGTTTGCCCCACCACTTGCCGCCAAAAAGCGCAAACGCATCACACAGCCAGGTGGAAAAACAGGCGAGGCCCAAAGTCTGAAGCCAGCGGTCGGAAACGCTGATAATCATCAGAAGTGCAAAAGGAAAACAGGGATAGGAAAGAGCGGAGACCGTATAGACCGCACCCTGACCGGATACATCCCGGTGAAGAATGCCGGAAAAAAGCGAGAGAAAAATCGCAACGCAGAACCAGGCAATATACGTCATGAGACCGCATCTGGTGACGGTCAGGAAGTACATCATGAGCATATACGTCAACAGTACCCAGCGCGTGATGCTGATTCCTTTTTCACGGAGGCATTGCGCGTATTCCCAGGCACAAAGAATGCCTGCAATGCAGAAAATCCCTACCCGGGAATACATCCAGGGCAGGCAGGCAATCACGACTGCCAGAAGTACGGCAACGGAAATGACACGCTGCTTCATGCGGGTTCGTAGGACTTGCCGACTTCGATTCCGTCGGCATTGTACTCGATGTCTTCCATGACGGAAGGATCTACGCGGCTGCGCTTCTTCACCGTCATGCCCTGCCCCTGCAGATTGAATACCCAGATTTTATAGCCGGGATTATCCGGATCGTCCTTCCGGAACACGGAGGTTTCATTCAGCCGGCAGAATCTTGCTCTGCCTTCGGGCGTATCCAGAAGATCTCCCTCACCGTTATAAAAAAGCTCGTCATTAACGGCATCCTTCTTAAAGGATTCCCAGGCTTCCGCGCCCTGATTCAGGGCCTTGTCAACATCATTGGGTTGTATCACAGTATTACGCTCCTTATGAGACATTATCTTGGGAAATACTATAACATTTCAACAAAGTTTATTCAACAGCATTTGCATTTCTTGAATTTTCAGCGTATATGAGATAAAATCAGAGCAGAATAACAATAAGAAAAGTGGTAGGAAATGATGAAAAACATGCAGAAAATGACACGCGTGGCACTTGTGACCTCCGGCGGAGACTGCCAGGGTCTGAATGCCGCCATCCGCGGCATCGGAAAGGCGCTGTATCAGCACTTCGGTGAAAACGGAATTGAAATCTACGGCATGAAGGACGGTTATCGCGGTCTGGCTGAGCGGGACTATATTTTCATGGAGAAGGACAGCTTTTCCGGTATCATCACGGAGGGCGGTACGATTCTCGGCACTTCCCGCCAGGCCTATGTCCCCGGGAAGGACATTCTGGACGAGGAAGGGAACAGCATGCTTCCGGCGATGATGGATACCTACAACCGCCTGAATCTGGACTGCCTGCTGATTCTCGGCGGAAACGGAACGCAGAAAAGTGCCAAGCTGATTTCCGACTACGGCATGAATGTCATCACGCTTCCCAAGACGATTGACAATGACATTTACGGAACGGACACCACCTTCGGCTTCCAGTCCGCAGCGGATATTGCCACGGAAGTGATGGATTATATCCACAGCACGGCACAGAGCCACAGCAGAATCTTCGTGGTGGAGATTATGGGCCGGGATGCCGGATGGCTGACTCTGTACTCCGGAATCGGTTCCGGGGCAGACGTGGTTCTGATTCCTGAAATTCCTTATCATCTGGAAAAAATCGGGAATCTGATTGAAGAAAGAAGAAAGAACGGAAGAACCTTTACCATTATCGCCTGCGCGGAAGGCGCTGTGGAAGCAGGTGATGCGATTCTTTCCGAAGAAGAAAGCAGAAAGAAGCGCGAAGCTTCTGCTTATCCCACGGTTTCCTACAAACTGGCAGACGAACTGGAAAAGCTGACCGGCCAGGAAGCCCGCGTGGTGGTTCCCGGTCACTTCCAGAGAGGCGGAGCACCCTGCCCTTATGACAGAGTCCTTGCCACGCAGTTCGGCACTGCGGCCGCAAAGCTGGTGGAAGAAAAAAAGTACGGCAGAATGGTCGCTCTCCAGGGAGGAGAAATTACGGATATCAGCCTGGACGAGGCTGCTTCCAAAACGAAGTTCCTGCCGGTGGATCACCCGATGATTCAGGTGGCCAGAGACATCGGCATCTGCTTCGGCGACTGACAGATTTACAGCGTAAGAAAATATCCCGCTCATTGAGCGGGATATTTTTGTATGCGGGTCAGATTTTTTTGTACCGGGCACCGTTGGGAATGTCCGTGATCTCATAACCGAGATCTTTGAGTTCGTTCCGGATGGCGTCGGCAGCGGCATAGTCCTTTGCCTTTTTGGCTGCCTGGCGGGCTCTGATTTTCTCTTCAATCTCGGGATTTGCTTCGTCTTCGGCAATGACGGCAAACTCCGTACCGGTATTCTGCGCCTTTTTCAGCTTCTCGCGTTCTGCAGCGGCTTTTTCAAGCAGATTCAGGGAAAGCACCTGATCAAACTCAGCAATTGCCTGCAGCTTGGTTTCATCGTTCGTCTTTGCCTTCAGGACGTCGTACAGAGCAGTGACCCCCAAAGAGGTATTCAGATCATTGTCCAGTCCGGCCTTGAACTTCTGCCGGAGCGCTTCCAGAGCAGCTTCATCAACTTCGCCGGAGCCGGGTGTGAGCGCAGCAATTTTGGCAATCAGCTTGCCGTACGCGACCTGTGCGTTGTCCAGATTCTGCCAGGTAAATACCAGCGTTTTGCGGTAATGGCTCTGGAGGCAGAACAGGCGATAGGCCAGCGGGTCATAGCCCTTGGATTCCAGCAGGGAAACCGTGAGAAATTCACCCTTGGACTTTGACATTTTGCCTTCGGCATCATTCAGGTGCAGAACGTGCATCCAGTAATTGCACCAGGGGTGGCCGAGATAGGATTCGCTCTGGGCAATTTCATTCGTGTGGTGGGGGAAGGCATTGTCAATACCGCCGCAGTGGATATCCAGATACTCGCCCAGATGCTTCATGGAGATGCCGGAGCATTCGATATGCCAGCCGGGATAGCCTGTGCCCCAGGGAGAATCCCACTTGAGCGCCTGATCTTCAAACTTGGACTTGGTGAACCAGAGAACGAAGTCGTTCTTGTTGCGCTTGTTGCTGTCTTCTTCCACACCTTCGCGAACACCAACTGCCAGGTCTTCTTCATTGAAGTCATTGAAAATATAATACTTTTCCAGCTTGGAGGTGTCAAAATAGACGTTTCCGCCGGCGAAATAGGCATAGCCCTCTTCTATGAGTTTCGTAATAATCCGGATGTAATCGTCGATGCAGTTGGTCGCAGGCTCGACGACGTCCGGCGTTTTGATATTGAGCTTTGCGCAGTCGGAGAAAAATGCATCGGTATAGAACTTCGCAATTTCCATGACCGACTTGTGCTCCCGGCGGGCACCTTTGAGCATCTTGTCTTCGCCTTCATCAGCATCACTGGTAAGATGCCCGACGTCGGTAATGTTCATGACGCGCTTTACGTTATATCCGGAATACCGGAGGTACTTCTCCAGAACATCTTCCATGATGTAGGAACGGAGGTTGCCGATATGTGCAAAGTGGTACACGGTAGGACCGCAGGTATACATGGAGACCTGCTCCGGATTTCGGGGAATGAATTCTTCCCGCGTTCTGCTGGCACTGTTATATAAAATCATGAGTTGAAAACTCCTTTGTTGTTTTTGAAATATTCGAAGCCGGAATAGAGCGTTGTGACTATGATGACAGCAACGGCAATCCCGTCGAGAAGCTGAATCTCGAAGAGAAGCATGACGGCCAGGGAAACCATGGTGGAGGCGGTTTTGATTTTCCCGCTTCTGGCCGCGACAATTACCTTTCCCTTTTCCGCGGCAATCAGCCGAAGCCCGGAAACCGCAAATTCCCGAAAACAGACCAGGGCAAGTGCCCAGCCGGGAAAGCGGAGGGACTGAACAAACCAGCACATTGCCGCAATCACCAGCACCTTGTCGGCCAGAGGATCCATGAACTTCCCGAAAGTGGAAATCTGATTGTAGTTTCGGGCAATATAGCCGTCAAAGAAATCGGAGACGCAGGCCAGGATATACACGGCAAAGGCAAGGTATTTGGCACCGGCATACAGGAGAATCATAAAAAGAGGTACGAGACAGATGCGGGCAATCGTAATCTTGTTGGCGAGATTCTTCATGCTTCTGCCTCCCGGCCGTAGAGAATTCCGTCTTCGGCAGATTCAATCAGAACCGTGCAGAAATCTCCGTCCACACAGTCACCGTCGAAACAGACGAGCCCGTCGATATCCGGGGAATCGGCAAAGGATCTCCCGACAAGCAAGCCGTCCTCCTCGCCGACACAGAGAACCTGCAGCTTTTTCCCAATGAAGGAATTACAGAAATCGTCCATAATCGGTGACTGAATCTCCGTCATAATGAAGTCCGCTCTGCGGGAAGCTTCTTCATAGGAACAGTGCTCCATGGAAGCGGCCTTCGTTCCTTCTTCCGGAGAAAACGGGAAGACGCCGACGCGCTCAATTCTCGCCTCCCGGAGGAAACTGCACAGCTCTTCAAATTCGGCTTCTCCCTCACCGGGCAGACCGGCAATCAGCGTTGTCCGCAGGACAAGTCCGGGAATCCGCTCCCGGAGCTTCTGAAAGAGAGCGCGGATCTCATCGCCGGTACCTCTGCGGTTCATGGACTTCAGAATGGAGTTGTTGATATGCTGAATCGGAATATCCAGATACTTCAGGATTTTTTCATTGGCGGCAATTTCTTCAATGAGTTCGTCATCGAACTGATCGGGATACAGATAGTGCAGCCGGATCCATTCAATTCCGTCGATTTCCGAAATCCTGTGACAGAGCTCTGCCAGGCATCGCCTGCCGTACAGATCCGTTCCGTATCTCGTGGTATCCTGGGCAATGATAATCAGCTCCCGCACGCCATGCTCCGCGAGAGCACGCGCTTCTTCCAGAATGTCTTCCATGCTGCGGGAACGGTATCTGCCGCGGATGAAGGGGATCGCGCAGAAGGCGCAGAAATTGTTGCAGCCCTCGGCAATCTGGAGATAGGCCCAGGAAGGACCGGTGGACACGACACGGGGCGTTTCTGCAATCGGGGAGGAATTGTCCTCGAACGAAGAAAAACGTTCTCCGCGCATGACCGCATCCGCGGCTTCCACAATCCGACCGAAGGAACCGACTCCGAGAAATCCCCGGACTTCCGGGAATTCAGTCAATATTTCATTCGGATACCGTTCGGCAAGACAGCCGGTAACAACAATGCTGTCATTGACAGCGGCCGTTTCCAAAATGGTATCGATGGCTTCCTGCTTGGCAGAATCGATAAAGCCGCAGGTATTGATGATGACAAGGTCGGAATCTTCGGGGGAAGATACAATCTCATACCCTGCCTCGCTCATAAGATAAATCATCTGCTCGCTGTTGACCAGATTCTTGGCACAGCCGAGAGAAATCAAAGAGAAAGTTTTATTCTTCATATCTGTTCAGTGCCGCATGGATTTCTTCCCAGGAGAATCCTCTCCGAAACAGAGCGTCCGTTGTTTTTTTGACCGCCTTTTTATCCGAAGGGTCAGAAAGATGTGCAGCTATATAATCGTCTATAAATGGTTCGGAATCCGGCATTTCCTCCAGAGCTTCGTCGAAAAGCTCGTCGGGAATTCCATGCCGCTTCAGTTCGGCTTTGATCCGGGACAGGCCGTAGCCTTTTTTGGCATAATGGCGGACAACCGCTCCGGCGTAATAGCTGTCATTCAGAAGGTGCAGATCCAGAAAACGGGATACGCACCAGGCCCCGTCTTCCTCGGAAACACCTTTTTCAACCAGCTTGTCAAAAAGTTCCTGACAGGAATACATCCGGCGGGAAATCATGCGCCCCGCCATCTGCATGGCATCTTCCCGCGAGGGAGCGGGTCTGTCAGCCTTCATCAAAATCGTCTGCCGTGATGTCTACGGCCTTTGCCGCAGCGGCATTGGCGGCAGCTTCCGCCTGCGCTTTGCCGCGGGCCGTCAGCTTGTAGGCATTTTCCCGGATATCCTGCTCAAGACGGTCGAAAACATCCGGATTCGCCAGCAGATACTCTTTCACACTGTCGCGGCCCTGAAGACGTTCGCCGTAGACGCCGTACCAGGCACCGGCCTTGTCAATCAGCTCGAGCTTAGCCCCGATATCAACCATTTCGCCCACCTTGGAAACACCCTGACCGTAGATGATATCAAATTCAGCCTCACGGAAGGGAGGAGCGACCTTGTTCTTGACAACCTTTGCACGGGTGCGGTTTCCGATCATTTCCCCATTCACCTTCAGCGTTTCCACTCTGCGCACGTCAATACGCACGGAAGAGTAATACTTGAGGGCAAGACCGCCGGGGGTAGTCTCCGGATTTCCGTACATGACACCGATTTTCTGACGCAGCTGGTTGATGAAAATCACCGTGCAGTTGTTCTTGGAAATGGCACCGGCAAGGCGGCGCATTGCCTGGCTCATCAGTCTGGCCAATGCACCGACAACGACATCGCCGACTTCGCCTTCCAGCTCAGCGCGGGGAATGAGCGCGGCAACAGAGTCAATGACGACAATGTCGATGGCACCACTTCTGACCAGAGATTCGGCGATATCCAGCGCCTGCTCACCGGTATCCGGCTGAGAAATCAGCAGGGAATCGATGTCCACTCCGAGCGCCTGCGCATAAGCGGGTTCGAGAGCATGCTCCACGTCGATATAGGCAGCATCTCCGCCGGACTTCTGCGCAGAAGCAACGGCGTGCAGAGCCAGCGTGGTCTTGCCGGAGGCTTCCGGGCCGTAGATCTCAATGATTCTTCCTCTCGGAATTCCACCGATTCCCAACGCCAGGTCCAGAGAAAGAGAGCCGGTAGAGAGAGCTTCTACATTCACGGAAAGATCTTCGCCGAGACGCATAATTGCGCCTTTTCCGTAATCTTTTTCAATTTTTGCTATTGCTGTCTGCAGCGCCTTTTTTCTGTCGGAATCCACAGGGGCGGCAGCAGATGCCTTCGCTTTTGAGGTAGCCATAATCTCAGTTCCTTTCCAATCGTTATCTGATACCGACAACCGCCCGTTCAACATTGAGCGTGTCGGGCCTTGTATACACTTTTCGGAATCCTGCCGATTCCAGATATTCGGATACCGGAGCAGACTGAGACTCTCCGACCTCGAAAATCAGAGCGCCGCCGTCCTGCAGGGTGCAGCTCCAGTATTTAATGATGTCTTTATAAAAATCCAGACCGGTTGCGCCGCCGTCCAATGCAAGGCGAGGCTCAAAATTCCTTACGGAATCATCCAGCCTGTCGATTTCTCCGGATTCAATGTAGGGAGGATTGCAAAGAATCGCATCAAAACGCCCGATCCCCATCGGAGGAGAAGAGCGCGCATCGCACTTCATGCAGATCACGCGGGAATTGAAACCCAGCTCGGCAACATTCTTCCGGCAGACCGCCAGAGCGGCCTCCGACACATCGACGGCCATTACCCTGGAAGCGGGAAATTCCGACGCCATGGCACAGGAAATACAGCCGGAACCGCAGCACAGATCCAGAATTCTGGCATCCTGCCTGACGCCGGTCAGAAGCTCCTTCGCGGCAAGAATCAGGGTTTCCGTATCCATCCGGGGAATCAGAACATTTTCATTCACTGAAAGGGGAATTCCGAAAAATTCCCAGCGGCCCGTGATATAGGCAACCGGCTCTCCGGTAAGACGGCGGGATACATATTCCTTCATCTGCTCCGCGATGGAATCGGAAGCATAGAGAGAAAGAGACGCCATCAGCGCTTCCGGAGACTTTCCGGCAGCAGAGGAAAGCAGCAGCCGGGATTCAAATGCCGGATTTTCAATGCCGGCATGCATCAGGGCGTTCCTGGCTTCCAGATAAATGCTGTTGTAGGTTTTCACGGGTTATTCTCCCCAGGCATCCGTGCCTTTTTCTTCGGGAATGACAAGCTCCATCGCCCGAATGGCACATTCTATCATTCTGTCATCGGGTTCGAAAGTAGTAATTCTCTGGAGCCACTTCCCGGGGGCGGAAAGAACAGCAGACAGCCTGTTGTCATGCTTTCCGCACCAGCGGTTGATTTCATAGCTGATTCCGACAACAACCGGCAGAAGCAGAAGATGGCAGCCGATTCTGGCCCAGGTGCTGGGCGTGCGTACGACCGAGTTGACCAGAATGCTGACAAGAACGACAACGATGAGAAAGCTCGTTCCGCAGCGCGGATGGAATCGGGATTCCGGACGGACGTTTTCTACCGTCAGCGGCTTCCCGTGCTCATAACAGAAAATCGTTTTATGTTCAGCACCGTGATAGGCAAATACACGCCGGACGTCCTTTTCCTTGGAACAGAGGAACATATAGAGCATCAGAATAACGACTCTGACGAGACCTTCGGAAATATTCCGGACAAAATACTTCTCCGTCAGCGGTCTGATCAGACCGACAAGGAAGGCAGGGAGAAAAACAAAGAGAAACATGGACAGCGCAATCCCAAGCACGACGGCCGTCCCGATTATCAGCTTTTTCGCTTTTTCTTCCGGGAAATGCGCCGTAATCCAGCGGTCAATGGCATCCGGCTCTTCCTGCTCGTCTTCCGGCAGCAGATCGGCACTGTAGGTCAGAGCCTGCATCCCGTTGACGAGGGAAGAAACGAAAATGAAGCATCCGCGGATGAAGGGGATGCCGAGAATCGGATACTTTTCCTTTGTAAATTTTAATTCTTCGACTTTTTCAGTCAGCGAGTCCTTCCCGACGCAGACAATTGCCTGCTTCTTCGGGCCGCGCATTAAAATTCCTTCCATGAGGGCCTGACCGCCGATTGAAGTCTTGTATGTGCAAGTAGATTTGTTGTCTGTCATTGTTATGTACTGCTTTTCGGTAATGTAATGGTGACAACGCAGCCGCCGCCTTCGGCATTGGATACATTGAGGGAGCCGCCGTGACGCATGATAATCTCATCGCACACGGCAAGCCCGATTCCGGTGCCGCGATTCTTGGAAGAGCCCTTGTAGAACTTCTCCTTCACGTGAGGCAGTTCATCATCGGGGATCCCATGGCCGTGATCCCGGACGGAAATGATAACGGAAGAGGCGGTTTCGCGAAGGGTTACATCCGTCTGATGGCCGTCACCGCCATGCTTTGAGGCATTGTCCAGCAGATTGAGAAAGACCTGCTTCAGACGCTCCGGATCTCCGGGAATCAAAGGAATTTCCTCGTCCGGAGAAGAGTAATTCAGCTCGATACCGGCCTGCTTCATCAGCTCACCGTAGGTGAACAGAGCATCTTCCAGCTCAGCGGCAATATCCACCAGCTCGATGCGGAGATTGAAGCGGCCGTCCTGAATTCTGGTAAATTCCAGAAGCTCCGACACCATTCGGGTAAGGCGCTCTGCCTCCTTGGAGATGATGGACAGGCCCTTCCGGGAATCCGGCTGGAGATTTTCATCAAATGCAATGGTTTCCGCCCAACCGGTGATTGCCGTCAGGGGGGTACGCAGTTCATGAGAAATCTGGGAGATAAATTCCGTTCTGGACTTCTCGGCTACGGCAATCTTCTTGGACATTTCATTGATGGAGTCGGTCAGCGTGCCGATTTCATTGTCTGCGATATTTTCTTCCTGAATGCCATAGGAGCCTTCTGCGATTTTGTCCGAAAAGGAGGTGAGCTTTTCAATCGGCTCGGAAACATAGGTCCGAAACCACAGATTGATGAGCACCACATAGACGGAAGCTACAATCAGGATAATCACAGCAATGGTGATAAAGCCTCGGACAATCAGATAGATTCCTATGAGAAGGAGAATAACGGCGGCAATTCCGGAAATCAGAAGCTGCCGTTTCAGAGAGCTAAGCATAGACAGTCAGAAAATCAGTATCCCCACTTATACCCGTATCCCCACACTGTAGTGAGAAATTCAGGTTCCGTCGGATCCGTTTCAATCTTGATACGAAGACGGCGGATGTTGACGTCAACCGTTTTGAGCTCACCGGAGAAGTCATTGCCCCAGACGGCGGTGAGGATATCCTCGCGGCTCATTGCCTTCCCGGGATTCTCCATGAACAGCTTCATCAGGAGATACTCAATCTGCGTAAGCTTGAGACGCTCACCGCTCTTTTCCAGCGTTCTGTTTCTGGTGTTGAGCGTGAAGGGACCGCTTTTGATCTCCACCTTGGCCTGCTCTTCGTCATCCACACCCAGCCGGCGAATCAGAGCATCCACGCGGGCAGTCAGCTCGGCAGGGGAGAAGGGCTTCGTGATATAATCGTCCGCCCCGGTCATGAGGCCGGTTACCTTGTCGATTTCCTGACTCTTGGCAGTGAGCATGATGATGCCGATCTTGGAGCCCTGCGCACGAATTCTGCGGCAGACTTCAAAGCCGTCGATATCCGGAAGCATAACGTCAAGGAGCGCAAGGCAGACATCCGGATTCACCTTCAGCTTTTCCAGGGCTTCCGTGCCGCAGGAAGCTTCAATCGGCTCAAAACCGCTTCTGCGCAGATTGATCAGCACAAAAGAACGAATGTTGTCCTCATCTTCAAGAACAAGAATTTTTTTCATTTGAAATCGCCTCCGTTTTATTCAAAATTTCAGAAAATAGATTCAAAGACAACGATGCCTAAAAATATAATAAAGAGACAGTTACAGTGATTATAGCATGACATTGTAACTTTTGGTAGTACCGGATAACAAAAAAATACAAAAAGAAAAAGGATGCGGAACCATACCGCATCCTTTGAAACCGAATTGAGTAAAAAATGCTTACAGACGGATATTTTCTCTGGAAATGTCTTTCAAGGAACCGACACCGCACATGGTCATCGTGCTCTTCAGTTCGCCGACAATCTTGTCCATGTAAACCTTCAGACCTTCACCGCCGGCACCGTAGACGGCATTGAGAGCGGGACGGCCGATCAGAACGGCATCTGCTCCGAGGGCGATGGCACGGAAGACATCAACACCGCTGCGGATTCCGCCGTCGACGATGATGGTAAGCTTTCCCTTGACGGCATCGGCAATTTCCGGAAGAACTTCCGCGGTGGAGGGGCAGCCGCCCTGCACTCTTCCGCCGTGATTGGATACGACGATGGCGCCTGCGCCTGCTTCAACGGCCTTCTTTGCACCGGCAACCGTCATAATACCCTTGATAATGAAAGGCATGTCTGCATAAGCGATGATTTCCTTCATTTCATCTACCGTCTTGCTGCCGGCATTCGGATTCATTTTTTTGAGGAACGGAAGTCCTGCACCGTCTACGTCCATCGCAACAGAGAAGATCTTCTTCTCGTTGAGGATGTCCAGCTTCTCAAATACAGCTTCCTTGTTCCAGGGTTTAATCGTCGGACAGCCGATTCCGCCGAGCTGCTCCATGTCTGCGGCGGCATGCTTCATGATCTCCGGATCAACGCCGTCACCGGTCAGACCCATGATGCCGTATTCAGCTGCGGCTTTGAGCATGATGGAGTTATAGGCAATGTCATCATATTTGTCACCGTAGTGCATCTTGAGAGCACCGAGAGGAGCAACAAAAACAGGAGCGGAGAACGTCTTGCCGAACATTTCAAAGCTGACATCGGGATCATAATTGGGATTGAGCGTGTCCATATTGACACAGATTTCCTGCCACTTGTCATAGTTTCTTTCTGCGGTTTTTCCGGGATATTTGCAGCCGGGGCCGGGCATGGTATTGCCGCAGGCTTTTCCGTTGCAGACGGGGCAATTTTTGCAGTAAGGGCCGACCTGGCCGTTGGCAGCTGCGTGAACTTCTTCGTAAGTCATGTTATAAAACTCCTTCTAAATAAAATTCAGGGATGAAATCTTCAGTCGATGAGGAAATGTCCTGAGAATAACCGGTCAGGGACCGGCTTTTCATGTAGTGAACCAGAAGCGAATTCTCATCTTCGGTAACACGTGAAATTATATCACAATCCGGCATAGGAGTAAACTGAGACATCAGGGAAAACAGAACTTTGTCACCAAAGGTGTCGGCGACATAATCGATGACGTCCATGGAGTTCTCAGCATAGCCGGGAAGAATCAGATGGCGAATCAGAACGCCACGCTTCAAGAGGCCTTCGGAATCAATTATGTAAACTCCGACCTGGCGGAGCATTTCTTCGACTGCACGGGCGGCGACTTCGGGATAATCCGGAGCCCGGCTGTATTTTCGGGCAAGTTCGGCATCGCAGTATTTGTAATCCGGCATATAAATCTGTACCAGTCCGTCCAGCATTTTCAAAGTTTCGGGCAATTCGTAGCCGGAAGAATTCCAGACGACAGGAATGGAAAGATGTGCCTTTTCCAGAGCTCCCGCGATAAAACGCGTAAAATGCGTCGGCGTGACAAGGTTGATGTTGTGCACACCGGAGTCCTGAAGAGATAACATTATGTCAACCAACCCCTGCTCCGTCAGACATCTGCCCAGCGCTTTTCTGCTGATGACGTGGTTCTGGCAGAACGTACATTTCAGATTGCAGCCGGAGAAAAAAACGGCGCCGGAGCCCTTCGTTCCGCTGATACATGGCTCTTCACCGAAGTGGGGTCTGGCGCGGTTTACGGAAGGCGCGGAGAAGGAGGCGCAGAACCCGCCGATTCTGTTTTCTGAGCGCTCAATTCCGCACTTTCTGGGACAATCATTGCATATCAAAACACTTCACCTGCAAAGGAGAATTTGCCATAGTCAAAATGACAAGAAATTCGGCCTGACATGATTAAATAATAGCCCAGTTTTGTTCAATATGCAAGAATCGTATTTTTGCAAAAAAAAGTACATGATTTTAGCTGATGTTGTGCTAAAATGACGATGTTTGAAATATATATATTATTGGGAGGTTTGTATGAACTACAACAAAAAAACCGTTTATGACATTGATCTGAACGGAAAGAAAGTTCTTCTCAGATGCGATTTCAATGTTCCCCAGAACAAGGAAACCGGCGAAATCACTTCCAGCAAGCGCATTATTGCTGCAATTCCCACGATAGAGTATCTGCTGGAGCAGGGTGCTGCAGTTATTGCCTGCTCTCATCTCGGCAAACCCAAGGGCGAATGGAAAAAGAGCCTCACGCTTGCCCCGGTTGCGGCAAAGCTTTCCGAACTCCTGAAGAAGGATGTCGTTTTTGCTTCCGACATCATCGGCGAGGATGCCAAGTCCAAGGCTGCTGCTCTCAAGAGCGGTGAGATTATGCTCCTGGAAAACCTTCGCTTCGATCCCAGAGAGGAAAAGAACGATCCTGAATTCGCAAAGGAACTGGCATCCATGGCTGACGTGTTCGTATCCGATGCTTTCGGTACTGTTCACAGAGCTCATGCTTCCACGGAAGGTGTTTCCAGGTATCTCGAAGCCTATTCCGGACTTCTGGTAGACAAAGAGCTGTCCATCATGGGCAAGGCTCTGGAAGATCCTGCCCGTCCGTTCGTTGCCATTCTCGGCGGCGCAAAGGTTTCCGACAAGCTCAACGTCATCAACAATCTGCTGGAGAAGGCAGATACTGTCATTATCGGCGGCGGCATGGCATATACCTTCAAGAGGGCCCAGGGCTTTACTGTCGGCAAGTCTCTTCTCGAAGAGGATCGCATCGACTATGCCAAGGAAATGATTGAAAAAGCGGCAGCCAAGGGCGTGAATTTCCTGCTTCCGGCAGACAACTTCTGCGCAGCAGAGTTCTCGGCAGATGCAGAGAGCGTTCTTTGCGAAGGGGATATCCCCGAAGACCTGATGGGCATGGACATCGGCCCCAAGACGGTAGAAGCATTCACTGCTGCAGTCAAGGGTGCGGGAACCGTCGTGTGGAACGGCCCAATGGGAGTTTTTGAGTTTGACAAGTTTGCAAACGGCACAAAAGAGATGGCAAAAGCGGTTGCGGAATCCGGTGCAGTTTCCATTATCGGCGGCGGCGACAGTGCAGCGGCTGTTGAGAAGCTCGGCTTTGCAGACAAAGTAACCCACATCAGCACCGGCGGCGGCGCTTCCCTGGAATTCCTGGAAGGAAAAGCACTTCCCGGCGTTGTATGCCTGCTGGACAAGTAATTATCAGAAAAATAGTTTTTAGCGAGAAGGGATAATAAAACCAAATGAACAGAAAATACAGAAAAACAGTGATTGCCGGAAACTGGAAAATGAATCAGACTGCTTCCGGAGTAAAAGCATTTATGGAAGAACTTGCGGCAAACCTGCCTGAGAAGAAAGCTTGTGACGTCGTTCTCTGCACTCCTGCTGTCATGATTCCCGCAATGGTAAAAGAAGGAAAGAAGTGCAAGGTGTTCGCAGGCGGAGAGGATTGCTCCAAGTTTGAAAAGGGCGCATACACCGGCGAGGTTTCTGCAGCACAGCTGGCAGATGCAGGTGCAAAGTACTGCATCGTCGGACACAGCGAGAGACGCCAGTATCACGGCGAGTCCGATTTCCTGGTCAATGAAAAGGCAAAGGCACTTCTCGGCAAGGGAATCATTCCCATCATCTGCGTCGGAGAAAGTCTGGAGCAGAGAGAGATGGACCTCACCATCGAATATATTACCTATCAGGTAAAAGCTGCCCTCAGCGGCATTTCTGCAACCGAACTCCGCAGATGCATCATTGCCTATGAGCCGATCTGGGCGATCGGAACGGGAAGAACTGCTACTGCCGAGCAGGCGGAAGAAGTATGTGAAGCTATCCGTGCCGTTGTTCGCAAGATGTACGGTGCACGCCCTGCAAGAAGCATCAGCATTCTGTACGGCGGTTCCATGAATGCCGGCAATGCTGCAGAACTTCTGGCACAGCCGGATATCGACGGCGGTCTGATTGGCGGCGCTTCCCTGAAGCCTGCTGATTTTGCAACGATCGTCAAGGCATCCGATCAGTAACAGAATGAAAAATGCGGTTTTGATTATTCTCGACGGATACGGCATTGCACCGGTATCCGAGGGAAACGCAATTTCAACTGCCCGCAAGCCCAATCTGGACAGACTGTTTTCAGAGAATCCCTGCTGCCGTCTCAGCGCATCCGGCCTTGATGTCGGATTGCCGGAAGGACAGATGGGGAACTCTGAGGTCGGCCACACCAACATAGGTGCCGGGCGCGTTGTTTTCCAGATTCTTCCGAAGATGACGCAGGAGGTTCAGAACGGCAAATTTTTCGAGAACCCGGTTTATGTCAGATGCATGGACGATGCCAAGGCCAACGGAAAAGCACTGCATATTCTGGGCCTTTTGTCCGACGGCGGTGTTCACAGCCATATCGGCCATATCCTGGCAATTCTGGAAATGGCAAAGCAGCGCGGTCTGGAAAAGGTTTATGTGCATTGCTTTCTTGACGGACGCGATGTAGCACCCACCTCCGGTGCCGGATTTGTAGCCCGCCTCCAGGAAAAGTGCAGGGAACTGGGCAATGCCTCCATTGCTACGGTTCAGGGCCGTTTCTACGGCATGGACAGAGACAAGCGCTGGGAGCGTGTTGAAGAAGGCTACAACGCCATCGTATGCGGGGAAGGTATTGCCGACGCAGACCCGGTGGCAGCAGTGGAAAAGAGCTATGCCGAAGGTGTTACCGACGAATTTCTGAAACCGGTCGTCTGCAATCCCGATGGTGTAATCAATGCGGGTGACAGTGTCATATTCATGAATTTCCGTCCCGACCGGGCGAGAGAGATGACCTGGGCTCTGAATCTGGAAGATTTTGACGGATTCGACAGAAAGAAAAAGGTATTTCCTCTTTCTTACGTATGCACGGCACAGTATGACGAATCCCTGCCGCTTCCGATTGCATATCCTCCTGAGGTCATTGAGAATACTCTCGGCGACTATGTTTCTTCTCTGGGCCTGAAGCAGTTCAGAGTAGCGGAAACGGAAAAGTATGCACATGTGACGTTCTTCTTCAACGGCGGCGTAGAAAAGGAAATCGAAGGAGAAGAACGCTGTCTCGTTCCCTCACCCAAAGAGTTTGCCACCTACGATCTGGTGCCTCAGATGAGTGCAGAAAAGGTTTGCGATAAAGTCGTGGAAGCAATCGCCTCCGACAGATACCAGCTGGTAATCTGCAATTTCGCGAACTGCGACATGGTTGGGCATACCGGCATCATGGATGCGGCTGTAACCGCGGTGGAGACTATCGACCGCTGCATGGGCAGAATCATGGATGAAGTTGCCGGGCATGAAAATACGGTGCTTCTCGTTACCGCCGATCACGGTAATGCAGACTGCATGTTTGATGCTTCCGGAAAAGTTAATACTGCCCACACGACGAATCCCGTACCTTTCACGGTTTGTGAAAAGAACATAAAGCTCTCTGACGGCAGACTGGCCGACATTGCACCGACGATTCTCGATGTGATGGGACTCAGACAGCCGGAAGAAATGACAGGAAAATCATTAATTGAAAGGATATAAAGCATGATATACACTACTGAAGTACAGAATATGTGCCCCGTAGCCAAAGGCGCATATCACGGTCCTGCTCCGATTCCTGAAGAACGAAAGTGGGTTCAGGCGAAGGAACTGAAGGATATCTCCGGATTCACACACGGCATCGGCTGGTGTGCACCGCAGCAGGGCGCCTGCAAGCTCACCCTCAATGTCAAGAACGGTGTGATTGAAGAAGCTCTCGTGGAAACCCTGGGCTGCTCCGGCATGACGCATTCCGCCGCTATGGCTTCCGAAATTCTGATCGGCAAGACGATTCTGGAAGCTCTGAACACGGACCTCGTCTGCGATGCTATCAACACAGCTATGCGTGAGCTGTTCCTCCAGATCGTCTACGGTCGTACCCAGTCCGCATTCTCCGAGGACGGTCTGGCCGTCGGTGCTTCTCTGGAAGACCTGGGAAAGGGTCTCCGCAGCCAGGTCGGCACCATGTTTGCCACTAAGGAAAAGGGCCCCAGATATCTGGAACTCACCGAAGGCTATGTAACCAAAATCGCTCTGAATAAAGAGAACGAGATTATCGGCTACGAGTTCGTTTCCCTCGGAAAGATGATGGACTTCATCAAGAAGGGCAGCGATGCCAACGAAGCCATGAAGAAGGCAACAGGTCATTACGGCCAGTGGGACAATGCTGCGAAGTACATTGACCCCCGTCAGGAATAAGAAAGGGAGGATGTAACAATGGCATTATTTGAAAACTATGACAGACGCATTGAGAAAATCAACGGCGTTCTTGCACAGTACGGAATCAGTTCTGTAGAAGAATGCAGAGAAATCTGCAAGGATAAGGGATTTGATCCCTATGAAATCGCACAGGGAATTCAGCCGATCTGCTTTGAAAATGTTAAGTGGGCTTACTGTGTCGGTGCGGCAATTGCCATCAAGAGCGGTGCAAAGAGCGCTGCGGAAGCGGCAAAGCTGATCGGTGTCGGTCTGCAGAGCTTCTGCCTCGATGGCTCCGTTGCTGAAGATCGCAAGGTCGGTCTCGGCCACGGCAATCTTGGCGCAATGCTCCTCTCTGATGAAACCAAGTGCTTTGCATTCCTGGCAGGTCACGAATCCTTTGCAGCTGCTGAAGGTGCAATCGGTATTGTAAAGAATGCAAACAAGGCCCGCAAAGAGCCTCTGCGCGTAATTCTGAACGGTCTCGGCAAGGATGCTGCCCAGATTATTTCCCGTATCAACGGTTTTACCTATGTGCAGACCCAGTTTGATTACTTCACCGGTGAGCTGAAGGTTGTCAGGGAGATTCCGTATTCTGAAACGGAACGTGCCAATGTTCGCTGCTACGGTGCGGACGATGTTCGCGAAGGCGTTGCCATCATGCACAGTGAAGGCGTAGATGTTTCCATTACCGGCAACTCAACGAACCCGACCAGATTCCAGCATCCTGTAGCCGGCACTTACAAGAAGGAATGCATTGAGCAGGGAAAGAAGTACTTCTCTGTGGCTTCCGGCGGCGGTACAGGCCGTACGCTGCATCCTGACAATATGGCAGCGGGCCCCGCTTCCTACGGTATGACGGATACGATGGGCCGTATGCACAGCGATGCACAGTTTGCAGGCTCTTCCTCTGTTCCCGCACACGTGGAAATGATGGGCTTCCTCGGTATGGCCAATAACCCGATGGTCGGTGCAACTGTTGCGGTTGCCGTGGCCGTAAACGAAGCACTCAACAAGTAATTCATTATATCTGATGATTAAAAAACACAGACCGGACGGTCTGTGTTTTTTACATGCATACAGGACATAGAAACCGGAGGGATTCGGTTTCAGAAGAGAGACAGTACTTTGTCTGCTGCGCGGCAGGCATCACAGATGCAGACTGTTTCTCCGGCCTCTTTTGCAGAAACGGCAGTGTTCAGAAATTCGGGATCACCTTTTATTTTGGCATATTCGATTACATCATCGATAGAGCAGATATCTTCCTTCAGTTCTGCAATCAGAGCGTCGGTAGCTTCCAGCCAGGAATTCGCCTTCTGCTTCAGATCTTCACAGCACCAGGGAACGGCAAGCAATTCTGCAATCGCTTTGCGTATTTCAAAAATTCGATCTTCCATTGATAAAAATCCTTTCTATGATATAATGAATGCAATCATTGTATAAACGGAGATGCGATATGTCAATAGCAAGAGTCAGAGAGTATCTGGAACCTTTGGGATATGCGGACAAAATTGTGATTCATGATGAGCCCTGCGATACGGTTCCCAATGCCGCGAGAATCGTAGGAGCAACGGAGGCGGAAATTGCCAAAACGATGAGCTTCCTGGTGGATGATACCCCGATTGTGATTGTCACTACGGGGGATACCAAAGTCGACAACGCAAAATACAAGGCATATTTCCATAAAAAATGCAAAATGGTGCCTTGGGATGAAGTGAATGATATTATCGGCCATGAGCCCGGAGGAGTCTGCGCGTTCGGCGTCAATTCCAATGTCCGGAAGTACCTGGACGTCCAGCTGAAAAGATTCCCGATTGTCCACAGCGCAGCAGGCGCACCGGAAGCAACAATCAGTCTTTCCCCGGAAGAACTGGACGATTTGATTCAGCCGATTGCCTGGATTGATGTCTGCAAACTGGCGGAAAGCTGAATTGTCATACATCCGTTGATTGATATTAAGGAAATAATATGCTATCATATCATCGGCGAGAATATATCGTGTACCATGGCTGGCAGCCATTCTGATAAACATTTATAAAGGAGATTGTACCATGGCAGCAAAAGTTAAATGCAAAGATTGTCAGGCCCTCAAATCTTGGGCTCTCGAGCAGAATGTTTGCGCATTTTGCGGAGTTACGAACAAGACGGTGAAGGCAGAAGATTCCTGCCCGAAGGGTAAGAAGAGAAAATAAGCGGATTAAAGTCTAAAATAGCAAAAATATTGTCTTTTATAGGGGTGACGGTGCTGTGTATGCTCGTCATCCTTTTGGGCGTTGTCTGGGTCCTGGAAAAGGGCCCTTCGCCTTCTGTAACTGCAACGTTCTGCAAAAGCATGAGAGAAACCAGTGCACTGAAATTTATCCCCCGTATTTTTCTCAGTGCGGAAGAAATCGACAGGTACAAGAGCGTGAGTACAGAAGAGGCGGAAACAGCAGCAGTTAACACCTCTCTGATTCAGATTTCCAAGCATGATTCGGCTTCCTCGTCCGAGCCGGCTTTTAAGATCCTGGACATTGCATCCGGAACCTGCAAGGGAAAACTGATGATCGTCAGAGACCCTGAGAGAATCATTCTTGGGACTTCGGATCAGTTTGCCTATTTGCCGGGACTGGAATTGACGGAAATGGTCAAAAAATATGATGCCGCAGCAGGAATCAATGCCGGCGGATTCAAGGATGACGGCGGTCAGGGAAACGGCGGAACACCGGAAGGCCTGGTTATTTCCCAGGGAGAACTTCTCTGGGGTGACGGCATCCTGACCTATAACGTTGTGGGATTTGATGCAAACGGTGTTTTGATTGTAGGAACGATGACAGGAAATGAAGCTTTGGCTGCCGGAGTTGTGAACGGTGTCAGCTTCAAGACCTACGACGGGCTGGCATCATCTCTGATTATCAACGGAGAGGTTCAGGAGCAGAATCTGGGAAGCGGAGTGAATCCCAGGACTGCAATCGGTCAGCGCAGCGACGGCCCAGTACTTCTTCTCGTTCTTGACGGAAGAAGTGTGAACACATTGGGCGCAACCATGAATGATGTGGTCAATATCATGCTGGAATACGGTGCTGTGAATGCCGGGAATCTGGACGGCGGTTCTTCTTCTGTTATGGTGAATGAAGGCGAGATTATCAATAACTGTGCTTCTGTCACCGGACCCAGGAAAATCCCGACGGGATTTCTGGTGCTGAAAGAGGTGACAGCATGACAAAAAAGTGGGGCAGATTATTACTCATCTGGGCTGCACTTCTTCTGATCATCGGCCTGATTGGCTGCGTGCTTCTCTTCGGCTATCTGAAATCTTACGAGAAAAGCAGACCGGAACCCGTGATGGATGAACTGATTTCGACGATGTCTCTTGAGGATTTTATTTCACAGGCAGGAAGCAACTGCGGTTTTGAAGTGTCCGAGTTCGAAGACGGAAATGCACTGTATCAGAGATACATCTCTGAAAGTGAACTTGGTACAGGAAAAATTACCTATCGCCAGGAACTCGGTTCCTCGGACAGGAACCGCTGCGTTTTTTCTATCCGCTCCGGGCTGTGCAATCTGGCGCAGGTAACACTTGCCCCGGATAAAGATAAACCGGTGGGCTTTGGAAGACACGAGTGGAAGGTCAGTGCTGTTTCCAGCGGAAATCTTTCCGACAAGCTGAGCGGATTTGACACCTATATATTTGCTCCGTCCGGGAAAGAAATCTGCATCAACGGATTGCCGGTATCCGAATCGTACCTCTCGCATGAAAAAACACTGAATATTCCCTCCCTGTCGAAATATGAAGATGCTTCTATTTTGCCGGTACCGTATGTAAGATACGATATCGGAAAGATTTACGGAGATATTTCAGTTACCGACGAGAGCGGGACGGAAGTGTTTCCTTCTCATTCAGACGGCGGTAACAGTCTCTACTATATGTTTCTGCCGGATACAACGTATTCCGTAGCGATTTCAGCTCCGGAAGATGTTACGGTGTTTATCAACGGAGTAGGTGTACCGAAGGAAGAGGCAGAACTGCAGAATATCCTCTTTAAGGATCTGGAAGAGTATACTGCCGGGAGCGAATTCAAAACGGCAAAATACGCGTATGACGGATTCCTTGGAATCCCCACAGTCACTGCAAAGGACGATACGGGCAGAGAGCTGTTGCCCGTAGTGTCCGGTAACGGAAGATATACGTTCCTTCATGCGAACTCCGCTGAAGCAGAGCAGGAATTTTCTTTCACGGTTGAGGATTTCTTCCGGGTATATAAGAGCTACGCAACTGCGGTCTACAATCCGTCCACAATGGGATCTCTCCTGAACAGAACGCTTCGTCACAGTGAATTGTATGATTATTTCCTGTATTCTCAGGATGCATACATATGGACGCCAAGCATTACGACGGAATATGAATCTCAGCAGATCGGCAATTTCAGCACGGTCGGGAAGGATTGCTTTGTATGCTCTGTGGATTATCAGATGAAGCAGACGGCGAAAACGCGAACCGGGACAGAAGTGTATAATCTGGACCATGCTTTTGAGCTGGTATTTGTCAGAAGCAATGATATGTGGCTCTGTGCCAGAATGGAAGCGATTTCCGATTGATCCGGTTAAAAGCAAAAGCACCTCATGCGAGGTGCTTTTGCTTTACCATTTCGGCCACATACATTTACTGCCGGTGTATCCTTCCGGATAGTAGTTTTCATCGTTGTAGTAGTAAGACAGGGCAGAGCCGTACTTGTAATAGCCCATTTCCATGAATAACTGCTCATACCGTTCGTTTCGCTCCCCATCGGGCAGCCATCGCCATTCCCCCAGGTCAGTACTTGCCTGATCCGTATTGATTACCGTGTGGGGAAGGGAAGATTTCAGGGATTGCAGAACATCGGGAGGAACATATGTCTGACTGGTAATCCACAGACGTTTCAGATTTGTCAGTCCTTCCAGAGCCTCCCAGCCTTCTTCAATTCTGAGGTTTCCGATATTCAGATGTTCAAGAGAAGTCAGAGCGGAAAGCGGGGAGAGGTCGGTACAGGCGGTATCGTTGATTTCCAGATAGTTCAGCTTTCTGCAGTTCGCAACAGGAGACAAATCCGACCATTCATTGAGACAGATTACAGCACTTTCCAGCTCCGGCATATTAGCGATAAATGAAATATCATCTACTTTGTTGTGCCCGATATCGATAAAGCGAACCTTGGTACAGTATTTCAGAACCTGCGTATCCAGACCGGTCAGACAGTCAGTATCCGGGTTGGAAGCTACAATCCGTTCCACATCCGTCCGAACGCTGTAATTCGTCCCGAACCAGACTCGCCAGTTGATTTCCGCATCCGGGTAATCTTCACGGAGCTTTTCCATAACCGCATTATCAATTCCGGTAAAATCGGCATCCAGATAAGTGAAATGCCGCAGCGTCCGAATGACTCCGCAGAGCTTTTCTCCGTTGTCATCCATCTGGATATGATTGAAGTCCAGATAGTCGTCATCCAGCGAAACCGGTTTCCCGAAAACATCGAAGGTATAATCAAACTTGATTTCAGGGAAATCGGAGATCAGGAGGAAAAGATCTTGAAAAGTCAAAGACCCGGTGCCTTTTTCCTTCCCGAGATTGACATAGTTCAGATGCTTCATACTCTGCAGCATGGAAACAAGTGCGTCAAAATCCGCATGCTGGACGCCGGGAAGATTAATATGCTCGGCGTCGGCGGGAAAGGACCTTCCGGTAGGAGAAGTGACACGCGGTATTTCCTCCTGAACGACAGTCATTCTGATCTGAGGTGGCTCCGACGCTGTCGGCGGTTCCGGATTCTGAAGTCCGCATGCGGATAAAAGAAAAACACCCGTTATTAACATGACAGAAAATTTATATCGCATGTTCGCAATCATAATTCATGGTGCCAAAAAAGTCAAATGACAGAAATATAAAATAAATGTTGACATAATTACTTAAATGAATTACAATACTGTTACAATTCTGGAAAGAAGGGATCAATATGACTTGTAATTTTTGCGGAAGCACTCTTGACGATAATGAGCTGGAATGCCCGTACTGCGGTCATAGAACTGAGATTCAGCCCGTTCAGGAGTCTGAATTTGATTATGGATACGACGACCAGCCGGTAAAAGCTCAGAAGTCTCAGAGATTTGCATCGGAAGAGTCTTATGATGAAGACTACGAGGAGGAAGAGGTTTTCAATGAAAAACCGGTGAAATCTTCCAAGGGGAATAAGCCTTCTCTTTCGTCTTTCAATGGAAACAACAAGATGAATTCCTTGGGCAATTTCCCGGCCATCGTTTTCTCTGCACTGTCTGCGGTTCTTGCCCTATTTTGTCTGATTTCCCTCGTCGGAACGAAAAAGAAAATGGCCGACATGGAACAGACGGTTTTGAGCCAGTTTTATCAGATGCAGAGTACCACGCAGAGCATGTCCCAAAGTATTGCGGCATTGAGCGGTGATATTTCCAACGTGGGAACGGCAATCAATGAAGCAAATGACTCCCGGAACATTACGATTACCAGAAGCCCCTTGAGCGATGCCACATACCTCGGCCGCGGAAGCGATGAGGATGTGAGCCAGAACAGCCCGTTGTTCTATGCAGGCTGCAACGGTTCCATTCAGAAGGTTGAATGGCAGATTAAGGAAAACGGTGAGTGGGTTCCTATCGCCTGGGATGAAGGCTCCAACAATCTGACCTACGGTCTGCATCTTTTCAACTCGATTGCCTCCTCGACAGCGGAGAGTCAGCTTTGCTCCCACAATGTCACTGCGCAGGCGCTGAATAAGCAGTACCGGTGTGTGTTCTATGATGCATACGGTTCCAAGGCAACAGAAGTTGCAACCCTCAGCGAGAAGTCTGCGTAAGACTTCATGTCAGAATCAAAAAAAGACAACCTCTTTGAAGGTTGTCTTTTTTTGAGCAAAGAACCAATCAGTATAAAAAAAGATTGATGAATCATTATCAATGTGTTACAATGCGTGAGTTCTCGGAAAATTGTAATTTCTATCTCTAAACAGGAGGTATATCATGAAAGTTATTATTCAGTCTGATTATGGCAAAATGTGCGAGTGGGCTGCAGAGCATATCATTTCTGCAATCAACAATCACAAGGAAAGTCGTCCCTTTGTTCTCGGTTTGCCCACAGGTTCCTCCCCGATCGGTGTTTATCAGCGTCTGTCAAAGGCCAATAAAGAAGGAAGAGTAAGCTTCAAGAATGTAGTTACCTTCAATATGGACGAATATGTCGGTCTGCCGCGGGAACATGACCAGAGCTACTGGTACTTTATGCATGACAATCTTTTCAATCATATCGACATCCCGGCAGAGAATATCAATATTCTCAACGGTATGGCGGAAGACCTGGAAGCCGAATGCGCAGCCTATGAAGAAAAGATCGCATCTTACGGCGGAATCGACCTGTTCCTCGGCGGTATTGGGGTGGATGGCCACATGGCATTCAATGAGCCCTATACATCCCTGAATTCCCGCACCGGCATCCGTGACCTGACAGAAGACACCAAAATTGTGAACTCCCGCTTCTTCGGCAACGATCCGGAGAAGGTACCTTCCCGTGCACTTTCTGTTGGTGTCGGTACTGTCATGGATTCCAGGGAAGTTCTGATTCTCATCAACGGTCACAATAAGGCCCGCGCCCTTGCCCACGTGGTAGAAGGCGGTGTCAGCTCCAAGTGGACGGTGTCGGCACTCCAGCTGCACAATGATGCTTACATCGCATGCGATGAAGCAGCCTGCGGTGAGCTGAAGGTGGATACTTACAAGTATTTTCTGGATGTCTACGGAAAAGAGAGACTGTAATTTATATAAACAGTTTCAGTACAAAGAGGGTTGTGCATTGCACAACCCTCTTTAGTTACCGGAAAACCTGTGAATCATCTGGAAGATTCAGGGAATTCCTTATTTATTCTTGTTCTTCTTTACCCAGGCGTGTTCTCTTTTTACAATTTCCTTTATTGTGCCTTTGAGAGCTTCCGGGTTGGTCTTTTTGACTTTAAGCAGGCAGGCGAGCAATGCCAGAATGGCTATGCCGAGAACAGAAATGATGGCAATCAGGACACCGTTTCCGGACTTGCTTTCCTGCGGAGCCGGTTCCGGGCTGACCGCGGGAACAGCGGAGGGCGTCGGAGAAACGCCCGGCTTCGGTGAGGAAGAAGGCTTCGCTGACGGTGCCGGAGTAGCCGTGGGCTTGGGCGTTGCCGTGGGCTTAGGCGTTGCCGTCGGCGTGACAACTTTGTTCACTGTCACGTCAAAGGTGCAGCTTTTGTTTTCATAGGTGACGGTGATTTTCTGCGTCCCTTTATTGTCCAGTCTTGCCGGAGCACACGTAAATCCGTTAACAACAGTTCTGCGGCTGCCGTCGGAATAATTGAGATTGATCATCAGACCGTTGGTATCAAGAGTGTCCCCAACGTTGTAAACGGTTTTCCCGGGCATCTGGGCAATGCTGATTCCGGTCAGAGTGACGTTTTCAGTAACATTAACACGGAAAGACGTATTGAATCCGCTGTAACTGACATTTACATCCCAGGAACCTGCTCTGTCGAAATAACCGGGGCTGCAGCTGAATCCGTTCCATTCCGTTTTCACAGAACCGTCGGAGTAGTAGACATTGATGGCAAGCCCGTTGGTGTTGAGAGATTCTCCCACTTTGTAATTGGTTTTGGACGGCGCAGAAGCAATGCCGATTCCCGTGATGACAGCGGGACGGCTCTGCACTTCCACAGTGAAGTAAGCCTGCATTCCGTCATAGTCCACGCAAATCTGCTGATTGCCCGGCGTATCCAGATAGGTGGGGTAGCAGTTGAATCCGCCCCAGCACTGAGATTGGCTGCCGTCAGAATAAGTGACGTTCAGAGAAAGACCGTCTGTATTGAGATACTCACCGGCAGTATAACTCATCTTGGACGGCCAGGAATTGATTCCGATTCCAACAGGAACGGCAGGGTCGTCCACGTGTACCGTAAATTCATGAGTGCTTCCGTCCTCCGCGCAGCTGATGGTCATGTAATAGGTACCGGCTGCCGTCGGAGTTCCATACAGAATCAGACCGAGCTGCCCTGCACCCGGATCCTCCTGAAGGTAGGTTCCCGGAGGACCTCCGACGCAGCTGTATTCCTGACGGGGAAACTGGCAGAGCATTTCCTCTGCATAGCTGCCCTCGGTCAGATAAATATCCCTTACGTACTCTGCATGTGCTGCAGGAATCAGCGCAGCTGCAAGCATCAGAACAAGGAATAAAGAAAACAGTTTCTTTTTCATGTTAATCGTACCTCACTTTCATAAGCGATGTTGTTGAATTGATCTTCTGTAACGGAATACGCAGAAACTGCCGGTTTATTACAGAAAACAGATTTCAGCCTGAAAAATCGTAAGATTAATAAAGACATATACACAATTATAATACAGCATAGACGGTATATGTGCAATACCATGTTGGAAACAGGAAGATAAACTGCGAAAAGAATCGTCTGAAAAACCGAAAACACAAGATTGAAATACGAACGGACTTATGGTAAACTGTTTACATAATTCAAGTATTCATGAATTAACCATGTTTTGGAGGAAAAATGAAAAAGTATATTGCACTCATTCTTGCGATTCTTATGATAGGAACGCTCTGTGCCTGCGGCCAGAAGGCAGCAGAACCTGTTGCTACGCCGACCCCGATAATCATTTACGGAACTCCCACGCCGGCGCCGACGCCTGTTTCTACGCCCCGTCCGGTGGTAACGCCTGCGCCTGTTGTCCAGCCTACGGCTGCACCGGCTACGCCTCAGCCCACAATTCAGATTATCACGACCCCTGTCATTACCAAGGACCCCACCGGTGAAACAGTGACAGAGGGCGGGAACGCGACCTTCATTGCGAAGGCAACCGGGTATCAGTATATGTCATGGCGTCTGATTGGTCCGGACGGTTATACCTCCTATACAATGAACGAGGCTCCTTACTACTTTCAGGGACTCTCTGTATGGGGAGACGGCTCGCAGCAGCTGGTTCTCAGCAACTGTCCGCTCTCTCTGAACGGCTGTTCCGTAGAAGCGACCTTCACCGGGAACGGAATCCCTGTAACAACCAGAAGAGCGTATATTTCTGTAAACAAGGCAGCCAGAGCACAGCTTTGGGCATATCCTTCCAGCGGTTACTTTGAGTTCTGTGATCAGGCAATCCAGCTCAATGCCGGTGCCGGAGACCAGATTCATTGGGAACTCCGTTATACGCATGACGGTAAAGTGGAATCCGGCACTGTCTACAGCGGCGGCTGCATCTATATAGGAGCCAGATCCGATATCCGCGAGTCCGTCTACCTCTATGCCTATGTAGTCGGCGATCCGGCCAATGCTATTTCCTGTGAGTACACGATGGACTCTATTTTTGTTCCGGGAGACCTTGATGGCAACATGACGCAGAGCATGATTGACGCCATCAACAACGGCACGTTCGATCCGAATACCAACTATCTGAGCGATCTCGTGATTCCCGAGGGTTGGACGGCCCCGTAAGAGCAGCAATGTCTTATTCTTCGGGAAATTCTCATATTGTATCCGTCATCGGCGCGGGGGCTGCAGGTCTTATGGCAGCCTACCGCGCTGCTTTGCGTGGAAATTCGGTTACGGTATTTGACCCCAATCAGAAGCAGGGAAGAAAGCTTCGCATCACAGGTAAAGGCCGCTGCAATGTATGTAACGCATGTGATGTAAAAACGATCATGGCCAATATTCCGGGAGACGGGCGATTCCTTTATTCTGCACTGAATGCATTTGGACCGGAGCGAGTGATGGATTTCTTTGAATCCAAAGGTGTGAAACTGAAGATCGAGCGGGGAAACAGAGTGTTTCCGGAAAGCGACAATGCCAATGATATCGCAGATCTCCTGGTAAAGCTGTGCACGAATGCCGGCGTCCGGTTTATTCGGAAAACCGTAAAATCTCTGGATGAACTGCCGGAAGGCAGCATCGTTATCGCCACAGGCGGTATGAGCTATCCGCTCACCGGCTCGACGGGCGCCGGGTATGAATTTGCGCGCAGTCTTGGGCATACAATTATTCCTCCGAAACCGTCGCTGATTCCTTTGGAAAGCGATGATGAATACTGCCGGGAATTGCAGGGATTCGCCCCGAAGAATGTTATGCTTCGAGCTTATGAGGACGATAAGCTGATTTACAGGGAACTGGGTGAAATGCTGTTTACACATTTCGGCGTATCCGGCCCGCTGGTTCTTTCTGCCAGTGCACATATGCGTGATTTTATCAATCACAGTTATCGTCTGGAAGTTGATCTGAAGCCGGGTCTGGACGAGGAAAAGCTTGAAGCAAGAATTCTTCGGGATTTTTCCGAGAATGCCAATAAACAGTTTATAAACTATCTGCCGAAACTGACAGGAAGCAGTCTGTCCCCGGTAATCTGTCATCTGACGGGAATTCCGGAGACGATGCCGGTCAATTCTGTAACCAGAGAACAGAGAGCCAGACTTCGTACCGTGCTGAAAGCCTTCCCGATTCATGTGACGGGAACGAGACCGATTGATGAGGCAATTGTCACAGCCGGCGGGGTAAAAACATCAGAGATTAATCCCAGAACGATGGAAAGCAAACTGGCGCCCGGCGTCTTCTTCTGCGGTGAGGTGCTGAATCTGGACGCCTATACCGGCGGATTTAATCTGCAGATTGCCTGGTCAACCGGTTATCTGGCTGGAGAGCATGCATGAGAACAGAAAAGATTCATTTTTTTGATACGGTTCCCGGTGCAACTCTCCTCACCGTCGGCCTGAATGCGTTGTTTCTTATCATAAACGCAAGTCTGTGTGTGCCGTTTCTTTCTCGCGAGTCCCTCAAACCGGAGTACATGACGCTGCTGATATACGCCCTCTTTATCAGCTACTGGATTATTACAACCATACTGATCCTGATAATTCCCAGAGACCGGTTTATCCTGAAGAAAATCGGACCGGGCGGGGGGAATACCGGGAAGAATTTCCTGCTGGGGCTTTTGTTTGGCTTTTTGATGAACGGATTCTGCATTGCGGTTGCGGCAATTCGCGGGGATGTGTTTTTTACCAAAGGAAATGCCAGGTTAGGATTCTTGCTGATAGCTTTCGTTTGTGTGCTGATTCAATCCGCCGCGGAGGAATACGTGAACCGTGTGTATCTGTACCAGCGCCTCAAACGCGGCTATCCGGGCAAACCTTGGATTCCGGTACTGTTTTCGGCCATCTGTTTTTCTCTTGCGCATATGGGCAATCAGGGAATGACCTGGGTAAGCTATTCCATGATTTTTCTGATCGGTATTTTTTTTGCACTGGTGATTCACTTTTTCGATTCTGCCTGGATAGTTTTTGGACTGCATACGGCCTGGAATTATTCACAAAGCATCGTTTTCGGCCTTCCGAATTCAGGGATGGTATTGCCCTGTTCTTTTCTGAAGCTGGAAGCTTCAGTTGCAGAAAAGACAGTTGCCTATGATCCCGTATTTGGCATTGAAGGGACGTATCTGGCAGTTGCGATTGCAGCCCTGGCAATTGTTGTCACTTTATACGTCGGAAATAAAAGAAATCATAAATTTGAGTAAAAGGGGAGTACCAACGAATATGGAAAATGCAAAAACACTAAGCATCGCAGTTGACGGACCGTCCGGTGCCGGAAAGTCCTCTCTTTCCAAGCAGATTGCGAAAAATTTCAATTTCATATATGTAGATACCGGGGCGATGTACCGGACGATTGGCTTGTACTGTCTGAAGAACGGGGTGGATTTGCACGATGCATCCGCACTGGAACAGGCCTATCCTCAGATTCATATCGACATACGTTACGATGAAAGCGGACTGCAGAGAATGATTCTCAACGGAGCAGATGTTACGGAAGAAATCCGGATGCCGGAGGTTTCCATAGCAGCCAGCGATGTTTCTGCGCAGCCGTCCTGCAGGGCATTTCTTCTGGAGACCCAGCGGGAATTTGCCAGAAACAACAGTGTCATTATGGATGGAAGAGATATCGGAACAGTAGTACTACCGAATGCTGATGTGAAGATTTATCTCACTGCCTCCGCAGAGGCCAGAGCACAGCGCCGTCTCAAGGAACTCCTGGAAAAGGGAGTGGAAGCCAGCTATGAAGATACTCTTAAAGATATCGAATACCGGGATTACCAGGATACTCACAGAGAAGTCGCTCCTTTGAAGCAGGCAGAAGATGCCATTCTTGTGGATACCAGCGATATCAATTTTGAACAGAGCCTGGATCTGCTTTGCTCCATCATCGCTGACAGACTGATATGAGAGAAATCACGGTAGCCGAGAGTGCAGGATTCTGCTTTGGTGTCAGCCGGTCCGTAGAAGCGGCCGAAAAGATTCTGGCGGAGAAAGGCAGCCTGAAAAGCTTCGGGGAGCTAGTTCACAATTCAGATGTGATTTCCCGTCTGGAAAAATCGGGTATGACGGTCATTGAATCTCCGGAGGAACTTGCCCAAGGGGACAATGTTATTATTCGGGCACACGGTGTTTCCAAAGCTGTTTTTGACAGTATTGAACGCCGTGGAGCGAACATAACGGATGCAACCTGCCCGAAGGTGATGGCAATCCATAAAATCGTAGGAAATGCATCCGCCGGAGGGAAGTTTGTAATTATTATCGGGATGAAAAACCATCCGGAGGTTCTGGCAATTTCCGGTCGATGCGATGAAAATGTAATTGTGGAAAATGCCCGTGAACTGGAGCAGTTTATAGCTTCACGCCCGGATCTGAAAGACAGAGAAATAACCGCTGTCATTCAGACAACGCAGACGAGGCAGAACTTTGACGAATGTTCATATATCCTAAAAAAAGAGTATACAAACATTGAAATTTTTGATACAATATGCTCCGCGACATTTTTGAGGCAGAAGGAGGCAGCAGAGCTTTCCGGAAATTGCGATGTCATGATTGTCATCGGCGGGAAGCACAGTGCCAACAGTCTTCATCTCTCGGAAATCTGCGCAGAGCATTGCTCGGATGTCCGTTTCATTGAGCGGGCGGAAGAGCTTGACATCGATACATTCGGGTCTGATGCCAAAGTCGGCATTACTGCCGGCGCATCAACTCCCGCGTGGATAATTAAGGAGGTAGTAAACACTATGGCGGACAAAAACGAAAATGTTTTTGAAGAGGCAGTTGCAGCAGAAGCAACATTTGATGACATGCTCGAGGAGAGTCTGAAGCCGATTTATAACGGTGACAGAGTCAAGGGCATTGTCGCAGCAATTTCAGGCACAGAGATCACTCTCGATTTAGGTGCAAAATATTCCGGATTCATTCCGACTTCCGAGTTTGAAGAGGCCGGCATCAAAATTGCCGATGCAGTCAAAATCGGTGACGAAGTCGAAGCAGTCGTTGTTAGAGTAAACGATGTGGAAGGAACTGCACAGCTTTCCAAGAAGCGTCTTGATTCTCAGAAGTTCTGGGAAGAAATGGAAGACGCATCCGAAGGCGGTAACGCTGTGGAAGGCACAGTAACTGACGTCAACAAGGGCGGCATTGTTGTCAATGTCAAGGGCGTCCGTGTATTCGTTCCCGCATCTCAGTCCGGTCTCCCCAGAGAGGCCGATATGGCAGAGCTTCTCAAGAAAAATGTCAAGCTCAAGATTACAGAGGTCAACAAGGCTCGCAAGCGCGTTGTCGGTTCCATCCGCCGCGCAGCCAGTGAAGAGCGCAAGGCCGCCGCAGAAGCATTCTGGGGCGAAATTGAAGTCGGCAAGAAGTACCACGGCATTGTCAAGAGCCTGACCAATTACGGCGCATTCGTCGATATTGGCGGCATTGACGGTATGGTTCACCAGTCTGAACTCAGCTGGGGAAGAATTCGTCATCCCAGTGAAGTCGTTTCCGTAGGTGATGAGATTGACGTCTACGTCATCGGCTTTGATAAGGACGCTCGCCGCATTTCTCTCGGTTACAAAGACCCGGCAGCTGATCCCTGGCAGGCATTCACGAGCAGATACCAGGTCGGTGATGTTGCAGAAGTCAAGATTGTCAAGCTCATGAGCTTTGGTGCATTCGCAGAGGTTCTTGAGAATGTTGACGGCCTGATTCACATTTCTCAGCTGGCTGACCACCGTGTAGAAAAGGCAGAAGATGCTGTTTCCGTCGGCGATGTCGTCGAGGCAAAAATTACGGCAATCAATGAAGAGACTCACAAAATCAGCCTCTCTATCCGTGCCCTGTCTGCTCCTGCAGCAGAAGAGGAAGTCTTCGAAGAAGAAGCCGAGGAAGAGCAGGAAGACTGATTCCGTTTCACCGGCAATTCAAAACCCCGGAGCTTATGTAAGCTCCGGGGTTGCGCTTTAACTGTTCGGATTTCAGAAGACCTTTTCCTTCAGCCAGTTGAGAATATCCTCATAGACCTTCTCTCTGTTGGTCTCATTGAGCATTTCATGACGGCCTTCGTCGTAGAGACGAATCATGACATCCTGCATTCTCACTTTCTTAAAGCAATCGTAGGCTTTTTCCACACCCTTGCCGTAGTCGCCCACAGGATCATCTTTTCCGGACATGAAATAAACAGGTTTTGTTTTGTCCATCCGGTCCATATTCTTTTCGGAAGTGATATATTTAATGCCCTTCATCATGTCGCCGTACAGTCCGGTCCTGGCAACGAATCCGCACATTGGATCTTCAATGTAACGGTCCACAACAGATTCCTCTCTGGTCAGCCAGTCAAATGGTGTACGGGGATTCTCTATTTTGTTCAGATAGGAACCGAAAGCAATGTCATTCAGCTTCTGTCCGTCGGACATGTATCCGTTCATTTTAATCAGCAGGTCAGCAATGAGATTCCCGCCGATGACGAGTGCAGGGGACTGATGACCCGTTCCGGAAATAATCGCAGCATCATATTTCCCGGGGTAATCGATCAGATAGGTGCGTGTAAGGAAGCTTCCCATGCTGTGTCCGAACATGACATACTTTATGCCGGGATATTCCTGGACCATGATATCATGGAGCTTTACCATGTCCTTTACGACGGTATTCCATCCGTCTTTACTCGCGAAAGCGCCTTTTTCTTTTTCTGTTTTTGCTGATTTGCCATGACCCAGATGATCGTTACCTACGACAACGCAGCCGTTATCTGCCAGGAAACGCATAAAGTCATCGTATCTTTCGATGTGCTCGGCAATGCCGTGCGCAATCTGTACAACGGCCTTTACCTCTCCGTCAGGGACGATTTTGCGGACCCGGATAGTGTTTTTTCCGGTTGCACTCGCAAAACTGAAATCAGTAAAATCAGCCATTGACAATCTCCTCGGTATCGCGGGCGATTACCAGCTCTTCGTTCGTCGGAATAACAAACACTTTGACTTTGGAATCGTGTGTGGAAATCATAACATCCTCGCCGCGCTTTTTGTTGGCTTCATCATCGATGGTTACGCCGAGATAACCGAAGTATTCAGCAATTGCTTTTCTGCTGGCTGCGCTGTTCTCACCGACACCTGCTGTGAAGACAATAGCGTCAACACCGTTCATAGCGGCAACATAGGACCCGGCGACCTTTGCTACCCAGTAATGGAACATATCCAGAGCAAGAGCTGCGCGGTCGTTGCCTTCGGACTTGGCATTGTCCAGATCACGGAAGTCGGAGGATACACCGGAAACACCGAGTACGCCGGATTTCTTGTTGAGAACATTCAGAGTTTCGTCAATTCCCATTCCGTACTTGTTCATCATGAACTGCATGGCACCCGGGTCCAAGTCACCGCAGCGGGTACCCATCGGGAGACCGACCAGCGGCGTAAATCCCATGGAAGTATCGACGCACTTTCCACCGTCAATAGCGCAGATGGAGGAACCGTTTCCCATATGGCAGGAGACAATCTTCAGCTCTTCAATGGGTTTTCCCAGCAGTTCTGCGCAGCGGGAAGAAACGTAACGGTGGCTGGTGCCGTGGAAACCGTATCTGCGAATTCCGTCATTCTTGTAGTACTCATAGGGAAGTGCATACATGAATGCCTTGGCAGGCATGGTCTGATGGAAGGCCGTGTCGAAGACTGCGACCATCGGAACATTGCCCATTACGGCCTTGCAGGCGTTGATACCGGTAATGTTGGCCGGATTGTGCAGCGGGGCAAAAGGAGTGCACTCTTCAATTGCCTGAATGACTTCATCGGTAATGAGAACGGAAGACGCGAATTTTTCACCGCCGTGAACGACGCGGTGACCGACGGCGTCGATTTCCTTCATGGAACTGACAACACCGAACTCTTCGGAAGTCAGCTTGTCAATGACAGCAGCGATTGCTTCACTGTGCGTGGGCAGATCGATGTCTTCATTGAAAACCTTTTTGTCACCGACCAGAGGGGTGTGCTTCAGATGGCCGTCGATGCCTATGCGTTCGCACAGACCTTTTGCCATGACGGCTTCGGTTTCCATATTGATCAGCTGATATTTCAGCGAGGAGGAACCAGCATTGATTACCAGAATTTTCATTGATAAGATTCCTTTCTTATATTATAATTCCAAACAATAAATATAACGTAAACGGAAAGAAATGTAAAGATGATTGGTGTTGTTGCGGAATACAATCCTTTCCACAAAGGCCATAAGTACCACCTGGACCGTTCCCGTGAGATGACGGGGGACGATACGGTTGCTGTGGTCATGTCCGGAGACTATGTGCAGCGCGGGGAAGCTGCTGTTTATGATAAGTTCTGCCGTACGGCTCTGGCGCTGGACGGCGGTGCAGATCTGGTTTTGGAGCTTCCGCTGCCGTGGTGCATCAGCAGTGCGGAAACCTTTGCTTTCGGTGCAGTTCGGATTCTGGAATCAGTTGGTGTAAGCTGCATCAGCTTCGGCAGCGAGTGCGGAGAGATTGAAAAGCTGCAGGATCTGAGTGAGAAATGCGCAGCAGCCGGAGAGGAACTGAAGCAGTTCATGAAGCTTCATCCTGAGTTCTCCTGGCCGAGGGCCCGCCGGGAACTGATCGGAAGCGAGCTGCTGGACGGCCCAAACAATCTCCTCGGTCTGGAATATCTGAAAGCGGCCCGTGTCCCCTGTATTACGGTAAAGAGGAATTCTGAACACGATGGGGAAGGCTCTGCCATGGAAATCCGCACTGCTATGGAAAGAGAAGGCCTGGGATTTGACAGGGAATCGTTTGATATCGCAGCGGTATCCCGCCTGCGAATGTTCGACAGAGAGTATTTCAATATCCTGCCGGACTGTGAAGACGGAGCGGGAAACAGGCTTTATGACGCTGTACGGCAAAATGCCGCACTGGAAGAAATCTTCTCGGCTGCCAAGACGAAGAGCCTTACAATGAGTGCCGTTCGTCGCCTGACGATGTGTGCCGTTCTCGGAGTGAAGCAGGGAATGAATCAGGGACTTCCTCCTTATATTCGAGTTTTGGGATTCAACAGTAAAGGCAGAGCGGCACTTGCCGATGCGAAGGGAAGTTCAGAGATTCCGATTCTGACAAAGACTGCGGATATCGTAAATTTTGACGAAAGAGCAAGGAAGGTGTTCGCCACGGGCGCATCTGCGCATGATCTCTACGTGCTGTTTTCTGAGGAAAAACGCAAAGAATCCGCACAAAAATGCGGTTATGACTGGAAAACAGGGCCAATTGTTGTATAATATGTACAAAATTACACGTTTTTTGTCAGTGTTTTTTTGCACTTTAGTTTCTTGAAGTATTCATGAATTTCATTCATAATACAAATATCGCCGTACAGATACAGGTGTCTTTGCACGGCGGACATATTAGACGGAGGATATCCTAAATGAAAAAGATTTTGGCAATGATTCTTGCACTGTGCATGGTTTTTGCACTCTGCGCATGTGGAGCAAAGAGTTCCGCATCTGACAGTAATGTTATTAAAATCGGTGTCTTCGAGCCTTCAACCGGTGACTCTGCTTCCGGCGGCAAGAAGGAAATTCTCGGTATGCAGTTTGCAAACTTTGAATGCCCGACGGTTGATATCAACGGCAAGACTTACAATGTTGAGCTCGTTATGGCTGATAACGGCTCCAGCACTGACAAAGCACCTTCTGCTGCATCCGATCTGGTCAGCAAGAATGTTGCTCTGGTTCTTGGATCTTACGGCTCCGGCGTTTCTATGGCCGGCGGTCCCAAGTTCGATGAAGCAGGGCTTGCGGCAATCGGTGTTACCTGCACCAACCCCAATGTTACTGCAGGAAATGACTACTACTACAGAATCTGCTTCCTGGACAACTTCCAGGCAGACGTCCTTGCAAACTTCGCAATTGACAAGTTCGGTGCAAAGGTTGCCTACTGCCTCGGCGAGAACGGAAATGAATATGACCAGGGCCTGATTGCTTTCTTCACCCAGGTGTTTGAAGCTGCCGGCGGCAAGGTTATTTCCGACTCTTTCCCGACGAACAACTCCGACTTTACCTCTTACCTGAACAAGGCCAAGAGTGAAAATGCAGACGTTATCTTCACTCCTGTTTCCATTGCATATGCAACACAGATTATTTCCCAGGCTTCCTCTCTGGAAATCGCAGCTCCGATTCTCGGCTCCGACACGCTGGATGACAACATGGTTCTGGAAGCTGCCAAGGGTACGGATATTCAGCTCTTTGTTTCTACCTTCTATCAGGAAGGCGGCGCACCCGCTTTCGATAAGGGTATCAAGGACTACCTGGCATCCAATTCCGATGCGCTGGCAGCAAACGGCGGCAATGACACTATCGCAGCTGTTACCGCAATGGGTTACGATGCTTACTATGTAGCACTGGAAGCCATCAAGGCTGCCGGTTCTGCAGATCCCGCTGCCATCAAGGCTGCACTTGGCGGCGTGAAGTATGACGGCGTTTCCGGTGCAATCGCGTTTGACGATATCGGCGATGCTATCCGTGACACGGCATTCATCAAGACTTCCGATAACGCCAATGGCGTATGGCTCCTGGAAGCACAGCAGACCGGTTCTTCCAAGTAAGTTCCTGTACTGAATTTGGCACGTCTTCAATACCTGGCGGGGCAAACACCCCGCCGGTATTGTGTTATTAAGAGTCTGTAAGGGAGGTACTCTCTTTTGGAATATATGATTTCCGTATTGCTGTCCGGCATAGCTGTCGGCGGTCAATATGCGCTGATTGCCATCGGATATACCATGGTTTACGGTATCCTGAGGCTGATCAACTTTGCTCACGGTGACGTCTTCATGGTTTCCGGCCTTCTGGGAATCTATCTGACGGCCACCCTTCCGTTTTATATCGCACTCCCGATTGCTTTGCTGCTGACGGTCCTGCTGGGCTTCCTCATTGAACGTTTTGCCTACCGGCCTCTCCGCAGCGCTCCGAGAATGTCCGTTATGATTTCGGCAATCGGTGTCAGCTATCTGCTTCAGAATGCGGCTACTTACATCACCGGCGGCCAGCCTATGACCTATCCTGTACTGCCGTTTCTCTCCGATACCATCAACATTGCCGGTACTCCCACAAAGTGGGTTGTCATTCTTACCCCGGTTCTGGTTTTGGTATTGGTTCTGATGCTGACCTACATTGTCAATCATACCAAGGTTGGTATGGCCATGAGAGCTGTTTCCAGAGACTTTGAGACTTCTCAGCTGATGGGCATCAAAATCAACAATGTTATTTCGGCAACGTTTATTATAGGAACTGCTCTGGCAGCGATCGGCTCTATGCTGTACTTCACAAACTATCCCGCAGTTACGCCTACCGCCGGCGCGCTTCCCGGTCTGAAGGCATTCGTTGCTGCTGTATTCGGGGGCATCGGCTCTATTCCCGGTGCTGTTATTGGTGCATTTATCATTGGTATATGCGAAAACCTGATTAAGAGCACGGACTACACGGTCTTTTCCGATGCGTTCACGTTTGCTCTGCTTATTATCATTCTCGTATTCAAACCGACAGGTCTGTTCGGCGAGAAGGAAATTGACAAGGTTTAAGGAGGCTGAATCATGATTAAAAATGATAAAAAAACCTCCCGAAAAGCCTTCCTCTATTGCGCGGCATTCCTGCTGTTGATTATCCTTCTGGAAAACATTACTTTGATTATCCCTCAGGCACCTGCCGTCTTCAAGCCTACAAGCCAGCTGTTCACGGTTCTGAAGAAGACCGCTGTGTATTCTCTGGTGGCTGTTTCCATGAACCTTCTGAACGGATTTACAGGTCTGTTTTCTCTCGGTCAGGCAGGATTCATGCTGTTGGGAGCCTACACCTATGCGATTCTGACGGTTCCTGTTGCCGAGAAGGATGCCGTGTATTACCTTTACGGAGGCAGCGCGGTTAAGTTCTCCCTGCAGGATCTGCTGGGCGGGCTGTTCGGGACTTCCGGTTTCGGAGGTGCAGTCAGTATGGTTCTCGGAGTTCTGATTGCAATGTTGCTTGCCGGTTGTGTGGCTGCTCTGTTTGCCTACCTGATCGGACTTCCGGTTCTGAGACTGAAGAGTGACTATCTGGCAATAGCCACGCTGGGCTTTGCAGAGATTCTCCGTGCCATTTTCCAGTGGCAGACTTTGGGCCCGGTTACCAACGGCGCCAACATGCTCAAGAGCTTCCCCAATTTCACCAGCTTCAACATTAAGGCAGGCGGGAGGACGGTTCTGTATCTTTCCACGTTCTTCCCGTTCCTGATTTCTGTGATTTGCATCGCGCTCATTGTCCTTCTGGTCAATTCCACCTGCGGCCGAGCCTTCAAGGCCATCCGCGACGATGAAATTGCGGCAGAGGCGATGGGAATCAACCTGGCCAAGCACAAGATGCTCAGCTTCGTCATCAGCTCTTTCTTTGCCGGCATTGGCGGGGCGCTGTTTGCAATGTTTGTTTCCAATGCGCAGGCCAAGGTTTACACCTCCACCATGACTTATGAGATTCTGCTCATTGTGGTGATCGGTGGAATCGGCTCCATCTCGGGCTCCTGTCTGGCGACGCTTCTCTATGTTGCCTGCTCCGAGTGGTGGCTCCGCTTCCTGGATTCCGAAACCTACATCGGCGGCTGGAAGCTTCCGCTGCTGAGAAACGGCTTCCGCATGGTATTCTTCTCCGTTGTCATCATGATTGTAGTCCTTTTCTTCCGCAAGGGAATCTTCGGTGACCGGGAAATTACCGATATTCTCCGGGAGCGAAAACGGAAAAAGAGTCTGAAAGGAGGAGAATGAAATGAGTGAAGTAAAGAACATTCTCCGTCTGGAAGACGTCACGATGCAGTTCGGCGGTGTCGTTGCTGTCAACAATCTTTCTCTCGAGGTCAACAAAGGTGAAATCGTAGCGCTGATTGGCCCGAACGGGGCGGGAAAGACCACAGCCTTCAACTGCATCACCGGTGTATACCAGCCTACCAACGGCCGGATTACCTATGACGGAAATCTCATCATTGCCAGCCATCCCGAAGGTAAGATGAAGAAGAACTATCAGGGATATAACGGTGAAAAATACAGCCGCGACAGAATCATCGACCCGACCCCGGACGAGATTACTCAGATGGGGATTGCCAGAACCTTCCAGAATATCCGTCTTTGGAAGAGCATGACGGTATTTGACAACGTTTTGACGGCAAAACATATGCATTCCAACCAGAATGTCTTTTCCGCAACGTTCCGCACCAAGGCCAAAGAGGAAAAGCGGATGAGAGAAGAGACGGAAGCACTTCTGGAGGAGCAGGGGCTTCTGCAGTTCAAGGATGAACTGGCAACGAGTCTTCCTTACGGTCTCCAGCGCCGTCTGGAGATTGCAAGAGCCCTGGGGACCAACCCCAGACTCCTTCTTCTGGACGAACCCGCAGCCGGTATGAATCCGCAGGAAACGGCGGAGCTTGGCGAGTTTATCCAGGAAATCAAAGAAAAGTACGACCTGACCATCTTCATGATTGAGCATCATATGGACCTTGTCATGAAGTTCTCCGACAGAATCTATGTCATAGACTTCGGCAAGATGATTTCCAAGGGAACGCCCGCGGAAGTTCAGGCGGATCCGAAGGTTATTGACGCATATTTGGGAGTTGCAGAAGATGAGTGAAACCATACTTTCCATCAGAGACCTGAAGGTCAATTACGGCGGAATCGAAGCGGTCAAGGGCATCAGCCTGGATGTTGAAGAGGGGCAGATTGTCACACTGATCGGTTCAAACGGCGCCGGCAAGAGCTCTACGCTCCGTACCATTGCCGGTCTTGTCAAGCCCAGCGGCGGTGAGCTCTTCTTCCGCGGAGACAGCATTACGGGAATGGATCCGACTTCCATTGTGAAAAAGGGAATTACGCTGGTTCCCGAAGGCCGCAGGATTTTCCCTGATCTGACGGTTCAGGAAAATCTGAAAATTGGCGCCTATCTGAGAAACGATGACATTTCCGGCGATCTGCAGTGGGTTTATGATTTGTTCCCGCGTCTGCGCGAACGTTCCTGGCAGGCAGGCGGTACGCTTTCCGGCGGTGAACAGCAGATGCTGGCTGTCGGCCGCGCGCTGATGGCCAAGCCCAAGATGATTATGATGGATGAGCCGTCCCTCGGACTTGCTCCGCTGATTGTCAAGGGTATTTTCGAAATCATCAAGGAAATCAACCGTCAGGGAGTTACGGTTCTTCTGATTGAACAGAACGCCAACATGGCCCTGAAGATTGCGGACTATGCCTATGTCCTGGAGACAGGTTCCATTGCCATGAGCGGTTCCGGAAAAGACCTGCTCACCAATGATGAAGTCAAAAAAGCATATCTTGGCACCTGATTTCTGAAAAAATATTACCGGGAGGCTGTGCATATTGCCTCCCGGTTTTGTCATATTCTCAGAACTGCTCAACTTCCTTGACGCATTCATTTTTTAATCGGGATACCAGATACTGCAGTGCCTCCACCACATGCGGCCGGGTATCGCCGCCGATGAGCACCAGCATGATATCGTCACCTACGCTCAGCTCGCCGCTGTTGAGCCAGACTCTGGCATATTCAATCCCATCCATTGCCAGCGTATCTGTACGTGCCGCTTCTGCCAGAAACGGATTGTTCTCAAACAGCATTCCCTTCACGGGGGGAGCCTCCTTTCCCTCACGGACCTGCTGCTTTGCCGTGGCCCGGACAACACCGTTGTGGAAAAGGAACATCCCGCAGTTTTCTGCAGATGGGCTGTCTTTTGCTTCCCGGATCCATTCATCCATGGAAGGTACGGATTTTTTTCCCATACGGTTGTCCTCGCTCAACCGGCGCAATTGGCGGAGCCTTCGGAATAGAGCATCTCCAGGCCGTGGCCAACCGGGTCGATTACAGCCAGCAGATTTTCCTTTGCTGCTTTTTCGCTGCCGGGAAGATTGATAATCAGTGTTCTGCCCCGGATCCCTGCTGCGCTGCGGGAGAGACAGCCTTTCGGTGTAATCTTCAGACTTTCTGCCCGCATGGCCTCCGGTATTCCTCGCGTCTCCCGCTCGATGACGGCCAGTGTTGCCTCCGGCGTAATATCTCTGGGAGAAAAACCGGTGCCGCCGGTAGTGAGTACCAACGCAATATTCAGCTCATCTGCGCATTTCTTCAGTTCCGCCTGAATCATTTCCGTATCATCCGGAACGACAGCGGTGTACGCTACGGAATAACCGTGCTCTTTGCAGATTTCGCAGACTGCCGGACCGCTGGTATCTTTCCGCTCTCCGGCATAACCTTTGTCACTGACAGTGATGACTGCTGCGGTATAGCTCATTTTTCGTCCTTCCTTTCATAATCTCCGTGAACACCGCCGGTCTTGGATACCAGCCGGAGATCGGTAATTACCATGTCCTTCTGGACAGCTTTGCACATGTCATATACGGTGAGTGCCGCCGTAGCTGCGGCGGTAAGCGCTTCCATTTCCACGCCGGTCCTTCCGTCACAGCGCACGGTTGAACGGATTTCCACGGAGGTTCTCTCTTCATCGAGAGAGAGCTCCAGATTAATGCCGTCAATGAGAATCGGATGGCACATCGGAATAAGGTCGGGGGTACGCTTTGCGCCCATTACGCCGGCAATCTGGGCAACGGTAAGCACGTCGCCTTTTTTCATGCCGCCGCTCTGAATCAGGCGGAAGGTTTCCTCGCTGACCAGTACCCTGCAGGCGGCTACGGCTGTCCGTTCCGTTACGGGCTTTTCGCCTACGTTTACCATTTTTGCCCGGCCCTGATCATTAAAATGCGTAAAATCTGCCATGGATCAACCTCCGATCTGATTCATGTTCCTGCCGGCACGGCTGCGGTTTTCCGGGTCGAGGTTTCCGTGCCATTCTGGTTTTGACAGAATTGCCGTTTTCAATGTTTCGACCATACCGTCAAAGTCAAGCCCTTTCAGAGAGTACTCTGCCGGAGCATGCAGGCAGGGCTTTACTTTCCCGTCGGCAGTCAGGCGGATTCTGCTGCAGTCGGCACAGAAGTGGTCGCTGACGGGCCGGATCAGCCCGATATTTCCCAGAGCGCCAGGCAGACGGTAGAGCCTGGCAACACCCCCGTCCTGCGCTGCATCCACCAGATCCGGAAGCGCCTCCTTCACGCGGGAACAGGGGATAAATGCTTCCTTTGTAAAATCGCCGCTGTCGTACATAGGCATCATTTCGATGAACCGGAAGTCCAGCGGCCAGGTTCTTGTCAGCTCTGCCAGCGCAGGAATCTCGTCATCATTGAATCCGCCGATCAGGACGGCGTTCAGCTTGATTTTGTCAAATCCCGCATCGATTGCGGCGCGGATACCGTTCATCGCCTGAGACAGCTCTCCGCCTCGGGTGATATAACGGTACTTCTCTTCATTCAGTGTGTCCAGAGAGATATTCACTCTGCAGACGCCGGCGGCACGCAGCGGCTTTGCCAGCTCCGGCAGCAGGATTCCGTTCGTGGTGATGCAGACTTCGGAAATGCCTTCCACCCTTGCAGCTCTCTCACAGACGGATACGATATTCTTCTTTATCAGAGGCTCGCCGCCGGTAATCCGAAGCTTGGTAATGCCGAGGGATGCTGCAGCCCGGATGGCGGTGATAACTTCATCCTCGGTCAGCATTTCCTCATGGTCTTTTTTGCAGACGCCTTCCTCCGGCATGCAGTAGCGGCAGCGGAGATTGCAAAGCTCCGTCAGAGAGATTCTGAGGTAATTGATGTTTCGCCCGTAACTGTCAATCATGTCTTTCCTCCAAAATCAGTGCCGACTTTCCGCGCCTCTTCCGCAGCGGAGTCGACGATGTCATGTACTCTGCTGCAGTTGCCGCAGAGTTTCAGCCAGTCTGGACTGTCGAGGTTCCGTATCAGGGAACGCTCGGGGAAAAGCCCGACGGCAGTGACCAGAGTATCGCAGGGGATGGTTTCTAAGGTACCGCTGCCGGTATGGCAGACGGTAACGGAAGTAATCCGGTCTTCACCGGAAATGCGGACAAGCTCCGCAGAATATATCACGGGAATATGAAAAGCCTCGATACAGCGCCGGTAGTTCCGGGCCATTCCGCCAATATGATCTTCTTTCTCAATCAGAGCGATGACCTGCTTTCCCTCCAGCGTGAACCGACGGGCCATAATCATGCCAAGATCGCCGCTGCCGAGAATAACGACCCGGCTGCCCAGATTCATATGCCGGAGATTGATCAGCTCCTGTGCCTGTCCTGCCGTAAAAATCCCCGCAGGCCGCGTCCCGGCGACAGGCAGAGAACCGATGCCGAGTTCCCGGCAGCCGGTGGCCAGAATCAGCCGCTGAAAAGACACTGTAAACAAGCCGTCTTCCCGGGAGAGAAGTGCTTTCCGGTCTTCGGAAAGAGAGAGGACTTCCGTTTCCGGAAGGTACATCACGCCGGTCTGTGCAAGCTGTTCCTCCAGTCGAAGAACGTACTCCGGCCCGGTCAGTTCCTCTCCGAAGGAAGCAAGACCGAATCCCCGGTGAATGCAGCGGGGAAGTATTCCCCCCGGAGCGAATTCCCGGTCAACAAGAAGAATGTTCCGGTTTCCTGCATTCCAGGCGGCGACGGCTGCGGAGATTCCGGCAGCACCGGCACCGACAATCAGAAGTGAGCAGCAGGTAATCATGGGCCGCCTCCCAACCGGGAGTCTCCGCCATGAAACGTAACTTTTTCCGGGGAAATGCCGAGAGACTGCGCAAGGAACGCCGCCGCCTTTCCCTGACAGCGGCTGCCCTGGCACGTGCCGAGCCCGGCGCCGCAGCGCCGCTTGATGCCGTCCAGTGTCACGGCGCCGCGGGCAATGGCCTCACGCACCTGCGCTTCGCTGATATCCTCGCAGAAGCAGAGAATTCTGCCCCAGGCGGGGTCTTCGGCAATCAGAGACTGCCGATCTTCCAACGTCAGGGTCCGGAAGGAGGGAATGGCTTTTCGATGCGGACGGAAATCCGTCCGTTCCTTTGCATTTATATATCCGGCAGCGGTTTCCGCGGCCAGACAGCCGAGCTCCCGGGAACAGGTGAGCCCCGGCGTTTTGATGCCGATCAGGCTGAGAAAGCCGGGTTCCGGATGTTCAATGGCAAAACTGCCGATACTTCTGTTATCGGGCACGAAGTCTCTCCCGTTCCAGCTGACGCTTCGAATCAGCGGACGCACGGCGGCAAAACGCCGGATGACGTTTCCGCTGTTCAGTCCGGGCAGAATATCCTGCTGTCGGGCAATAATCTCTTCCATTCCGGATGCGGAGACAGCGGAGAGCTCTTCTTCGCAGTCCCGTTCCGTCGGGCCGAGCATGACCGTACCGCCGATTGTCGGTACAGCAGTGAGACCTTTTCCGTCCTCCGTTTCCTGCTGAAAGATTACAGGCAGTTCAGCGCTGTCCCGGTCCAGAACCAGATAATCCGCACCCTGCGGAAAAATCCGCACGGAGGGGGAAAACAGCATTTCATGCACCCGGTCGGCAAAAAGGCCGGCACAGTTGATAACAGACCGTGCAGAGAATTCTCCCTGCGTTGTTTCCAGCAGATATTCGCCGCGGTCCCGGCGGATAGCAAGGAGCTTCGTGTTCAGAGAAACCTCACAGCCGTTTGCCCGGGCATTTTCATAAGCAGCGTAACACAGCTGCCAGGGATCTGTAATCCCGGCAGAGGGGGCATAGAGACCGCAGCTGACGCCGCTGCCCAGTCCGGGAAGGATCTCGGCGGCTTCCTCGCCGCTGACCATCCGGAGTCCCGGTTCGCCGCAGTCCGTTCCGACCTGAAACTTCTTCTGCAGGACCTTGTCTGACTTTTCTCCGCAGCTGACCATCAGCGAACCGCAGCGGCGAAAGGGAACCTCCAGCTCGGAGCAAAGACTGTCAAATCCAAGATTGGCCCGGACGGTCATGGTCTGCTTCAGCGTTCCCGGCTTGTGGTCATAGCCGGGGTAGATAATGGCGGTATTCGCCCTGGAAATCCCGGTGCAGACGTCTTCCCGCTGCTCCAGAAGGAGAGCCGTCAGATCATAGCGCATCAGTTCTCTGGCAGCAAAGCAGCCCAGAAGTCCACCGCCGATCACGACGGCGTCAAATGCCTTCATTTCTGATAATCAATCAGTTCCCCGATGTTTTCCACCGTGTATCCGCCCAGCGCGAGGAGCCGGTTTTTGAAGGTCTCGCTCTGCATGGTGGAAAGCATCTGCTTTACCATCGGCGTATCCCAGGCATAGTCGGGAATAATAAGATCGTATTCCTCAATGCAGATGGGTACAAAGTCCAGCCCGTAGAGCTTTGCGGCGGAATAAATGCCCATTCCCACGTCGGCAGAGCCGCTGGCAATCTGCGCAGCCACGGAGGTATGCGTCATCTCCTCGCGCTCATAGCCGTAAATATCCGAGGGCAAAATATCATATTTGGTGCAGAGATAATCCGTGAGAATACGAGTGCCGGAGCCCTTCTGGCGATTAACATAACGCACTCCATCCCCGGTGATATCCCGGAATTCCTGAATGTTCAGGGGATTGCCGGCGGCGGTCATCAGCCCCTGCTGACGGCCTACACAGCGCACGAGCTTTACATTTCCGTCAGGGAAGTACTTCCGCAGGAAGGAGAGATTGTATTCACCGCTTTCCGTGTCCAGAAGGTGGCATCCGGCAGCGTGAGCTTCGCCTCTCCGCAATGCCATGATTCCGCCCATGGATCCCACGTGGGTAGAGCTCATGTAAACATCCCGGTTGTCCGTATGCATCATGTCTGCCAGTTCATCCAGCAGGGGATCGTGGCTTCCGATGACAACCAGCGTGTTCTGCAGCTTCTTCTCGTCATTCAGCAGCTTCACTTCTACGGTTTCGCCGGCTTCATGGCCTTCCAGTCCCTGGCTGATTTCCAGAATACCGTCCGCCTTCATGAAGGAGGAAACCACGCCGCTGCCGCGGCTCAGAGGAGAAGCCGTGAGCTTGTCGCCTACGTATCCCAGCCGAACCCGGACGAATTCCTGATACTTCAGTCCGGACACTACCGGGCGCGTCAGCACGGCTGAAACCGTCTTCGGCGTTTCTGCAGGAAGTTCGCCTGCCGCCTCCAGCAGAGGCTTCAGCAGCTGTTCAATAACGATGATGCCGGATACCGGATATCCGGGGACGCCCAGTACGGGCTTGCCGGAGATACAGCCCAGAATGGCGGGCTTGCCCGGCTTCATGGCGATACCGTGATACAGCACTTCGCCCAGTTCCCGAATGGCAGAAGAGGAATAGTCATCCCGGCCGGCAGAGGAGCCGGCGTTGAGAATGACAATGTCGCATTCCTCTGCGGATTGCAGAAGAACCTTTTTGATATCTTCATATCTGTCTTTAACGATGGGATAGGTAACGGCATTTCCGCCCCAGTCACGAATCATGGCGGAAAAGATGGAGGAGTTGAATTCCAGAATATCTCCCGGCTTCGGATCTGTGCAGGGCGGAATAATCTCATCGCCGGTGGGAATAATGCCTACCACAGGCTTTTTCATGACAGGGATTTCCAGAACACCGCCGGCAATCATTGCTCCGATGGCGGAGGGGGTTACCTTCATGAAGGCGGGGAGAATCATTTCTCCGGCGCAGACGTCCTCGCCGATCTGGCGGATATGCTGCCAGGGAGCTGCCGGTGCGTGAATGGTTACGCTGCCGTCCTCATTCTTCACCAGATCTTCTACCATGATGACGGCATCGCAGCCCTCGGGAACCGGATCGCCGGTATCAACAACGATGTAGTCCGAGGCGGAGAGCGTCACCGGAGTGGATTCCGTAGCACCGAAGGAACGCTTTGCCGAAAGAGCAATGCCGTCCATCGCGCTGGCGGCATAGTGGGGAGCACAGATGTGGGCATAGACTGCCCGGGCAGTAATTCTGCCGCAGGCTTCCGTAACGGGAACGGTTTCTTCCTTCCCGCCGAACCCCCGCTCTTTCAGAAATGCAAGATAATCCTCTCTGGCCTTGGCCAGCGGAATATTGGTAAGATATTCAAAACTCATTTCTCAGTCTCCTGTGCAGATGGTAATATCGATAACAGAGCCCCGGGAGAGCCCTTCACAGTCCCGTTCAATGCAGAAGTAACCGTCAGCCCCGGCCAGGGAAGTGATCAGACCGGATTTGGAGCGAACCGGATGGGCAATCAGCGTATCTCCCTGACGCTCCAGATGTACACAGCTGTACTGGGCTCTGCCGTGATTGGCGCCGACGTCCTCCGCGAGCACTGCCCTGACCGTGCAGCGGCTGACCGTTCTGCCCTCCAGTGTTTCCAGAATCGGGAGGAAGAACAGCTTTGTCACAAAATAGGCGGCAACGGGGTGACCCGGCAGCCCGAATATGGGGATACCGTCCTTCGTCTTCCCGAGAATGGCAGGTTTGCCCGGCTTCATGGCAATGCCGTGCAGCAGCAGCTTTCCCATGGACTCAATAATCCGGCAGCTGGCATCCTTGACGCCGACACTGCTTCCGCCGGAAATCAGAACGGCGTCGCACGCATCTGCCGCGAGATGCACAGCTTCGGAAATCATGGTTTCGGAATCCTTCATAATGCCGTAATTCACAGCATCGGCTCCAAAGGCCTTCAGCATGGCGCAGAGCATCGGGGCATTCACATCCCGCATCTGTCCCGGTCCGGGGATCTGATCCGGGGGAACGAGCTCATCTCCGGTGGAAATTACGCCGACCTTCAGCTTCCTCACAACGGGAACCGCTGCCTTTCCGATGGCAGCCAGTGCCCCGATATCCTGTGCGGAGAGAATTCTGCCCTTTTGCAGAACGACCTTCCCGGGATAGACATCGTCACCCCGGAAAATCATGTTCATTCCCGGTGCCCCCGGCTTGGAAATGCCGACGGTCCCGTCTCCGAAATCTTCGGTGTATTCTATCATGACGGCGCAGTCGGCTCCTTCCGGAATGGCGCCGCCGGTAGGAACGGCACAGCATTCCCCGTCGGAAAGCGCAAAAGCCGCCCCTTGTCCCATGAGCACTTCTCCGCGCAGACGGAGAACAGCCGGAATGGAATCAGAGCAGCCGAAGGTATCCCCGGCTTTCACCGCATATCCGTCAACAGTGGAGCGGTTGAAGTCGGGTACGTATTCACTTGCCAGAATGTCTTCCGAAAGCACACGGCCGATGGCCTCGTCAAGCCCGACCGTCTCCGAAAGACCGGACAGAGGAGAAAATTCCTCGCGAATCAGTTCCAGCACCTCGTCGGGTGTCTTTACCTGCAGCATGGATTAAACCTCCGCTATGATTTTTCCCAGATCCCGGTGATCATTCCCGGAAAAGTGAGAGATTTCTTTCTGAAATGATGAGGAAGACAGAATGCGCATCAGCGTCTGCGCGCTTTCCGTTTCCAGTTTTTCCTTTTTCATGACCAGGTCAAACCGCTCTTCAATGAGCGGGATAAATTCAATGCTCTCCGTGTGCCCGCTGACTCTTCCCGTTCCGATACACAGATCGGCTTCGTCCTCGGCAACGGCAGCGGCGGCCGTGAGATGGGACCGCATGATTCTGTCATAGCCCTGCAGACTGGCAGGGGAGATGCCCAGCTTCTTCAGCTGCCCGTCCAGCAGGATTCTGGCGCTGGATCCGGTACGCCGGTTCAGAATACGGAGGTCTTCCCGCCGGAGGTCCTCCCAGCCCGTAATGCCCTTGGGATT